>DHWI01000188.1:0-1128 GCA_002413095.1 Thermoleophilia bacterium UBA5186
GCCATGAGGCGTACACGGTCGGGCTCTCGCCGAAGCACGACGGAGGCCTCCTCGGCTCGGTCGAGCTCGCGTGGGACGCCGCGCGCGGGATCCCCTTGCGGGCCGCGATCTATGCGCAGGGCAGCTCGACGCCGGTCGTCGAGCTCGTCGCAACCCACATCAGTTACGGGCCCGTGGCTGCGAGTGACGTCGACGTCTCGCCGCCCACCGGCGCAAAGACGGTCGACCTGACCCCGCCCGCCGCGGACAACGGCGCGGGCACCGGCAAGGACACGAGCGTGACCGGCCTCGATGCGGTCCAGGCGGCCGCGGGCTTCCCGGTCACCGCACCGGACACACTGGTCGGCCTCCCGCGCAAGGACGTGCGGCTCGTCGGCAACGGCGACTCGCCCGCAGCGCTCGCGGTCTACGGCCAGGGCCTCGGCGCGATCGTCGTCGTCGAGCGCAAGGTCGACGCCGCGGCCGCTGGAGGAACCACCCCGCCCGGCGGCTCCCTCTCGAGCCTCCCGACGGTGTCGCTGGACGGAGTTACCGGCCATGAGCTCGCGACGCAGCTCGGGACGATCATCCAGTGGGAGCGAGGCGGGGTCTCGTACGTGCTCGCCGGATCGCTCCCGCCCGCAGCGGCGCAAGAGGCTGCCCGGAACCTGAAGTGACCGATGCGCCGCCCGTCGCCGCGCGCGGGCTCGTCAAGCGCTACGGCGACATCGTCGCGGTCGACCACGTCGACCTGACCGTCGAGCGCGGAGACGTGTTCGGCTACCTCGGCCCGAACGGCGCGGGGAAGACGACGTCCCTGCGGATGCTCCTGGGGCTGATCCGCCCCACCGAGGGATCGGCCGAGCTGTTCGGCCGCGATCCGCTCGTCGACGGCGCGAAGGCGCTCGAGGGCGTGGCCGGCTTCGTCGAAGGCCCGCAGTTCTATCCATACCTCTCGGCGCGGAAGAACCTCCAGCTGCTCGCCGACTACGACGACGCCGGCGCTCGTGGGCGCATCGACGGCGTCCTGGAGCTGGTCGAGCTCACCGACCGCGCCAAGGACAAGGTCGGCGGGTACTCGCACGGGATGCGGCAGCGGCTGGGGATTGCCGCCTCGCTCCTCCGCGAGCCGCAGCTGCTGCTGCTCGA
>DHWI01000188.1:1192-5649 GCA_002413095.1 Thermoleophilia bacterium UBA5186
GGCGAGGGCATCACCGTCCTGCTGTCGAGCCACCTCCTGAGCGAGGTGGAGGAGCTGTGCAACCGCGTCGCGATCATCCGAAAGGGCCGGATCGTCTACGAGGGCCAGCTCGCCGATCTGCTCGCCACCGCATCGACCGGATACGAGCTGCGCTCGAACGATCCGAAGCGCGCGCGGACGGTGTGCCTCACGCAGGCCGGCATCGAGAACGTCGAGCTGAACGGGGCCGGACTTCGCTTCCAGGGCGACGAGGATGCGGTCGCGGCGCTGTCGATCGCGCTCGGTCAGGCGAGGATCGGGGTCACCGCGCTCGTCCCGGAGGTCGCGAGCCTCGAGGAGCTCTTCCTGGGCATGACCGAAGGCGACGCCGCAGCAGACGAGGAGGTGGTCGCGTCGTGAGCGCCGTCGCGAAGGTGTACCGCTGGGAGCTCGCCAAGCTGCTCGCCCAGAAGCGCACGTATCTCGGGCTCGGGTCCGCGATGGCCGTGCCGCTCATCTTCGTGATCGTGCTGCTGCTCCAAAAGGGTGGGCCGAACGACGTGCCGCTCGGCCGCTACATCCGCGACACGGGCATTGCAACGCCGTTCGTCGTGCTCTTCTTCATGTCGATCTGGGGCTTCCCGCTGATCACCGCGCTCGTCGCAGGCGACATCGTGGCCGCGGAGACCCACAACGGCACGCTCAAGACGATCCTGACGCGATCGCGCGAGCGCGGCCAGGTCTTCGGCGGAAAGGTCCTCGCTGCGTTCAGCTACACGCTCGTCGTCGTCTTCTCGATGGGCATCGTCGGCGCGATCGCCGGCTCGCTGGCGTGGGGGTTCAAGCCGCTGACGTCGCTTTCGGGGGCACCGGTCTCGGCCGGCCACGGCCTGGCGCTCCTAGCGGCGAGCCTCGCCCTGTACGTGCTCGCGCTGGTCGCGATCGCCGCGTTCGGCCTGCTGCTCTCGACGATCACGAGGAACAGCGCGGCCTCGGTCGTAGGCACGCTCATGTTCGCGCTCCTGATGCAGTTGCTCGGCGTCCTCCCCGGGACGGAGGTCATCCGCCCGTACCTGCTGGGGACGCAGTTCGAGGCGTGGCACGGCTTCCTGCGCGTCCCTGCCGATTGGACGCCTGTGATCCGGGCGGCCTGGGTCTGCGCCCTCTACATCGCAGTGCCGATCGCCGGCGGCTACCTGGTCTTCCTGCGGCGCGACGTCGCAGCCGAATAGGCCGTTCAGGCACCGTTCAGATCCGCGGAATTAGAACCTAACCGTCGCGTCCGTCGCGGCGGGTGATTAACGTCCGCACTCTGTCCGAAGCCAAGACCCACGCTTCCCTCGATCGCTTTGCGATCGGATTCGACCACCGCGATCGCGCGCGGCTCCACGAGCTGTGGGATCGGGTGCTCGACTCGGAGCGCTGGTCTGAGGGAGAGATGGTGGCGGCGTTCGAGTCCGCGTGGGGCGCCTGGAACGAGTTGGACGCAGCGGCCTTTGCGAGCTGGAGCGGCGCCGCGCTGGCCGCGCTCGAGTTCGCCGGCGTCCGCGGCGAGACCATCCTCTGCCCGTCCAACACCTTCATGGCCACACCGCTGCTCGCCCTGCGCGCGGGAGCGAAGGTCGAGTTCGTGGACTGCAACCGCGACGACCTCTGCATGTCCTTCGCCGACTTCGAGGAGAAGGTGCACCGACACCGGCCGCGCGCCGCGTTCGTCGTCCACATCGGCGGGCACGTCGCTTTCGAGATCGAGCAGATCGCCGAGCTCTGCCGCGTGGAGGGCATCTTCCTGATCGAGGACTGCGCCCATGCCCATGGCGCGGAGTGGAACGGACGGCGAGCCGGAACATGGGGCGACGCGGGAATCTGGTCGTTCGCGCCGACGAAGACGATCTCGACGGGCGAGGGCGGGATGGTCGTCTCCCGGCACCCCGAGGCGCTCGAGTTCGCGCGCGACTTCCGCAACTACGGCAAGCCCGACTACGCGATGGAAGGCCTGAACCTGCGCATGAACGAATTCACCGCCGCGGCCGGCGTCGTCGGCGTCGAGCGGCTCGACGAGATCGTCGCCTGGAAGAATGCCGCCGCGCGCGAGGTGCTCGACCCGAGCTACCGCGCACGGTTGGAGCTTCCGGACGGGATGGTCTCCGGTCTCTACAAGTACATCGTCTTCGAGCCGATCGAACGCTCGACCGGCAAGGTCTACGACGAGCCCTGCCACCGCGTCCTCGGCCATGCGGTCGATCTGCCCAACAGCGACTGGGTCGCCGAGAACCACTGGTGTGTCCCCATTTACTACCGTCCGGAGGAGCGCGAATGAAGATCCTTGTCACCGGCGGGTCCGGCTTCATCGGCTCGCACGTCGTCGACGTCCTGCTCGCGCATGGCCACGAGCCGCGCATCTTCGACATCGTCCCGTCGCCCTACATCACGCCCGAGCAAGTGGAGACGGTCGTCGGCGACTTGCTCGACCTCGAGACCCTGCGCGCGGCCACCCGTGGCTGCGACGCGGTCATCCACCTCGCCGCGGTCTCCGACGTCAACGACGTCGTCCGGGATCCCTCGCGCGCCGAGCTCGTGAACGCTCGCGGCACCGAGGTCATGCTCGAGGCAGCGCTGCTGGAGAAGATCAAGCGCGTCCTCTACGCAAGCACGGTCTGGGTCTACGGAGGCGCGGCCGGCGAGGAGCCGCTCGACGAGGACACGTCCCTCGTTCCCCCCGCGCACTTCTACACCGCGACGAAGGTGGCCGGCGAGCTCTTCTGCCACTCGTTCGACGAGCTCTACGGCCTCGAGCAGACGATCCTCCGCTTCGGGATCCCGTACGGCCCGCGGGCCCGGGCGTCCACCGTGGTCGCCCAGTTCGTCTCGCGCGCGCTCGCCGGCGAGCCCCTGACCGTCACCGGCGACGGAGCCCAGACGCGCCAGTTCGTCTACGTCGAGGATCTCGCCGAAGGCGTCGTCGCGGCGCTCGCTCCGGTCGCGGCGGGCAGGACGTACAACCTCGTCGGCAGCGAGCAGGTCAGCGTCCGGCAGATCGCCGAGACCGTGCAGGACCTCGTCGGCAACGTGCCGATCGTCCACGTCGACGACCGGCCCGCCGACCTGCGCAGCTCCGCCATCTCGGGTGAGCGGGCCGAGCGGGAGCTCGGGTGGCGGCTCGAGACGCCGTTCCACCAGGGTGTTCGCCGCTACGTCGCGTGGGTCAAGGGGATCCAGGACACGCCGAGCGAAGCCGCCGCCTCGAGGATGGCCGGCAGCGCCTCCAGCGTGCCCCGCCAGGAGCCGGCCGAGCTGTAGTAGTCGGCGTCGTGCAGGAGCACGACGTCCCCGGCCACGAGCCGGCCCGCAGCCCGCCGGGCAATTGCCTCCCCGGTCGCGCGGCGCTCCCAGTCGCGACCCCAGCGGGACCACAGAAACGGGATCCAGCCGCGCTGTCGGGCGAGCGCGAGTGACGCGTTGCTGAAGACGCCGTAGGGCGCGCGGTAGTAGAGCGGCGCCGCGCCGGTTGCTTCGGCGATCAGCTCCGCGGCGCGGTCGAGATCGTCGGCGAGGCCCCGCCGCGTGCGCCTCAGGAGGAGCCGGTGGCGGTAGCCGTGCACACCGACCGCGTGGCCTCGTGCTGCGATCTCCCGCGCGAGCTCGGGCCGGCGCTCGACCTGCTCGCCCACGAGGAAGAACGTCGCCTTCGCGCCTGCTGCGTCGAGCGCGTCCAGGACGGCCGGCGTGCCCTCCGGATGCGGGCCGTCGTCGAACGTCACCGCCACCGCGTCCTCGCGCGGGAGCCGGCAGGGGATGCCGTAGGCGCGGGCGACGCCGGGAACGTGCGCGGCGAGAGGAAGGAGCACCGAGGGGCGCATGCGGGCGATAGTGACACGCATGCACGCGTCCCTCGCTGCCGGAATGGTCGCCGCTGGGTGCGCCGCGGCCTGCTACGAGGTCGGCTACGCGCTGCAAGCCCGGGCCTCGCGTCGGGCTCCGGTGAAGATCGAGCTTCGGCCGGGCTTACTCGCCAGCCTCGCGCGCCAGCGGCTGTGGGTCGGCGGCGTCGCGCTGGCGGTCATCGGCTGGCCGCTGCAGCTGCTCGCGCTGCGCTACGCGCCCCTGACCGTCGTGCAGCCGACGCTCGCGCTCGGGCTCGTCCTGCTGCTCGCGCTCGCGGCTCGCTACCTCGGGGAGCACGTTCGCGCGCGTCACGTCCTTGCGGTGATCGCCGTCGTCGCGGGAGTTGCGGCGATCGCCTGGGCTGCGCCGCCGCGTACTACCGGCCACGGCTCGCCCGCCGCGCTTGCGACGGCGCTGACGCTCCTCGGCGCGGTCGCGTTCGCGCCCTACGTCGTGCCGAACCCTCGCCGGCTCCTGATCGTGGGCGTAGGTGCGGCGGATGCGTGGGCCGCGTTCGGCGCGAAGCTGGTCGTCGACGAGCTGTCGGCGGGGCACCCGTTGCGCGCGCTCGCCTGGGGCGTCGGCGCCGGGCT
>DHWI01000028.1 GCA_002413095.1 Thermoleophilia bacterium UBA5186
GCGGTCGCGATCTGCACCGAGGCGATCGACCGGCTGCACACGACCGCCGAGTCGCACAACCGCGTGATGGTCGTCGAGGTGATGGGCCGCCACACCGGCTGGATCGCGGTGATGAGCGGAATCGCCGGCGGCGCGGACGTCATCCTCATCCCCGAGCAGCCGCTGACAGTCGAGGAGGCCTGCGAGGAGATCGTCGCCCGCCACAAGAGTGGGAAGCTCTTCTCGATCGTGGTAGTGAGCGAGGGCTACGAGCTGACCTACCGGAGCGGCGAGCGGAAGCTCGTCGCCGGCGAGGCGCGCGCGAGCGATCAGTTCGGCCACGTCCAGCTCGGCGGGGTCGGCGAGACGCTGGCGCGCGAGATCGAGGAGCGGACGGGGTTCGAGACGCGCGTGACGGTCCTCGGCCACGTCCAGCGCGGCGGGACCCCGACGGCGCGGGACCGAGTCCTCGCCACCCGGTACGGACTCAAGGCCGTCAAGCTGATCCAGGCCGGCAACTTCGGACGGATGGCGGCGCTGCAGGGGGACGAGATCGTCGACGTCTCACTCGAGGAGGCGACGGCAGAGCTCAAGGTCGTGCCCGAGGATTGGTACGAAGTGGCGAAGGTGTTCTTCGGATGAGGGCGCTGGCCGTCTGTCTCGCCGTCGCGGCGCTAATCCCGGCCGTCGCGCTCGCCGATTGGAACCCGATCGGGGGGACGGCGGCGGCTTGCGGAGCCCCCTCGCCCGTGGGCAGCTTCGGACAGGCGGGTCGGGGAGCGGCGCTCGGGCCGCTGGTGTTGCCGTTCAACGACGGTGCCGGCACTGCGGCGAGGCTCTACGTCCCGGGGTTCCCGACCCGTGTGGTGATGCGCGGCCGCCTGGCGCGGCGGAGCGATCTGACGCTCCGCGGCTACCAGTGCGACTCCGGGCTGCCGCTGCGCTTCTGGTACCGGAGCGAGCCGCTCACGTTCCCGCGCGGATTCCCGACCACGGAGGACGAGTTGCGGCAGAAGGGTGACCTGAGCCTCAGGTTCCCCGTGACGAAGAAGCTGCGCGGGACGTATTCCGGCTACATGCTCTTCTGGGCCGCTGGCGACTGGCGCCTCGTGCTCAGCGCGGGGGGCACGACGGTCGCATCGGTCGTCGTTCGCGTCTCCGAGGAGTCGGTCGAGTAGCGCTGATCGGCCTCGCCGCGACTGATCTCGACGGGGTGCAGCCGCCCGAGCTGGGGGATGGAGTAGGAGCCGCCAGTCATGCCCGCAGCTCGGAGAGCGGGAACGAGCGGTGCCGGCGCGGAGGCACGAGGAAGTTCTGCCGGTGTGACGCGCGCAGCACCGAGTTGAAGCCCTGCCCGCGCGCCCGCGGCACGAACGGCAGCCGAGTCCCGTCCGGCAGCACTCCGTCCATCGCGAGCCGGTTCCGGTGGAAGTCGTGGCTGGACGGGTTGAACGAGATGAAGTGCAGGCCGGCGGACGGCGTCGCGCTCCAGCCGTCCCGCTCGGGGCTCGCGGTCCAGAAGAAGGGGTTGTCGAGCGTGTTGAAGTCGGCCCGTTGCGGGATGGCGCTGCCCTTGGCGTAGACCGTCCCGTCGGGCCCGATCACCTGCCGGGGAAGGCGTGAGAACGGCTGGATCGATGAGCTGTGGCCGATCGCGCCGGTCCGGCGGAAGTCGGCGGCGACATGCGACCCGTCCGTGATGTCCTGTGGCGCCTGCCGAACGGTCTGCGTCCCCTCCGGCACGTCCTTTCCGGGCCGAAACGCCGTCGCCACCCGCTCGCGGAAGTCGAAGTTCAGGTACCACGCCTCGAGATCCTCGAAGACGTGCGACAGATGCATGTGCGTGCCGCCGCGGAAATAGCCGGACGGGTCGTGGGTCAGGCCCAGCGTCTCGAAGTTCGCGATCTTCGTCGGGCCCATCGCCTGGCGCTGCGTCGACGTGAAGCCCAGGAAGAGCTGCGCCGTCGCCGGGATCAGGTCGGCCCCGGGAATGCCGGCCGCGACCGCCATCTGCTTCGGCAAGCTGCGCCGCCCTTCGAAGCCGCCGCCGACGAAGCCCTTCCGGATCGAGGTCGGCTCGAAGACGCCGAGCCGGGGAAGGAGCGCGTCGTGGCCGTCGGCGACGTGCGCCAGGTGGTCGCTGCGAAGCAAGATCGCGACGTCGTTCTCCTCGAGCACGACCTCGTGCGGATCGCTCGGGAAGCGGATCGCGTCGACGAGCACACCCACCGGGCTGCGGCCCGACTCCCGCAGGTCGATCGGGAGGTGCTGCTGCGCGGGGACCGAAACATGGTCGCGAAAGTAGGGGATCCCCCACGCGATCGTGACGCCTAGTCCCGCCGGGCTGCCGGCGTACTCGCGCTCCAGGCCGCGCAGCGTCTGCTCCAGGGTCCTCTGCGCATCGGCCAGCTTCACGTCCGGGCGGATCTTCGCGGTCACCACCTCGTGGTGGAGCGGCGGGACGAGCACCTCGACGCCGTTGTCCTCGATCACCTCGGTGTGCGACAGCAGGTGCTGCTCGTCCGTCCTCTGCGCGGCCGCCGGGCGGTTGGGCGAGTCGGCGAGCCGGTCGACCAGCTCGTAGATGCCCGCAGCGCCGAGCGCGGACGCCGCTGCGCCCGTGAGGAACTGCCCGCGGTTGACCTTCATCGCGCGGGCCGGACGAGGACGAGCGAGCGCAGCATCCGGTCGAGGTTCGCTACCACCTTCGTGTACGTCAGCGGCGGCGCGACGTGCTCGCTCAGCGTGTAGAGCGAGCCGCCGCGGCGCCAGGCATAGAGGACGTGCCACTGGTCGGCGTCCTGGTTCACGGTGTAGAGGGTCGCCTCGATCCCGGCGGCGCGGCGGTGTCCGTTCGGATCGGCGAAGCACGGGAGCTTCACGCTGCGGCTGTTTCCGCTCGCGGTCAGCCTCGTGTCGGTGCAGGTCGGGATCCGCGACCGGCCCGGATAGCCGCGCAAGTTGACGTGCAACTCGCCGCCTGCCGTGCCCGGCCCCGTCTCCTGCCAGACCCAGCTCATCAGGTAGCTGCGGTCGCGGTCGACAGCGAAGATGTTGTTCCAGCGGCTGCCGATCCGGCCGTCGAGCGGGTCGGGCATCCAGCCGGGGCAGTAGACCGGAGCGCCGATCCGGGTGGCAAGCTTCTGCCAGCCCGGCCGGTCGAGACAGCGCGTCTGCGCGGCCGCGCGCGCCTGCGGCTCCACCGAGCCGTTGCCGATGCAGCCGGCAAGCACAACCGACGCCGCGACCGCGGCGAGCATCAGGACCCCGTATCTGATCACGGTTGAAGATGGTAGACCCGAACCCACGGCCCGAACAGCCCGTGGCCCGAAGTGACGCCGTAGACGGGCCCCGTCAACCCGCGGTAGAACGCCGCCTCCCGCGGATAACGATCCGCAGTCGCTGCCACCCGGTCGGCGACGGCGCCGGACACGACGAGGTACTGGACACCCTCGCCCCGCAGCCGCCCGATGTCGCGCTGCGGATCCGTGGGCCGGCCGGGCCCGGGGAGCTGCAGGCGGACGATCCGGTAGCCGATGACCTCGGGCGTCGAAGGGTCGAGCGCGATCGTCGCGCCACGCGCGACGTGCGAGGAGATCCAGTGCGCGGCAACGATCCGCGTATCCGTTCTCGTCAGTCGCGCGTCGTCTCGGATCGTGAACGCAAGCGGAATGACGAGCAGGAGCAGAGTCACCGGCGCGAGCGCGCGAAACCGCGCGGCGAGGACGGCGAGCGGGGGCACGAGCGGCAGGACGTAGCGGTCGAAGTGCGCGTGCAGCGTCAGCAGGTCGATGAAGTAGACGAGCACGAACACGGCGAGGACGAGATCGGCCCGGCTGCGACGAACGAGCGCTGCGACGAGTCCGGCCACGGCGATGACCAGCACCGGACCGAGGCCGTGCCAAAGCTGCGCGACGAACGCGATCCCGGCCCAGTGGTCGTGCTCGAAGCCCAGCCAACCAGTGCGGGCGAGGCGGCTGACGCGCGAGAAGTCCGCCCAGGCTTCGCCGGGATGAACTGCGACGAACGGGCTCGAGGAGAGGAACGCGGCGACGGCGAGGGCCACGGCGCCCGCGAGGCGCCGCCACCGTCCCCACCCCGCAACGACGAGCGGCGCGAGCAAGAAGGCGCCTGGATACTTGAAGGCGGTCGCGATGCCCACCGCGATCCCGGCAAGCTCGAGCGGCCCGCGAACCATCAGCGCCAGTGCGACCACGACGCCCAGCGTCAGCGGCACGTCGGTAACGGCCATGTGCCCGTACGCGACGTTCGTCGTCTCGACGGCCACGATCGCCGCCGCGACCGCCCCCGCGAGCGCGCTCCCGTACGCGCGCTGCGCGAGCCACCAGGTCGCGGCGACCGCCCCGACCGCGAGCACGACGACGCCGATCCGGGCCGCGAGGTAGGAAGGCTCGTCCTGGCCCAGCTGCGTGGGCGCAAGCGCGTAGATGAGGAGCGTCGGGTAGTCGAACCAGTGCGGATCGAGGCCGCCGCCGTGCACGATCGACCACGAGCGCGGGACGATGCTCTGCTCGTCCGGGTTGAGCAGGTTCCCGAAAGGCAGGCCGTACTGGACCCCGACGAGCCGCAGCGCGGCCGCGCCCGCGAGGATCGCGACGAACGCGGCCCTGGGACCGCCCCAGAGCGACTCGCGGCGCGGGTCTGCCAGGCTAGGAGGCGCCGCCACCGGCGAGCCCGGCGAGATCGCCGGCCGCCACGATCACCGCGTCGAAGCCGGCGCGCTCGAGCTCGGCGACGTCTTCGGCAGACGCGCCGGCGGCGTCGGCGATCGCGAGCTTCCCCGCCGGGACGTCGGGGAGCAGCTCGAGGACGCGGTCGAGGTCCCCGTTTGCGGAGAGCAGGAAGATCTCCGGGTCTACTTGCTCCAGTGCCTGCTCGAGGTCCTCTTCGCTCCGGGCCTCCACGACGCAATCGAGTCCGAGCTCCAGCGCGTTGTGGTGCAGCAGCTCGAGGCGGCCTTCGTCGTCCCGGACGTCGGCGACGACCACGAGGTACGCGTCGGCCTCGGCGGTCTGCGCGTCTCGTGCCTCGCCGGGGGCGCGCCAGAGCAGCGGCAGCTCGGTCGCGGCCCGGTCGAGCCGGCCGCGCACGACGATTCCGCCCGCGCCGTCGGCATCCGCGCGGCGGGCTTCCGCGGCGTCGCCGACCTCCGCGAGGACCGAGATGCTGTCCCCCTCGGAAATCGCCTGACTGAAGCGGCGGGTTGCCCTCACGCGGCCGGATCGTAGCGAGTCACGCGGGACGCTCCTGCGACCGGAGCTCTGCCTCGGCGTCCTCGAGCGCCCGATCGGCCCGGTCGGCGGCCTTGCGGGCCTTCGCGGCCTGACGCTCGGACTCCTCGGCCCGGTCGTGCAGCTCGGCCGCCTCCGCCTTGCGCTCGCGCACCGCTTTCTGCGCCACCTCGAGAAGCTTGCGGCGCGCGGCGCCCTCGTCTCGCTTCGACGCAGGCGGGGACTTCGCGTCGACCAACCCCGCGAGCGCCTCGAAGCCGGCCGGCTCGAGGTCCTCGTTCACGCGGCCGCGCTCGAGCAGCTCCGCCGCGGACGGATCCGATGCCGCGGCGCGGAGCGTCGAGGCGATCCGCTGCACCATCGCGTCGGGCGCGCTGCCGCGCGTCGCCTCCAGCAACTGGCGCCCCTCGTTGGTCAGCCGCTGGAGGGCGTCGCGCTGCTCGCTCAGCGCCTCGCGGAGCGTCTTCGCCTTCCCCGAGCGCGAGCGCTCGGCGGCATCCAGCAACGCGCGCACGTCCCGCTTGCGCGTCCGCGCCAGCTGGTTGACGGCCCACGCGGGAACCGACGGCTTGGCCAGCGCCTTCACCTCGGCCGCCGCGTCGGTCTCGCCGGACTTCTTCAGCCGCGCGGACAGTTCGTTGCGCGCCTTCGTGAAGTCCTCGAGCGGCAGCCCGTAGAGCCGGTCGAGCTCCGCGTCGACGTCTACTGGCCGATCGGGTGCCACACGGTCTTGAGCTCGAGGAACGCGGAGATCTCCCACAGGCTCTGGTCGCTGCCACCGTGCACGACTCGCTTGACGTTCTCAGCGGCCGCGCGCTCGAGCTCGGGCACGAGGCCGTCCGCGCCCGCGAGGTCGATGGCGTTCACGTCCATGTGCGAGGCGAGCACCGGCGCGAGCTCCTCGCGGCGGCCGGTGAGGATGTTGACGACGCCACCCGGGACGTCCGACGTCGCAAGCGCCTCGGCGAGCTCGATCGCAGCGAGCGGGCGGGTCTCGGACGCGACCACGACCGCCGCGTTCCCGCCGACGAGCACGGGTGCGAGCCTGGTCACGATGCCGAGCAAGGGCGGCTCGTCGGGCGAGAGCACCCCGACGATGCCGGTCGGCTCCGGGATGGTGAAGTTGAAGTAGGGCCCAGCGACAGGGTTCGAGGCCCCGATCACCTGCGCGAGCTTGTCGGCCCAGCCGGCGTACCAGACGATCCGATCGACCGCCTGCGCCACCTCCTTGCGCCCGGTGGCGAGCTCGGCGAACTCGGCCGTCCGCGCCTCGACCATCTCGGCCAGGCGGTAGAGGATCTGGCCGCGGTTGTACGCGGTCATCCCCGCCCACTTCGGGTAGGCGCCGCGCGCCGCCTTGACCGCGTCGCGCACGTCCTTCCGCGACGCGAGGGCGACGTTCTGGCCCTCGGCCTCGTACGTGCGGCCGGACTCGCTGCGCGGGAAAGCCCCTCCGATGAAGAGCTTGTACGTCTTCTTGACCGGGAGCCGGGTCATCCGCCCAACGCGTCCGCGCCGTCGAAGGTCGTGTACGGCTCGAGCCCATGCAGCCCGCCCTCGCGGCCGAAGCCGGACTCCTTGTAGCCGCCGAATGGCGAGGTCGGGTCGAACCGGTTGAACGTGTTCGCCCAGACGACGCCCGCGCGCAGGCGCTCGGCCATCCAGAGGATCCGCGATCCCTTCTCGGTCCAGACCCCGGCGCTGAGCCCGTACGGCGTGTTGTTCGCCTTCTCGACCGCTTCCTCAGGCGTTCGGAACGTCAGCACCGAGAGGACGGGCCCG
Source organism: Thermoleophilia bacterium UBA5186 (assembly GCA_002413095.1). Lineage (GTDB taxonomy): Bacteria > Actinomycetota > Thermoleophilia > Gaiellales > Gaiellaceae > UBA5186. Next base: position 7,014 of record DHWI01000028.1, read on the forward strand.
AAGATCTCCTCCTG
>DHWI01000003.1 GCA_002413095.1 Thermoleophilia bacterium UBA5186
GTAGTGCCAGAGCCAGCCGTCAAGGGCGGCGGTTCGCTCCTGGCTTGAGCGGTAGATGGCGCCGTAGGCCCAGCTGTTGATCAGGGTGCGGATGAAGCGTTCGGCTTTGCCGTTGGTTTGTGGCCTGCGGGGCCGTGTGCGGAGGTGGCGGATGCCGAGTGTGCGACAGGCGAGCGCGTGCAGTGTCGAGAGGTACGCGCTGCCGTTGTCGGTGAGGACGCGCTCGACCTGGATGCCGTGGCGGCGGTAGAAGGCGACCGCGCGGTGCAGGAACGCGATCGCGGTTGTTGCTTTCTCGTCAGCGAGGACCTCGGCGTAGGCGAGGCGGCTGTAGTCGTCGACGCAGACGTGGACGAACTCCCAGCCGATCGTGCCGCGGTCGCTGCCGGTGGCGTCTCTGCGGCGCGGCCGGTAGCCGCCCGGCGCGCGTCCACCAACGCGTTTGCCGGCGCCGCCCGCGATCCGGCCGAGCTTTTTGATGTCGATGTGGACGAGCTCGCCGGGTCGAGAGCGCTCATACCGGACAGGCTGCTCGAGGCCGAGCCGGCCAAGTCTGCCCATCCCCAGCCGCTTCAGGATCCCGGAAACGGTCGAGAGCGCCATCCCCAGCGTCTCGGCGATCTCGGCGGCGGTGAATCGCAGCCGACGCAGCTTGACAATCGCCTCGACGCGGTCAGCGCCGGTGCGGTTGGCGACCCGCTTGGGCGCCGAGGAGCGATCGAACAAACCCTGCTCACCTTCTAGGCGATAGCGGCCAACCCACTTACGCGCGCAACGCACGCTGACCCCGGCGGCCTCGGCCGCCGCGGTCAGCGTCCACCCTTCAACCACAACCCGCACCGCCAAACAACGGCGACCATGCCAACTGAGAGCCGCGTTACCGTGAAGCATCATCCGGTGCCTCCTTGGACTGAGCTGTCTTGACAGCGCTCAGCCTCCAGGGAGGCCCGGATGAACCAACGTCCTCAGGAACTACAGCCAGCCGCGGGCGCCGGAGACCGCCATCCAGCGGAGCGTGGCCACAAGGCTCACGATCGGCAGGAAGGCGAGCGGGGCAGCGACGGCAAGGGAAAGCATCAGTCGCCCCCCGTCCCGATGATCGTCCCGAGGCCCGCGAGGAGGAGGGCTGCGATGACGAGCAAGATGATGAACAGTCGCTTCTTCATGTCCTGAGTCTCGTCTACAGGACGCGCGAAGTCGTTACGATTTTCCCTACCTCCGAGGGCGGCCTGCCTGTGAAAGCTCGACCTTGCCCTCGGCCTTCTCGATCTTCTCGACGAGGACCTTGATCGGGTCTCCCAAGCGGTAGGTGCCTCCTCCGCGCCGGCCGGCCATGGCCGTGCCCAGCTCGTTGAGCTCGAAATAGTCCCCGGCCAGGCGCCTCGCCGGCAGGTAGCCCTCGAAGACGTCGCCGAACCGGATGAAGAGGCCGGAGGCAATCATCCCGACGATTTCGCCTTCGAACGGGTCGTCCCAGCCGCGCTCGAACAGCGTCGCCTCGAGGAGCCAGGCCAGACAGAGGTCGTCGGCGAGGTGCTCGACCTGTGCCGCCGCCCGCTCGCGTGTCGAGGTGTGCTCCGCGAGCCCGTCGAGGTCCGCCGGCGTCGGATCGTCGGAGAGGCCGAGCTCGCGTAGCAGCGCGCGATGGATGACGAGATCGGGGTAGCGCCGGATCGGCGAGGTGAAGTGGCAGTAGGCGCGGCTCGCGAGGCCGGAGTGGCCGAGGTTCTCGGGGTGATAGCGGGCCTGCTTGAGAGAACGGAGCACGAGGGACGGAAAGGCTTCACGGCCGCGACCCGAGCATTCGACGTAGTCCATGACTCGCACACTCACCTCCCCGGCGAGCTCTGCGGCCGTCGCGGGCGAGAGCTGCTTGGGCGCGGGCGGCGTCGGCACGCCCAGATCCGCGAGCTTCTTCAACAGGAGGTCGATTGCCTGCGGGTCCGGCCGTTCGTGGACGCGATAGAGCGCCGGGCGCTTGCGCCCGGAGAGGAGCTCGGCGACGGCCTCGTTCGCGGCGATCATCAATTCCTCGACGAGGCGGTGCGCAGTCGGCTCGGTCTCCCTCCACGCGCGCGCGACCCCGCCCTTGCCGTCGAACTCGAAGTTGATCTCCGGCGTCTCGATGCGAAGTGCACCGCGCGCGAACCGCTGATCGCGCATTACGGCCGTGAGGCGGTCCGTGACTTCGAGCGCCGCGGCGACGTCGGGCTCCGCGTCCCGCCTCTCTGCTTCTGCGTACGTCAGCCGCGCGCGGCTCCGGATGATCGAGCGGTAGAACTTCGGCTCGCCGTTCGGCGGCATCTCGACGGTGACACAGAGGCGGTCCTCGTTCGGCCGGAGGCTGCAACGGTTCTCGGACAGCTCCGGCGGCAGCATCGGCGCAACCCGCCCGGGGACGTACGTCGAGAATGCGCGCTCCGCGGCCCCGCGATCGAGCGGAACTCCCGTCGGTAGGTACGCCGACACGTCGGCGATGTGGACCCACCAGCGGAAGCCGTCTTCCTCTTCCTGAACGGAGATCGCGTCGTCGAAGTCCTTCGCCGTCTCCGGGTCGATCGTGAAGCAGAGCTGCTCGCGCAAGTCGACGCGGTCGGAGAGGTCGGGCTCAGGCGCCTCGTAGGGCTCGAACTCCGTGCGCACGCCCGAGTGCACCAGCAAGCCTTCGAGCACGACCTGGATGTCCTTCGCCTTGCCGAGCTTGCGTTCGACTCGCGCGCGGCCGCGACCGGTTCTCACCACGACCAGATCGCCGGGGCGGATGTCGCCGCTGCCCTTCCGCTCGATCGTGACCGGGACGTTCGGGACGAAGTACGGCTCGCCGACGAGCAGCTTGCCGCGCTTGTCGACCTCGACTACGAGGAGGTCGTTTTCGTTCAGACCTTGAGGAAGCGGCGGATGGTGACGCCCGAGCCTGCAGCTCCGAGCAGGAGACCGGTGCCGAGCAAGATCAGCGCGTTGAGCGAGAACGCGATCGCGTTCACGTCGCTACCGGCCTTGAGCGGCCCACTATGGAGCAGCGACGGCAGCGCGATCTCCTTGCCGATGACGAGCAGGATCACTGCGCCCGCCGCACCCGCGACTCCGCAGAGCAGTCCCTCGAGCATGAACGGGCCGCGCACGAACCAGTTCGTCGCGCCGACGAGCTTCATCACCTCGATCTCACGGCGGCGCGAGAAGATCGAGAGGCGGATCGTGTTCGCGATCAATAACGTGGATGCCGCCAGGAGCAGGAAGACCGCGATGATGAAGAAGATCTCGATCACGTGGGCGAGCTTGAGCACGCGGTGCGTGGTCTGCTTGCCGTAGTCGACCTTGTCGATCCCGACCGACGGGCTCGCCTGGAAGAGCTGCGCCACCTTCTCCACGTCCTCTCCGCGCTTGGGAATCACCGTCAGCGCGTTCGGGAAGGGGTTGGTCGGGAGCGCACCGACTTCCTCGGGATGCTTCTG
>DHWI01000163.1:0-1700 GCA_002413095.1 Thermoleophilia bacterium UBA5186
CAGTTCCTGATCGCGCTCGTCGGCCTCGGGGTCGCGATCGACTACGCCCTGGTGATGATCTTCCGTTTCCGGGAGGAGCTGCGGCACGGGCGTGACAACGACGACGCCCTCGTCCAGACGATGCGGCACGCCGGTCGCTCCGTGATCGTCTCCGGCACGACTGTCGCCGTCGGATTGCTGAGCATGGTCCTTCTGCCGCTGCCCTTCATCCGCTCGATCGGGGTCGGGGGGATGCTGATTCCAGCCGTGTCGGTCCTGGCGGCGATCACGCTGCTGCCCGCGATGATGTCGATCCTCGGGCCGCGCATCAACAGCGTGCGCGTGATGCCCCGGCGGATCGTCGAGGGCTCCGACGCCGAGGCTGGGTTCTGGAACCGCTGGGCGTACCTGGTCGTTCGCCGCCCGCTGGTGATCGCGGGGGTCGGCACCGCGATCTGCGCGGCGCTCCTCTACTACGGCTTCCAGCTCAACCCGAGCGAAGCGCAGGTGAAGGATCTGCCGGGCGCCGGCGACGCGATCGCCGGGCGCCAGGCGCTCACCGCTGCGGGGATCTCGCCGGGCGTTATGAAGCCGTTCCAGATCCTGGTCGAGGGCGGAGCGACCCCGGCGAAGCTGAAGTCGGTCGTCTCGACGGTCGCCGCGACGCCCGGTGTTGCCGGGGCCGCGGCGCCCGAGCAGTGGAGGCGCGGAGGGACCGCGATCGTCGAGGCGTTCCCGGCGGCGGACGGCGCGGCCCGGAGCATGCGGCCGGTGATCTCGAATCTGCAGGACAACGTGCTGCCTCGACTCCAGAGCGGCGGCTCGCAGGTCACGCTCGGCGGAGTGGCGGCGGAGGATCGAGACTTCGTCCACGCCGTCTACGGCAACTTCCCTTACGTGCTCCTCTTCGTGATCGTGCTCACGTACATCCTGCTCGCCCGCGCATTCCGGTCGTTGATCCTGCCGCTGAAGGCCGTGCTCCTGAACCTCGTCTCGCTGGGAGCGGCGTTCGGGATCGTCGTGTTCATCTTCCAGATCGGGCACGGCTCCCAGGCGATCTGGGGCGTGCACCCGACGCAGTCGATCATCGCCTGGATCCCGCTCATGATCTTCGCCTTCCTCTACGGGCTCTCGATGGACTACGAGGTCTTCATGCTCACGCGCATGCGCGAGGCCTACGACGAGACGGGTGACACGCACAAGGCGATCCGGCTCGGGCTGGCTCGCACCGGAAAGCTCGTGACGAGCGCGGCGCTCGTTCTCTGTCTCGCCTTCTTCGTCCTGTCGACGAGCCCCGGCACCGACATCAAGCAGTTCGGGATCGGGCTCTCCGCGGGGATCCTGTTCGATGCGACGGTGATTCGGGCGCTGCTCGTCCCGTCGCTGATGCGCCTGCTCGGCCGCTGGAACTGGTGGCTCCCCGCTCCGGTCGCGCGCGTTCTTCGCGTGCGGCCCGCTGCGTCAACCGCTTAGAGCGGGAGCGCCGCGGCTGCGTGCCGCGCGACGTCGATCAGCGGGCCCACGAACACGAACGAGCCGACCGTCACGCCGACGCAGAGGAGCACGCAGAGCTGCAGCAGCCCTTCGCGCGGCGGTGAGCCGCCTACCGGAGCCAGCCGCGGCGCGCCCGTAGGCCGCATGAAGAGCGCGCGGATGATGCCGAGGTAGTAGTAGAGGCTGATTGCGGTCGCGGCGACGCCGACGATGATCAGCCACGTCCA
>DHWI01000163.1:1830-2091 GCA_002413095.1 Thermoleophilia bacterium UBA5186
CGGCGGGAAGCCGATGAAGCCGAACATGAACAGGGCGAGCGAGGCGCCGAGAAACGGGCGCTCCCAGCCGAACATCCCGCCGAGGTTGTCGATCGTGACCGCCCTCCCGAGCTCCCGCTCGCGGGCGGCCAGCACTGCGAAGGCGCCGATCGACATCGCGCAGTAGGGAACGAGGTAGTACATGAGCGCCCGCGCGCCGAGGGCGTTGTTCGCGGCCACGGCGATCAGCATGAACCCGGCGTGTGAGACCGACGAGTAGGC
>DHWI01000163.1:2190-2684 GCA_002413095.1 Thermoleophilia bacterium UBA5186
AGGATCCGCTTCACGTTGTGCTGGACGAGGGCCGCGATGTTCCCGATCGCGAGCGAGGCGCAGGCGATCGCCGCGACGGCGTACGTCCAGAGGCGCGCCTCCTGCGGGAACGCGGTCGTGAGGACCCGGAACATCAGGACGAGCGCGACCGTCTTCGTGGCGGCCGACATGAACGCGGTGACCGGAGTCGGCGCGCCCTCGTAGACGTCCGGCGTCCACTGGTGGAACGGCGCCGCGGACGCCTTGAAGCCGAGGCCGGTCAGGATCATCGCGAGGCCCGCGACGAGCAGCGCGTCCCCGCGGAGGCCCTGCGCCGTGGTCGCCCGGGCGATCGACTCGAAGTTCAGCTCGCCGGTCGCGCCGTAGACCAGCGCAAGCCCGAAGAGCAGGATCGCCGAGCCGAAGCCGCCGATGATCAGGTACTTGAGCCCCGACTCGAGTGACCGCTCCCGCTCACCGATCGCGCAGAGGACGTAGAGGCAGATCGAGAACCA
>DHWI01000012.1:0-411 GCA_002413095.1 Thermoleophilia bacterium UBA5186
AGCGTCGTCTTGCCCGCGCCGTTCGGGCCGACAACGCCGACGATCCCGCCCGGCGGGAGCGAGAAGGACATGTCCTCCACGAGTAGCCGGTCGCCGAAGCCCTTCGCCACGCCCTCCGCCGCGACCACCACGTCTCCGAGCCGCGGCCCGGGCGGGATGTGGATCTCGACGGCCTCGAGCTTCACGTTCTGCTCTTCCGCGAACAGCTTCTCGTACGCCCCGAGGCGCGCCTTCGACTTCGCGTGTCGCGCGCGCGGGCTCATACGCACCCACTCGAGCTCGCGCGCGAGCGTGCGGCGCCGCGCAGACTCCGTCTTCTCCTCCACCGCGAGGCGCTGCTGCTTCTGCTCGAGCCACGACGAATAGTTGCCCTGGAACGGTAGGCCCTTCCCGCGATCGAGCTCGAGGATC
>DHWI01000012.1:441-4015 GCA_002413095.1 Thermoleophilia bacterium UBA5186
GCGACGTTGTCGAGGAAGTAGCGGTCGTGCGTGATCGCGACGACGGTGCCCGTGTAGTCGTCGAGAAAGCGCTCGAGCCACGCGACCGACTCGGCGTCGAGGTGGTTCGTCGGCTCGTCCAGGAGGAGCAGGTCCGGATGGGACAGGAGCTCGCGGCAGAGCGCGACCCGACGCCGCTCGCCGCCCGAGAGCGTCGTGACGTCGCGGTCGCCCTCGGGGAGCCGCAGCGCGTCCATCGCGTGGTCGAGCTGCGCGTCGAGGTTCCAGATGTCGAGCTTGTCGATCTGCTCCTGCACCGTTCCCTGCTCGGCGAGCAATGCGTCGAAGTCGGCGTCGGGCTCGGCGAACGCGGCCGAGACGGCGTTGAACCGATCGAGCAGGTCGCGCAGCGGGCGGACGCCGTCCTCGACGTTCCCGCGCACGTCCCTCGCCGGGTTGAGCTCGGGCTCCTGCGGCAGCCAGCCGGCGCTTCTGCCCGCGGCCAGCTCGGCGCTGCCACTCGAGGTCTCCTCGACGCCGGCCATGATCCGCAGGAGTGTCGACTTGCCGGCGCCGTTCGGCCCGATCACGCCGATCTTTGCGCCCGGGAGGAACGCGAGCGTGATGTCGTCGAGCACCTTGCGGTCGGGCCCGTAGAACTTCGAGGCCCGGATCATCGTGAAGACGTAGTCACTCATCGGCTCGCCAGGGTAGCGGCAGGCTGAGGAGCCCCGGGTACGATTGGACCCATGGCAGTAACGGCCAAGCCGAAGCTCGACGCGCAGAAGCTGCGCGCGGATTTCCCGATCTTCGAGCAGCTCGTCCACGGCAAGCCGCTCGCCTACCTCGACTCCGCCGTCACCTCCCAGAAGCCGCGCTACGTGCTCGATGCGCTGCTGAACTTCTACGAGACGTCGTACGGGAACGTCCACCGCGGCGTCTACTGGCTCTCGGAGCGAGCGACCGCGGAGTTCGAGGCCGCCCGCGACAAGGTGCGCGGCTTCGTCAACGCGCCGAGCGCGAAGGAGGTCATCTTCACGCGCAACGCGACGGAGGCGCTCAACCTCGTCGCCTATGCGTGGGGGTGGGACAACCTAGGCCCGGGCGACACGGTGGTCGTGACCGAGCTCGAGCACCACGCGAACTTCGTTCCCTTCCAGTTCATCGCCCAGCGGACTGGCGCGACCTTCAAGGCGATTCCGATCGACGGGGCGGGCGAGCTGCAGCTCGACGCGCTGGACGGGCTCGCGGCTGAGGGGAACATCAAGCTCGTCGCGGTCGGCCTGATCTCGAACTCGCTCGGGACGATCAATCCGGTGGAGAAGATCGCCGCCTGGGCCCACGAGCAAGGTGCCGTGATGGTCGTCGACGCGGCGCAGGCGGCGCCGCACAAGGCGATCGACTTGCAGACCCTCGGCGCCGACTTCCTCGCGATCTCCGCGCACAAGATGTGTGGGCCGAGCGGCGTGGGCGCGCTCTGGGGCAAGGCGGAGCTGCTCGAGGCCATGTCCCCCTTCAACATGGGTGGTCAGATGATCCGCCAGGTGCGGATGGAGAAGACGACGTGGAACGAGCTGCCGTACAAGTTCGAGGCCGGGACTCCGCCGATGGCCGAGGCGGTCGCCTTCGGCGCCGCGGTCGACTACCTGACCGCGATCGGGCTCGACGCGATCGAGGAGCACGAGCACGAGCTGGCCGCGTACGCGCTCGACCGGCTCGGCGAGCTCGACTGGATCACGACCTACGGCCCGCCCGCAGACCGCCGCGCCGGGATCGTCTCCTTCAACGTCGAGGGCGTCCACCCGCACGACGTGGCGCAGATTCTCGACTGGGAGGGCATCGCGATTCGCGCCGGTCACCACTGCGCGCAGCCGCTGATGGCCAAGCTCGGCGTCGCGGCGACGAATCGCGCGAGCTTCTACCTCTACACCGTGCGCGACGAGATCGATCGCCTCGTCGCCGGGCTGCACAAGGTCCGGAAGGTGCTCACGTGAGTGAATTCGACCAGCTCTACCGGGAAGTGATCCTGGACCACTACAAGAACCCCCGCGGGCACGGGGTGATCGAAGGCGCCGACGCCGAGGCCGACGGCCAGAATCCGCTCTGCGGCGACGAGGTCTCGATCTACGTGTCCTTCGGGGAAGACGACACGATCGAGGACGTCAAGTTCTCCGGCCGCGGCTGCGCGATCTCGCAAGCCTCGACCTCGATGCTGATGGAGATGGTCAAGGGCAGGAGCGCGCACGAGGTCGCGACGATGTCGAAGGACGACCTGCTCGAGGAGGTCGGCATCCCGCTGACGCCGATCCGGCTCAAGTGCGCGCTGCTCGGGCTCTGGACGCTGAAGGTCGCGCTGCACAAGGGCAAGGGGACGCCGCTGCCCGAGGAAGCGGCCGGCCTGGACGACCTCTCGCTCAATTAAGTGGCCGAGATCGACGTCTGCCCGGTCGAGGAGCTGCCGCCGGGCTCGGTCAAGATCGTCATCGCGGGCTCGCTCGCGGTCGGCGTCTACAACCTGGGCGGGGAGTACTACGGGCTCGAGGATCGCTGCTCGCACGACGACGGACCGCTCTGCGAGGGCGACTTCGAGGCGGAAGACGGCATCGCGATCTGCCCGCGGCACGGCGCGAACATCGACATCCGCACAGGCCGCCCGCTTACGTTGCCGGCGACGGAGCCGGTCGACACGTTTCCCGTGCGGGTCGAGGACGGCGTCGTCAAGGTCACCATCGCCTGACGCGGACACGTCTGGGGTCAGACCCCGGACATGTCCCGCGAGCCGTAACGATTTCGTTAGGGCCTTTTGCCGTCCTGGACGCGTCCGTATTATGTGGCTACCGCGGAAAGGAGGTGGTCCGGCAGTGACAGATTCCAGTACGGGCAGTGGAGGTACCAGCGGGTAGAGGCGTGTCCCCGGGACCTACGGGGAATCGTCTAGCCAGCGTGGGGGACAACGCGTTCCGCGCCGCCGCCGAGTGATCGGCCGGCAGGAAGCGCCTCTACCGAGAACGACGCTGGTAACCGGGATCGGGGCCGCCTTCGTGCGGCCCCGTTTCTTTTTCAGGAACCTTTACGCGACCCTCACGAAGACCGGGCTACGGTGAGATCGTGACCTCGATCGTGCTCTACACCGCGGCTGCCCTGCTGCTGGGAATCGTCTTCGGCTCGGCGCTCTCGCGCTGGCAGCCGGCCTTCCCCGCGCTCTTTCTCGCGGGCGTGGTCGTGTTCCTGGCCTCGAGCGTCTTCGCAGTTTGGAGCGACAACGGCGTCGGCACCGGTACCGCGCTGACGGGGGTCTTCGCCTTGCTCGGCTGGATCGTGGGCATCGTCGGCGGGATCGGCTTCCGCCGCCAGAAGAGGCGCCGCGGTCTACGGACGAGGAGAACCCAGCCCCAGCCTTAGTAGGAGGGCCCGGCGAAACGTCGTCTGTGCCGTCGGGGCGCGCTGCTCGCCCCGAGGACGGCGTCCTCAGTCGCGCCCGTACCCAAGGGGTACGCGCACTCCCTGCGTCCTTGCCTCGGAACGACCGACGCACCCCGACAACGAGCCACGTTCCACCAAGCCCTCCTAGTTCAGGCTGGAACGGCGATTGGCG
>DHWI01000050.1:0-1085 GCA_002413095.1 Thermoleophilia bacterium UBA5186
AGCAGCCGGTCGAGCTTCGCGGAGATCTCGTCGAGCCGCGCAGACGCGGCGCGCTCCCCGTCGCCGGGCCACGCATGGCCCTTCTCGTGCAGCAGCGACTCGACTGCGGCGCTCAGCGCCTCGATCTGCTGCCGCTGCTCCTCCAGCGCGCCGACGACTTCACCGCGGCGGAACCCGAACAGCCCGCGCCGCAGCACGAACACGGACAGCGGCGCGCTCAGGCGAGCTCCTCCAGCTTGCGTCCCGTCTCGGCGGCGACTTCGCCGGCGGCGTGCACGTCCGCGTCGCTGAACCCGCGCTCGTCTCCGTACACCTCGACCAGACCCCAGGAGCCGCCGTTCGTCTCCAGCGGGATCATCAGCAGCGACTGGAAGCCGATGCGCCGGAGCAGATCTGCCTCTGCCTTGTCGGCGTCGGGATCGGAGATCACGACCACCTGAGGCTCGCCGCTCTCGATCACCTGCTTGGTCAAAGGGAAGTCCGAGACGAGGTACTCGTGCCCGGCGTTGATCCGCCCTGACGGCGAGTGCTGCGTGAGATCGACGAGCAGATCGCCGATCACGCGGGAGACGACGCATGCCGATGCCCCGTCGAGGAGCTCGACGAGCCTGCGCGCGGTGCCGGAGAGAAGTTGCGGAACAGCCGAAGGGGCCACGCGCCAATTATCGCCTGAAGGGAACCGCGACGCCGGGCCTCAGTACGCTTGGCTACGTGTCTGTCAACGCGGTAGACGTGTTTTCCGGTGAGCAAGTCGAGCGGGCGCGGCGGTACCACCGGCCTCTCTACTTCGCGCTCGCACTCGACCTCCTCTCCGGGGTCGGCGTCCTCGCGGTTTTGGCGTTCTCACGGGTAGGCGACGCCTTGTTCCGGCTCGTGGACGACGGGCCCTGGTGGCTGGACGCGCTCGCGTTCGTCGCGGTCGTGATCGGCATCAGCACGCTGGCGCGCTTGCCGCTCTCCTTCTGGCGCTCGTACCTGCACGAGAAGGAGTGGGATCTCTCGACGCAGACGGTCTCCGGTTGGCTCGTAGACACGGGGAAGGCGTTTGCAGTGGCGCTCGTCTTCAGCTGGATCTGGATCGTCGG
>DHWI01000050.1:1188-2301 GCA_002413095.1 Thermoleophilia bacterium UBA5186
CTCGCGCAGTCGGCGGGAACGCCCGTGCGGGATGTGCTCGTTGCGGACGCAAGCCGGCGCACGAAGAAGTCGAACGCCTACGTCTCGGGATTCGGCGCGACGCGGCGGGTCGTCCTCTACGACACGCTCCTGCAGCGCAGCGATCCGCGGGAGGTCAAGCTGGTGATCGCGCACGAGCTGGGGCACCGGCGCGAACGCCACATCGCCAAGGGGACGGCGCTCGGGATGCTCGGCGCAGTCGGAGCGGTGCTCGCGATGTGGGCGCTGCTGCGATCCTCGGATGTGCGCGCCGCGGTTGGCGTGACCGGGGCCGGCGATCCGCGGGTCGCGCCGTTCCTGATGCTCGCCGGCGTGGCGCTCGAGCTGCTGGCGCTCCCTTTCGCGACCGCGCTCTCGCGGCGCTGGGAGCGCGCTGCAGACCGGTTCTCGCTCGAGGTCACGCGTGATCCGGAGGCGTTCGAGACTGCACACCGCGAGCTGGCGGCGTCGAACCTCTCGGATCTTCAGCCACCGCGGGCGCTCTACGTCCTCACGTCCTCGCACCCGACGCCGGTCGAGCGGATCGCAGCCGCCCGCCGCTGGGGTACGACCCAGGCGGCCTGACGTGCAATCGCCTCACGGTCACACCCACGACGACGCGACCTCAGACCGGCGTGCGCTCGCGATCGCGCTCGTCCTCATCGCCGGGCTGATGGGCGCGGAGCTCGCGGCGGGCATCGTCGCGCGGTCTCTCGCCCTCCTCGCCGACGCCGGCCACATGCTGACGGACGCCGCCGCGCTCGGGCTCGCGCTCTTCGCTGTGGCCGTCGCTGCGCGACCGGCGTCCGGGCGCTGGACGTTCGGGTACCGCCGCGTCGAGATCCTCGCGGCCCAGGTGAACGGGATCACGCTGCTGCTCGTCGGTGCGTGGATCGTGTACTCGGCGGTGCGGCGATTGATCCACCCGCCGGAGGTGCGCGGCGGAATCGTCCTCGTCGTCGCGTTGGTCGGCGTGCTCGTCAACCTGGTGGCGACCCGCGTGCTCGCGCGCGCGAACCGGGAGAGCCTGAACGTCCGCGGCGCGTTCCTCCATCTCGTCACCGACCTCGCCGCGTTCGCGGGCACGGCCGTGGC
>DHWI01000050.1:2424-2975 GCA_002413095.1 Thermoleophilia bacterium UBA5186
GGTCGTCGAGGCTCACGACCTCCACGTGTGGACGGTCGGAAGCGGCTTTCCGGCGGCGTCGGCGCACGTCCTCGTCGAGCCGGACGCAGACTGCCACGCGATCCGTCGTCGACTCGAGCGCGTCCTCGCGGAGCGGTTCGACCTGACGCACACGACGCTCCAGGTCGATCACGTCGGCGGCGGTGGAGACCACGTCGAGCTCGGGGCCGCCGAGCCTCGCCGAACGCCGCTGTAGAGTCCTGCGCCGTGGCAGGGCTCGAAGGCAAGACTGCGATCGTCACCGGCGCCTCGAGCGGCATCGGCGCCGCGACCGCCGTTGCGCTGGCCGCCGCCGGCATGCGCGTCGCGGGCGGGGCCCGCCGCGTCGACCGGCTCGCGACCGACGTCGCGCTCGAGCTCGACGTGACCGACCCGACCGGCTGCGAGCGCTTCGTCACCGCGGCGGTCAAGCAGCTCGGCGGGCTCGACGTCCTGGTCAACGCCGCCGGTCTCGCGCTCGGCCGCGACCCGTTCACCGCCTCGACTGAGGAGGACGAGCGGACGGTGCTCGA
>DHWI01000220.1:0-410 GCA_002413095.1 Thermoleophilia bacterium UBA5186
ATGCTGCCCGGCTTCGGGATCGCGTCCGAGGTGATCTCCGTCTTCTCGCGCAAGCCGATCTTCGGCTACCGGCTGATGGCGGTCTCGCTGATGGCGATCCTCGTACTCGGCTTCTCGGTGTGGGCGCACCACATGTTCGTCTCCGGGATGGCGCCGTACCTGCGCGTCCCGATGATGATCACGACGCTGCTGATCGCCGTCCCGACCGGGGTGAAGGTCTTCAGCTGGCTCGCGACGCTCTGGGAGGGGAAGCTGCACCTGCGGACGCCCATGCTCTGGGCGCTCGGCTTCGTCTCCATGTTCCTGATCGGCGGGCTCTCGGGCGTGATGCTCGGCGCGGTCCCGATCGACATCCACGTCTCGGACACGTACTTCATCGTCGCCCACATCCACTACGTGCTCTTCGGCGG
>DHWI01000220.1:519-4497 GCA_002413095.1 Thermoleophilia bacterium UBA5186
ACGTTCTTCCCGATGCACTTCCTCGGCACCGACGGGATGGCGCGGCGCTACTCCGACTACGAGCCGAAGTACGCGGCGATCAACATGTTCATCTCGATCGCGTCGTTCGGGCTCGGGGCTTCGACGATCGTGTTCCTCTACAACATGATCACGAGCATGCGGAACGGGCCGCCGGCGCCGGGGAACCCGTGGCGGGCGCTTACGCTCGAATGGCAGGTCACCTCGCCGCCGCCGATCTTCAACTTCGACGAGATCCCGCAGGTGGTCGGAGGGCCGTACGAGTACGGCGTCCCGGGCGCGCGGCACGCGGTGCTGAACGGCGACCGGGCCGCCGCCGCGACCGAGCCAGCCGAGGCACCGGTCCATTGAGCACCGCGCACGCCGAGCATCACGGGCCACCGCTCGCGCACCAGAGCTCGCGCGTCGCCGCGGGCATGCTCGGGATGTTCCTGTTCATCGCGTCGGAGATCATGCTCTTCGGCTCGTTCTTCACCGCGTACTTCTTCGTGCGCGTCGTCAATGGGACGCCCTGGCCGACCCCGCCGTTCCACCTGCCGGTCTTCGTCGCGCTGGTCAACACGTGCATCCTCGTCACGTCGAGCTTCACGATCCACTGGGCGACGCAGTCGATCAAGCGCGGCAACCGCGCCGGGCTGCAGGCGGGCCTCGTCCTGACCTTCCTGATGGGTCTCACCTTCCTGCTCACCCAGATGATCGAGTACGCGCGCGTCGGCTTCGCACCGCACGACGGCGCGTTCGGGACGATCTTCTACTGCCTCACGGGACTCCACGGCGCTCACGTCTTCGTCGGCCTGTCGATCCTGTTCTTCATGACCGTGCGCGCGTTCCGCGGCCATTTCTCGGCCGAGGAGCACCACGGCGTGGAGATCGGCGGGATCTACTGGCACTTCGTCGACGTAATGTGGATCGTGGTGTACGCGACCGTCTATCTCTTGTAGCCGTGAAGCTCCCCCGATCGGAAGCTGAGGCCTACCGGCTGCTGCTCCTGACGATCGGGTACTTCGCGCTGATCGTCGCGGGCTCGTGGATCAATCGCTGGCTCGGCCTCGCCGTCTTCATCGTCCTCTCCCTCGGGGTGCTCTGGCGCTCGTTCGGCCGTCGCAACGAGCCGCGGCCGACAGAGCATGTGGAGCAGCGCGGCGAGGCGGGGGAGCGGCGGATCCTCGTGATCGCGAACGAGACCGTGCAGGGCGCTGCGCTGCTGGACCGCATCGCCGAGAAGTCGAAGGGCTACCGCGCGCACGTGCTCGTCGTCACGCCCGCGCTGAACTCGCCGCTTCGGCACTGGGCTTCCGACGAGGACGGCGCACGCGCGGACGCCGAGGTGCGCCAAGCCGCGAGCCTGCGCGCGCTCGAGCGCCTGGGTGTGGACGCTCGAGGCGAGGTCGGCGACGCGGATCCGCTGCAGGCGCTCGACGATGCCTGTCGCTCGTTCGGGCCCGACGAGATCATCATCTCGACGCATCCCGAGGGCCGCTCGCACTGGCTCGAGACGAACGTGGTCGAGCGAGCCCGCGAACGCTTCGACGTCCCCATCACGCATGTCGTCGTCGACCTGGCGGCCGAACCAGAACAGTTCCGCGACCCGGACTGAACCGTCCAAGTAACAGTCTGTTACTTGCCGGCGAACTTGGCGACGAAGCGGGCGACCGCGTCGATTTGCTTGTCGCTGAGCTTGCCCTTGAAGGCGGGCATCGCGGCACCGCCGTTCGTGACCTGCTTCTTTGCGCGCGCGAAGCTCGGCTTCAGGCCGTCGAGATTCGGTCCGACCGTTCCCGTCGCGCCCGCGGCCTTCAGCGTGTGGCAGCTCGCGCAGTTCGCGGCGAAGATCGACTTGCCGCTCGTCCCTCCGCCCCCGGCCTGTCCTCCCGGCGGCGGCTTGTCGGTGCCCGCGTACATTGCGACGAACACGGCGATGTCACGCAGGTCCTGACCCTTGACGAGATCCTTGGGCATGTTCGCCTGAAGCTCGTCCTTGCCGCCGGTCGGGTACTGCCCCGGGTTGCGGACCTGGCCGGCGACGACGTCCGCGAACGAGCTCTCGTTCAGGCCTTGCTCGCGGGCGGCGGCGAAGGTCGTGTCGAGGTTGGGCCCGATCGTTCCCTGCGCGCTCGCCGCCTTCAGGGTGTGGCAGGACGCGCACTTCTTGGAGAAGAGCTGCTGCCCGCGCGCTGCGTCCCCCGAAGCGAGCGAGACGGGACCGCCCGAGCCGCAGCCCGAGAGGACACCCACAGCGCACGCTGCGAGCGCCGCGGAGACCAGGCTACGCCGGCGGCTGCCCAGTGGAGTCGAGCTTCGCGACGGCCTCGTCACGGGTCGGGTAGATCGTGAACACGCGGTCCAGCCCTGTGATCTCGAAGATCTTCGTGATGTTGCGGTCGCTGCAGACGAGCGAGAGCTGGCCCTCGTTCGTGCGCAGCCGCTTGACCCCGCCGACGAGCACGCCGAGCGTCGTCGAGTCGATGAACGTCGTGTCGGAGAAGTCGACGACGACGTCCTTGCCGCCCTTTCCGATCACGTCCAGCAGCTGCTGCTTGAACTCCGGCGCCGTGTAGAGGTCGACCTCGCCCGCGAGCGAGATCACGTACGCCTCTGGCCCGAGTTGCTCAGTCTTGATGTCGAAGTTCATTCGCCCCCCGGTCTCGGTCGCGTCCTCGTCCGCGCGAGTCTATCCGGTTGCGGGCGCGCCGCTCTTGGCCTGCGACGCCTGCAGCTGCTTGATCCGCGCGCGGACCGCCGGCGCGGTCGGATCCTGGGGCGCGAGGACGAGGAACCGCTTGTAGGCCGCGATCGCGGTGGCGATGTCGCCCGTCTGTTCGGCGGTCTGCGCGAGCTCGAACTGCGCGCTCGAGTCCTTCGGGTTCACGGCGGCGAGGCGCTTGTAGGTCGCGACCGCCTGTCCGTACGCGGCCTGCATTCCGGTGATGGCGGTGGTGACCTTCGCGTTCGTCAGCGACGAGACGGCGCTGTAGATCGGATCCTGGCTGAGGGCCTGCCCGAGCTTCGTCGACGCCGGCGGGCTGAAGAGCGTCCCCGCATTGCTCGCCTGGGCCTCGGCCTGCGCCGCCTGTCCCTGGTTCTGGAAGAGCTGTCCCTTCGTGAGGTAGAGCGACGCGAGCTCGCGCAGCGCGTCGGCGTCCTTCGGGCGCATCCGGGTGTAGCGCTCCATCGGGACGATCGCCTCGTCCCGCTTGTTGGCCGCTTGAAGGGCCCGCGAAAGCGCGAGGTAGCCCGCCGCGTCGTTCGGATGCTTCTTGACGCGGTCTTGCGCTTTGCCGACGTCGCCGCTCGAGCTGCTGCCGCCGAAGAGGAAGTTGTTCTTGAGCACGTCGCTGAGCCCATTCGAGCCGGTGCCTACTCCGAAGGCGACGAAGCCGACGCCGAAGACGAGCGCGAGGAAGACGAACATCCACTTCGCGTGGTTCCGCAGCCGCGAGAAGAAGAGCTGCTCCTCCCACGTCTTCGGCTGCTTCTGACGGCGGCGTGGAGCCGCCGCCTTCGGCTGCTTCGCACGCTGCTTGACGGCTCCTCGGGCCACGGGCGGAAGGTTACCCGGGAACGTTACGAAGACTCGACGGCCGGCGTGTGACGTATGCGCTTATCGACGAGCACCGAGAGCCAGATCGAGCCCTCGTAGAGCACGAAGAGCGGGACCGTCTCCATCAAGGTGGTGACCGGGTCGACGCCCGGCAGGCAGACGCCGACGACGAGCACGATGAAATAGCCGAGCCGTCGGTTCCGCCGCAGCTTCGCGGTCGTGAGCACGCCGATGCGCACGAGCGCGAGCACGAAGATCGGCAGCTCGAAGACGACCCCGACCGCGACCAGCACCTGCACGGCGAAGCTCAGGTAGTTGCTCGCGCGGATCTGGACGTTGTAGAGCCCGGAGTCGTAGCTGGTCAGGAAGTGCACCGCCGCCGGCAGAGCGACGAAGTAGCCGAAGAGCACGCCGCAGAC
>DHWI01000220.1:4606-5839 GCA_002413095.1 Thermoleophilia bacterium UBA5186
AGGAAGCTCCAGATCTGCCAGAGGATGATGGGGAACGAGAGCGCGAGCCCGGCGACGATCGAGACCTTCAGGGAGGTCGTGAACGGCTCTGCGACACCGAGTGTCAGCAGGTGACGGTGCTCGCGCGGCAGCGGCTCGATCAGCCAGGTCACGAGCCGGTGGTGGAACACGAAGGCGATCGCCGAGGTGAGCCCGAGCGCCACGAAGATGACGATCAGGCGTCCGCGCAGCTCCTCGAGATGCTCGCCGAGCGTCGCCTCCTCACCGTGGCTCAGGCGCCGCGGAGGCTTAAGGCGCATGCGAAGGCGCCGGCTCGGCGGCGCCGACGTCAGGGCGGCAGGCTTTGCCTGGCGCCCGTCTGCGCTCCCTTACCGCGCCGCCGGAAGCCAACATCGACGGCTCGACGCTAGACGGTGTCGTGCTCGCGCGGGAGTGGCGCGACCGTCGGATCCTGCGCCGGCGGGGCGGGCAGCTCGCCGGGCGGCTGGGCCGCCGGCTCCTCGTCCTTGCCGGTGATCGCGTTCTTGAACTCGCGCATGCCGGTGCCGAGCGACTTGCCCATCTCGGGGAGCCGCTTGCCGCCGAACAGGAGGAGCGCCGCGACGAGCACGAGCGCGATCTCCCACGGGCTGATCCAACCAGGCATGCTGTGGGAAGCGTAGCAGCGCCGTTCTGGCGCCACGAGGGCCGCGAGGCCTCGGCTACAATGCGGTTACATGCGCGGGCCAAAACCCGCTTTCTACGAAGGATTCGAGGCTCACGAACTTGGCATTGCTCGAACTGAAGAATCTGCACGTCGCGCTCGAGGACGGCACCGAGATCGTCAAGGGAGTCGATCTCCGGGTCGGCCTCGGCGAGACCCACGCGATCATGGGGCCGAACGGCTCCGGCAAGTCCACGCTTTCGTACGCGATCATGGGCCATCCGGCCTACGAGGTCACCGAGGGCGAGATCCTCTTCGACGGAGAGAACGTTGCCGAGATGGGCGCCGACGAGCGCGCCCAGCGCGGCCTCTTCCTCGCGTTCCAGTACCCGCACGCGATTCCCGGGGTCACCGTCACGAGCTTCCTGCGCAGCGCGCTGAACGCGATCCGCAAGGCGAAGAACGGCGGCGAGGACGATCCGGTCGCGATCCCCGAGTTCCGCAAGGAGCTCTTGGGCCAGATGGATCGCCTCAAGGTCAGCCGCGAACTTGCCTCGCGCTACCTGAACGACGGCTTCTCGGGCGGCGAG
>DHWI01000085.1 GCA_002413095.1 Thermoleophilia bacterium UBA5186
AGCGCGAGCCCGGCCTGCTCCTGACCGCGGGCATGCTCGGCGAGAACCAAGCGAAGGGCGTCGACTACCTGCTCCGCGCCGTCGCGCTGGTCGACGGCGTTCGGCTGGATGTTGTCGGCGAGGGCCCGCTGCGCGCCGACTACGAGCGGCTCGCGCGCGAGCTCGAGATCGATGAGCGCGTCCAGTTCCACGGCTTCCTGCCCAAGCCGGAGCTCGCCGAGCGCATGCGCCGCGCGGAGCTGTTCGTGCTCGCGAGCCGCTTCGAGAACAACCCGTGCGTCGTGCTCGAAGCGATGGCGAGCGGCCTGCCGGTCGTCGCAACACGGGTGGGGGGACTGCCCGAGCTCGTCGACGAGACGAGCGGGATCCTCGCCGAGCCCGGCGACCCGGAGAGCATCGCCGCACGGATCGGCGAGGCGCTCGACCGGTCGTTCGACCGCGCTGCCATCGCCCGGCGGGCAACGGAGCGCTACGGACGCGAGGCGGTCGGTGCGGCGCTCTCCGCGGTCTACGAGGAGGTCGTCGCGCGCAAGACGTCCCCAAGGCAGCGGGCCGCCGCGCGGTAGCGGCCCCGGCGGATCGCCTCGCGGGCGAGCGCGCGAGCCTCGGCAGCGTTGCGCTCGCCGCCGAGCGCGCCCAGCAGCGACGGCTCTGACCAGAGCTCGTCTCGCAGCCGCTCCCGCGAGTCGACTCGCTCGCCGACGTCGGTCTTCGTCACCGCCTCGGCGTGCTCGCGGTAGCGATAGAGCACTTCGGGGACGGCGGCGAGGCACCATTCGCGAGCGATGCGACGCCACAGGTCGTAGTCCTCGTTCGCGCCGTAGTCGGCGCTATAGCCCCCCGCCGCCTCGAGCGCCGCACGGCGGATCGCCACCGAGCCGTGCGCGAACGGATTCCGCAGGAGCAGGCGTCGCCGCAGTGCGGCGTCGTCCTCGGGCAGGAGCCACGACCCCGTCGTGCGGCCCTCGCGGTCGATCGTCTCGAAACCGCAGCCGACGAGGCCGATCCGTTCGTCGGCGCCGAGGACCGCCTGCTGTCGCTCGAGGCGCGAAGGAAGCGAGACGTCGTCCGCATCCATCCGCACGATCGTGGCGCCTCGTGTCTCCTCGAGGCCGCGGTTCAACGCTGCGACGAGCCCTTCGGGCCCCTGAGCCACGACGCGCAGGCGCTCGTCGGCGTAGCTGCCGAGGATCTCCGGCGTCGCGTCCGTCGACCCGTCGTCGACGACCACGACTTCGAGATCGGTCGCGCTTTCCCCGAGCAGGCTGTCGAGGGCCTCACGCAGGTAGCGCTCTCCGTCGCGCACCGGCAGCAGTACGGACACGGTCAAGCGATCGACTCGTAGGGCTCGTCGTCGTCGATCACGTTCGTCTTCAGCAGGTCGCCGTGCTCGTCCAGGGGCAGGTCGAAGCCCAGCGGCTCGACGATGTCCTCGAATCCGGGGGCCGGCTCGAGAGCCGCGAAGCGAGCGACCTCCCCTTCGTCCCAGATCCGGTAATAGAGGCCGTCGGCCGGCGGAGGGGCATAGTGGCCGTACCGCCGATTGCCGAAGCGGACCCGCGCCTTGGTGCCGCGCGGATCGGTGACGACGTCGGCGGCCGCCGGGATCCGCATCAGGAACGCTTCGAGGTCGAGCCCGGCGCGGTGTGCACGCTCGATCATGTCCGCCTCCGAGCCGAGCCCTGAGTCCTGCATCGTCGTCAGCGCGCGATTCTCGCGCCAGGGCCCGAGCGCGCGCCGCAGCTCGGTGCGGACGAACGTGACGATGCCGGCCGCGCCGACGGGGTCGCGGGCGTCGCCGTACCCGATGAACTCGGCCCCGGAGGAGACGCGAACTCGCCGCGGGCGAGCGCGCACACCCGGAATCGGACGCCCACGCACTCGACGCGGCCGCTCGAGGAAGTGCCTCCTGAGCGTCTCGCGGCGCTGGGCATCGAACTGGACGTGCCCGACCTCGGGCCGAGCCGCGACCTCGATCATGTCGCGAAGCCACGGGCCGCGGCGGATGAACTGGATGTCCTCCGGCAGCATCAGCAGGAACTCTCCATTCGCGCGCTCGACGATCTCGTTCATCGCCTCCGCGTGCGTGCAATCGCGGACGACCAGCTCGTCGAGGAAATCGAGGCTCTCGACGTACTCTCGCAGACCCGGCTCCACCGAGGCGCCGTCCACGACGATCCACTGCAGCGCCGGATAGTCGATGCACCGGCGCGCCGAGTCGATCAGCGCGCGCAGATAGTGGAGACGGTTGTAGCTGACGACGGCGACCGTCACGAGCGGGACGCTCATTCGGAGAGCTCCGCGAAAAGCTTCCGATGCCGCTCGATCCACGGCCGCAGGTCGAAGCGCTCCACGGCCCGGGCCCGGGCGACCGTTGCCAGCTCGGCGCGACGCTGTGCCGACGCCAGCACGGCCTCCGCGAGCTGCTCCGGCGGCGGCGGGTGGTCGTGGTCCCAGTCGAGCGGCGCGGGTACGCCGATGCCCGCGTCGCCGACGAGCTCTGGCGTGCCGCCGCTCTCCGAGAAGACGATCGGCAGCCCAGAGGCCATCGCCTCGAGCACGACCGTCGGGCAGGGGTCGTTGTACTTCGTGTGCAGGAGCACGTCGGCTCGACGGTAGAGCGCCGGCGCGTCGCGTTGGGTGAACGCACCGGTCAACACGACGTCGTCCCTCGCCCCGTTTCGCTCGAGGTGCTCCGCCGCTTCGCGCTCGGCCCTTCGCGTATCGGGGTGCCACGCGATCCGGCCCGCGACGATCAGCCGCGCGTCGACCTCGGCGCGGACCAGCTCGAACGCACGCAGCGCCGACTCGAAGCGGTAGCGCTGGTACTGAGTGCCGCCCAGAAGCAGCGTCAGCGGTCGCTCAGGCCGCTCGCCGGGCGTCAAGAGCTCCGTATCCACCGTGTTGTGGAGGATCTCCCAGCCGCCGCGCGGCTCGCCGACGAACCGGTCGGCACTCAGCTTGCAGAAGGCGCTCTGGTAGATCACATGATCCGCCGCGCGCAGCAGCTCCGCCAGTGGCTCGTTCGTCCGCTCCCAGCCCGGCCCGTGCCAGCCCGGGTACGCAACCCCGTTCTGGTTCAGCACGATCGCGGCGCCGCGAGCACGCGCGAGCCGGAGCAGCGCCGACGAGTCCAGAGGCCGCGCCGAGCTGCCGAGATACAGGACGTTGAAGGCGCGCGGCTCGTTCGGGAAGGCACGCTGAAGCTGCTGGAACTTGATCGTGCCGCCGTGGGCGGGCTCGTCGAGCGTCGGAATCCTGTCGTGGCCGTAGAAGACTGCGACGCGGCCCCGGGCGGGCGACGAAGAGCGGATCGAGCCGTGACGGCTCCGGTCGCGAGCGTGGCGGGCGAGGTGCTCGACTCGGCGGCGCACCTTTCCGAGCATCCGCCTCACCGGAGCCCCAGCACGTCGAGGTAACGATCCGTGACGTCCCCCAGCCTCGGCACCCGAATCGCCGCGCGGAAGCTCTCGAGCTCGGCAGGCAGCCGCTCGAGGAGGCCGGGCAGCTCCTCGGCGTCGTCGAAGCCGAGGCCGGCGTCGCCGACGAGCTCGGCGTTCGAGCCGCTGCGGACGTAGAGCGCCGGCAGGCCGCTCGCGAGCGCCTCCAGCAAGGCGTTCGAGCACGCCTCGTTGCGACTCGCCATCACGTAGGCGTCCTGAGAGCGGAGGATGTCGGCGAGCGCCGCCGAGGACACCGGCGGGACGACAGTCGCTCCTTCGAGCTCGACACCGGGCCGGCCGACGAACATGAGCTCGAACCGCTCGTGGTCGAGCGTGCGGGCGAGCTGGGCGATCGTCTCGCCACCCTTGCGCGGATTGTCCGACCAGCTCGTCGCGACCAGGCGCAGGCGGCGACCTTTCAACGGCTCGCGCTCCGCCATCGCCGGTGGATGGAAGACGCCCGGGTCGGGCGCGTTCGAGATCACGACCGGGTTCCGCAGCTCCAGACCGAGCTCGCGGTGCGCCTCGAGGCTGTACTGCGACTGGAAGACCGTCGCGTCGGCGAGCGAGTGGTTGATCTCGACGATCCGCCGGTCGCTCCCGTCGTCGAGCCCGCGGTACAGCGCGATCGGGCCGTCGACGCGGTGGACGATCCGCAGGCCTGGACGAAGGTCGCGGCG
>DHWI01000201.1:0-218 GCA_002413095.1 Thermoleophilia bacterium UBA5186
GCGATCCGCTCGGCGGTCACCTTGATCTGCGGCAGGAACCGCATGCTCTCGTCACCCACGTCGGCGGCCTCGGCGACCGCGGTTTCGACGTTTCCGAGGTCGACCACCTCGCGGCCGAGTTCCTGGAGTCGAGCCCGCAGCCCCGCATAGCGGATCGCAGATGGGCCCATGTCGACGCCGCGCCGATCCTGCCCGAGGTCGAGCGCAGCGCCGATCAC
>DHWI01000201.1:313-24715 GCA_002413095.1 Thermoleophilia bacterium UBA5186
GCCGGCGTCCGCTCAATCCCGGCCGCGGTCACCAGCGAGATCCAACGAAGTTGAGCGCGAAGCGCGACTTCGTTGGATGAGCGGGCGGAACCAGACATTGCGCAAACCACGCGCGTTTCCGCGCCGACCCGCTCAACCTCGGTCGCGTGCGAGCCGTCCACTGAGCCAGTCGAGCTCGGATCGGTCGTCAGGGTCGAGCGCCACGCCCAGCTTCTCGAGCGCCTGCTTTCCGGAGTCGAAGAGCCGCTCCGCCGTTTCGGTATCGCCACGGGCCGCCGCCACCGCCGCCTGATTCAGGTTGCTCCACGCGTCGCCGTAGGCGTCGTCGGAGGCCTGAGCGTCGCGTTCGCGGAATCGCGCCTCGGCCTCGTCGACATTGCCGAGATGGAGCTCGACCCAGCCGAGGTTGTGCTGCTCCATCGCGACCCACGCCGCGCTGCCCAGGGCCGCGTTCAGCTCGAGGCTCTCGAGGTAGAGCTCGCGCGCGGCGTCATAGTCCTGCTGCAACCTCACGCCGGCCGCCTGGAGATGCAGCGGCGACGCCTCTGCCTCGGCGTCGGAGACGGCGCGTGCGCGCTCGCGCGCCTGAGTGGCGAGAGCGACGACGTCGCCGTAGCGGCCGTCGCGAAGAGCGACACGCGCCAGTCCCGTCAACGCGTCGCACTCGCCGCGGACGTCGTCCGTCTTGCGTGCGACTCGAAGCGCCTCCTCGTTTCGCGCCAGCGATCGCGGCTGATCGCCAGACCGGAACGCGAACACCCCGTCCGCGTAGAGCGCTCGGGCACGCCAGATCGGAACGGCCTCCGCACCGGGTGCGGCTAACGCGGTCACGGCGACGGCGCTGCCTTCATCGAGCTCACCGCGCGAGAACCAGATCCGCCAGGCGCGCCCGACGAGCTCGAGAGCCGACGCCGGATCGCTCGCCTCCGCGAAGGCTCGCACCGCTTCCGCAACCGCCTCGCGCTCGGCGCCCAGCGCGTCGAGATCACCTCCACGCGCAAGGCTCAATAGCCCTTCGGGCGTCATCGGCACCCGATCCTATGCCTCATCGCGCTTTGGTTTGCGCAATGTCAGTTATGGCGAGGGCCGGGATCGAACCGGCGACACCACGGTTTTCAGCCGTGTGCTCTACCAACTGAGCTACCTCGCCGCGGTGCGGAAGTCTAGCCGTCGCAAAGAGCGACAATCTTCAGAGTCGGACCCTTCGCATGGGCCGATCGATTTCATAGGTTCGCTCCTCAGTCCCTGCGTCAGAGGAGGAGCTCTATGGCAACGATGGCGGCTGAGGTTCGGGGATCAGCTCTCGAGCGCCGCTTCCGATTCGCCGAGCAAGGCACCACGCTCGCGCGCGACACCATGGCCGGCGTGACGACCTTCATCGTCATGTCGTACATCATCTTTCTGAACCCGATCATCCTCAGCTTCACGGGCGTGAAGGGGCTCGAGGGCAAGGGTCTGCCGTTCAACGGCGTCCTCACCGCGACGTGCGTTGTGGCAGGCGTGATGACGATCATCATGGGCCTCTACACGAATCGGGCCTACGCGATCGCGCCCGGGCTCGGCCTGAACGCGGTCGTCGCCTTCCAGCTCGTCGCAACCGAAGGGCTGTCGTTCCCGGCGGCGATGGGCCTGATCCTGCTCGAGGGTGCCGTTGTCACGGTGTTCGTGCTCACCGGCCTGCGGGAGCAGGTAATGCGCGCGATCCCGTTGGAGCTCAAAAAGGCGATCGCGATCGGCATCGGCCTCTTCATCGCGTTCATCGGCCTCTTCGACTCGGGGCTCGTGGCCCGCGGGACAGGCACCCCGGTCACGCTCGGCTCGTTCACGACCTGGCCGATCCTCGTCACCATCGTCGGGCTCGTGATCACGATCGGGCTCCGCGCACGCGGCTTCCGCGGCGACCTGCTCGTCGGGATCATCGGCACGACAATCATCGCGACGTTGATCAACTGGGGGACGAACTACACCGCCTTCACGACCCCGGGCGTGGCGCGCTGGCCGAGCAAGATCGTGGACTCGCCCAACTGGTCGCTGTTCGGGAACTTCAACTTCGACGCGTTCTCGAAGCTCGGCGTGATCTCGGCGCTCGTGTGGGTCTTCGCCCTGTTCCTGTCCGACTTCTTCGACACGATGGGCACGCTCGTCGGAGTCGGCAAGCAGGCGGGCTACCTCGACAAGAACGGCGATCTGCCGGACATGAAGAAGCCTCTGCTGGTCGACTCGCTCGCTGCGATGGCGGGCGGCGCGTCGTCGACCTCGTCTGCGACGACCTACATCGAGTCGGGCGCAGGCGTCGGTGCAGGTGGGCGCACTGGGTGGGTGGCAGTGATCGCCGGTGCGCTGTTCCTGCCGTTCATCTTCATCGCCCCGCTGATCGGGATGGTGCCGGCCCAGGCCACGGCGGCCGCGTTGATCATCGTCGGGTATCTGATGATCAGCTCGCTGACCGAGGCCGAGGAAGACGCCGAGCCCGGGACGAAGGCGGGCGGCATCCGCCTTGCCGGAATCGACTTCCACGACCTGGCGATCGGGCTCCCGGCGGCGCTCGTGATCATCATCATGCCGCTGACCTACTCGATCACGAACGGGATCGGGTTCGGGTTCATCGCCTACACGTTGATCCGCGCAGCTGGCGGGGAGTGGCGGAAGATCCATCCACTCATGTGGGCGGTCTCAGCCGCGTTCACGCTCTACTTCTTCGTGCCGCTGCTGCAGACGCACGTCAGCTGGATCTAGCTCATAGTCCCATTCCTCCGGTGGTGGGCCGGNNGGGGGAGCGGCCGCCCAATCGGGGGATCAGGCGGCTGATGCGGAGAGCTTGCGGGCGAGGAGGGACGTGCCCCTCCCGCCCGTCAGCTCGACGAAGTCGGTGAAGTTGCGCGCGGCGAGTTCTCGTCGCAGGCGCTCGGGCGGGACGTAGATGGGGGTCTGCGCCCCGCCCGAAAAGCTGAAGACGACGTAGCCGCCCGGTGCGACGAGCCGGGCGACCTCGTCGAAGAACGGGATCATGTTCGCGTGGGCGACGAGATCGAACGACGCGTCGTCGAACGGGAGCTTCGACGCGTCGCCCGTCTCGAAGCTGACTCGCTGCTCGAGCGTCGCGGGTGTCTTCCGGCGGGCCTGGTTCACCATCGCCGGGGCGAGATCGACGCCGACGACGTGCGCCTCCGGGAAGCGGCGCGCGATGGCGAACGCGCCGTCTCCGGTACCGGTGCCGACGTCGAGCGCCCGCGCGGGTGGGGTAGGGATGGCGCCGAGCGCGGCGTCGTAGGCATCCAGATGATCCTCGCCGAGGATCGAGTCCCACTCGCCGGCCAGCCGATGGAACTGCCGCCGCATGGGTGCCCGCACGAGGCGCCAGAGCTGGGGCTTGGCGAGGACTGCGTTCGTCGCGAGCCGCGCGAAGCGACGGCCGAGCGCGGGCGCGATCATGTGACGTCCACGTCGATCCGGAGCTCCTGCCCGGGCTGGGCGCGGAGCAGATCGGCGGCGTTGCCGTTGGAGATCGCGATCGAGACGTTGCGGTAGGAGTCCTCGTACAGGACGAGGTCGCCGCTGCGCGCGTCCGCGAACGTGCGCGCGGCGACCGCGTAGTACCGGTCGCCGCTCAGATCGAGCTCGACGCGCCGGCCCGGAGCGACACCCATCGAGTCGAGATGCTCGCGGGTGACGTTCAGCTGAACGTTCCCGAAGTGGTCGACATACAGCACGGTCGCGCCAATCCGCGATCGGCCGACCTCCGCCTCCGGCAGCTCGAGCCGGGCGAGGGCGTCCGGCGCGAGGGGCGGACCAAGCTCGGGAAGCGCCACGCCGCACGCAAGGTGCGCTGCCGCCGGCGCGAAGAGGTCGCGGCCGTGGAAGGTGCGGGATACCTGGTCGAGCGCGTAGTCGGAATTGGTGAGCTCATGCGCCTCAGCGACTCCCCCGCAACGATCCGCGGCCGGCAGGAGCAAGCCGTTGTCGGGCCCGACGAAGAGACGCCCGTCGCCCGACCGCAGGGCGAGCGCGCGGCGAGCTCCGCCGACGCCTGGATCCACGACCGCGAGATGCACGCCCTCGGGCATGTACGCCACCGTGTTCGCAAGGACGAGGGCGCCCTGAAGCACCTGCTGGGGGGCGATCCCGTGCGTGATGTCGATCACCTCTGCCTCGGGCGCGATGCGTTTGATCACGCCGTGGCACGTCCCGACGAAATCGTCCGTGAGCCCGAAATCGGTCAGGAACGTGATGATTCTCGGCACGTCGCAGGAGGTTACTGCGCGGCGGCAGCCACGGCTTCGACGAGGCCGTCGAGATCGTGCGTCTTCGCCTCCGCGACGACGCGAAGCCCGACGTGCTCGGCGGCGCGTGTCGTCTGGGGCCCGATCGAGACCGCAGGGACGTCCGCGCCGAGGGCGCCGAACGACCGCGCGGCCGAGCCGGAGGCGAGCACGACGAGGTCGCCCGCCGGAGCCTCGGCTGGATGAAGGAGCGTCGTCTCGTACAGAGGGAGGAAGTCGGCGCCGAGGCCGTCGATCAGCGCCCGGCGCGCTCCGCGGGCCGCCGCGACAAGCACGCGGCCGGATGGGCGCGGGAACTCGTCGAGCAGGCCTTCTTGCGTCGAGACGCGCGGGACGAGCTGCACCTCGAGGCCGTGTGCCCGCAGGGTCTCCGCGGTTCCCGGTCCGATCGCGGCGAGCTTCGGCAGCGGCCCGCGCCGACGCCGAGCGAACTCCTCGGCGCCGTTTGGGCTGGTCAGCACGACCCAGTCGTAGCCGGTGGTGTCGACGGGATCGTCACCGGTCGAGACAATCTCGATCAGGGGACACTCGACGACCTCGTGCCCGAGCGCCTCGATTCGCGTCACGAGCGGCCCGGCCTGATCCTTCGGACGCGTCACGATCACGCGCATCGATCACTCCGAACCGCGTGCCCCCTGAGGGTCCAGCCCCACCCAATTAGAAGGGTGGGGATGCTACCTCCCGCCACCCACTGCGAGCATGCCACGGAAAAGCGCACATGTCTGTGCCAATTCTGTGCCGATTTCGTCACGCGGGAGCGGCCGGAGCCCCACGTGCCGTTGCGAGGGCGACCAGCTCCGACGCGAGTGCTCCCGGGTCGTCGCCGCTCCGCCGCTCGACCCAGGCACCGTCCTCGGCAGCCACGAGCGCGGTGAGCAGATCCCCGTCGTGGTGCGCCGCGACCGGGGAGAGACACCCGCCGCCGATCGCCGCCACGCACGCGCGCTCGGCCTCGACTCGGCGCCGCGTCTCCGGATCGTCGGCCACCGCGACGAGCTCCTCCTCACCGGCACGCACCTGCAGCGCAAGCGCGCCCTGCCCGGCCTCGGGCAGCAGCTCCTCCGGTTCGAAGCGGTGCCCGATCTCCGAGCCGAGCCCGAGGCGGTCGAGCCCGCATGCCGCGAGGACGATCGCGTCGAGGCCCCGCTCTCCGCGCTTCCGTAGCCGCGTGTCGATGTTTCCACGCATCGGCTCGATCGAGAGCGACGGCTCGAGCGCAAGAAGCTGCGACCGGCGCCGAATCGACGCCGTGCCGATGCGCATCCCGGGCCGGATCGCATCCGCTCCGCAAAGCGCGTCGCGTGGATCCTCGCGCGCCGGGTAGGCGCCCACGACGAGCCCGGCCACATCCGTCGAGGTCATGTCCTTCGCGGAGTGCACGGCGACGTCGATGCGGCCCTCTAGCAGCCCTTCTTCGAGCTCCTTGACGAAGACACCTCGGGAGCCGATCTCGCCGAACGGCTTGGTCCGGTCGCGGTCGCCGGCCGTCGTGATCGGGACGAGCGCGATCTCCACCCCCGGCCGCCGCAAGCGCGCGACCGCGAGCTCGGCCTGGGTGACCGCGAGCCTACTGCCGCGGGAGCCGACGCGGATCAGCACAGCGGAAGCGACCGGCCTTCGGGGCGCCGCAGGTGCGGACGCCGCGCGGCCGAACGCGCACGAACGCGGTCGGAGCCTGGACGGGAAGAGGCCGACCGATCAACGAGGCCGACTTCAGCGCTGCTCCTCCTCGAGACCGAACAGGTGCCGCACCGCCTCAGCATAGACCACCCCATCGGCTGCCGCGGCCGCCTGCTTCATCCGGACGGTCGGGAGATGCAGGAGCTTGTTCACGATCTGCGCGGTCACCGACTCGACCGCATGCCGCTCGCCTTCGGTCAGCCGCCCGAGCCGGCCCTCCGCCTTCGCGAGCTCGGCCGTGCGGATCTCCTCCGCTCGCGCCCGCAACGACGCGATCGCCGGCACGACGTCGAGGGACGCGCGCCACTCGCGGAAGCGCTCGGCCTCCTCCGCGACGATTGCCTCGGCGAGCTTGCCCTCTTGCCGCCGGCCCGCGAGCGTCTCGGCGACGACCGCCTCGAGATCGTCGATGTCGTAGAGATAGCAGTCGGGTAGGCGGCCGATCTCGGGATCGACGTCGCGCGGTACAGCGAGGTCGACGAAGAGGAGCGGCCGGCCCTTGCGGCCCGCCACCGCCGGCTCGACTTCGTCCCGCAGCAGCACGAAGTCCGGCGAGCTCGTCGACGAGACCACCACGTCCGCGTTTCGCAGCTCGCCGACCGCGCGGTCGAGCGGCAGCGCCTCGCCCCCGAAGCGGCGGGCGAGCTCGGCCGCCGCGTCGACGCTTCGGTTCGCGACCCAGGCGATCTCCGCGCCGCGCGACAGGAGATTCCGCGCGGCAAGCTCGCTCACCTTGCCGGCGCCGATCACGAGGATCCGCGTGCCGCGCAGCTCCCCGAAGACCTGCTGGGCGAGCGCGGCGGCCGCCGAGGAGACCGACGCCGGGCTCTCGCCGATCGCGGTCTGCGCACGCACCTTCTTCCCGGCGTACAGGGCCTGGCGGAAGACGCGGTCGAGAACCGACCCCGTAGCGCCGGCCTCGTACGCCGAGCGCACCTGCCCCAGGATCTCCCCTTCGCCGGGGACGAGCGAGTCGAGACCGGCCGCAACGCGGAAGAGGTGCAGCGCAGCGGCTTCGTCACGGAGCCGGTAGAGCGCCGGCGCCAGCTCGTCCTCGCGCAGTCCGGAGAGCTCGAGGAGAGCCGCCTCGGCTCGGCGCTCGGCGTCGGCCCCGGCCACGTAGAGCTCGGTGCGGTTGCAGGTCGACAGGCACACGGCCTCGCCTTCCGCTCCGGCAAGCGTCTGCGCAAGCGCCTCGATCTCCTCCCGCGGCACCGCGACACGCTCGCGGAGCTCGACGGGGGCGCGGTGGTGCGAGGTACCGACGAGGATCAAATCGCCGGTCATGCGTGACCCGTTCGGCGGCATGTGTGGAACTCTGGGGTGCGAGCACCAAGCAGCGCAAGGACGCAGGGAGCGCCCGTATCGGCCGATACGGGCGCGACTGAGGACGCGGCGATGCGCAGCGTGATCGCGCTCCAGAGGCCGCGTGATGTCGTCGAATGGGTCACGAAAAATGCGTCACAGGGAGGCCGAGGCGAACTGCGAGCACGAGCGCGAAGCCGACAAGCGCGAGATAGGCAGCGCGCCGACCGCGCCAGCCGGCGCCGTAGCGGAGGACGAGGAAGGCGCCGTAGACGAGCCAGGTCACGATGGTGACCGCCATCAGCGCGTCGATCCCGCCACCGTTCGAGCGCAGGCGCAGGAAGCCGACGCCGATCCCCAGCGTCAGCGCGGGCAAAGCGACGGCGATCAGCCGTCCCCCGAGCTCGTCGAGCGTCGCGAGCGACGGAACAGAGGTGCGGAGGACGCTGGCCGACCGCGACTTCAGGCGCCGCTCCTGCCACAGGTAGAGCCCCGCGAGCCCGGCCGCGAGCGTAAAGCCGGCGAAGGCCGCGAGCACGAGGCCGACGTGGAGGACGAGGAACAGGTTGGAGTAGTGGCTCTCGCTCCCGATGCCCGTGCCCCCACCCACGCGTGCGAGCGCGAGCAGCGCGAAGGCGAGCGGCGCCACGCCGAGCCCGAGGAGCCGGTAGCGCGCGCGACAGCCCCAGATCAGATAGCCGCTCACGACGAGCCAGACGAACAGGTTGAGCGAGCCGGCCCAGCTGGCCCACGGGAAGCCGTCGGCGCGCGCGGCCTGGGCCGCCAGCAGCGCGGTCTGCGCGAGCCAGCCGATCCGGATCCCCCACGTGCCGAGCCGTCCCGCCAGCGCCGGCCGCCGCGAGGCGCCGACGAAGGCGACCGCGGCCTCGCCATACGCGATCAGCGCAGGCCAGAAGAGCAGCTCAACCAAGGCTCTCGGCCTTCCGACGCTTCGCAAGCTCCGCCAGCTCCCCCACCTCGCGCTCGAGCCGCGCGAGCTTCGTCGCGATGATCAGGACGTAGGCCAGCACGCCCACGAACACGACGAGATACGCCGCGGCGACGTACTTCTCGCCGGAGCTCACGCGAGCGCCTCCCGCAACTCCCGCAGCCGCAGGTCGAGCCGTTTGCCGCTCAGCTCCACCGCGTAGAGCGTCGCGGCGAGCGCCAGCATCCCCGCCAGGCAGACGCAGAACGTGAAGAACATCCGCGCCGACATCTGCGGGCCGGCCGAGGTGAAGACGGTCGGGTGGATGAAGTCGCTCGCGAGCCGGATCGCCAGGAAGCTGACCGGGATCAGCGCGACGCCGAACAGCGCGTACACCGCAGAGAAGTTCGCGCGCTGCGGGCCCGCGTCGACCGAGAACCGCAACATGAAGTAGGCGCAGTAGAAGAGGAACAGGACGAGGAAGAGGACGAGCTGGTTCGAGCTCCACGTCCACCAGACGCCCCACGAGGCGCGCGCCCAGATCGATCCGGTCAGCAGCGTCAGCGCGCCGAAGATCACGCCCTGGTGGATGGCGACGTAGCTCTCGAGGTCGGCGCCCGGCTCCCGCTTCCAGAGGTGGAGGAGGGCCTTCCATGCGCCCCAGCCGAAGCAGGCGTACGCGGTCAGCGCGATCGGGACGTGGAAGTAGAAGATCTTCTGCGAGAGGCCCTGGTCGGCGTCGAGTGGCGCGAAGAAGAAGACGAGCGCGACCGCACCCGCCACGAGCCCGAGGGCTAGCGTGGCGAGGGCCGGAAGCGAGATTCTGAGCCGAAGCGAGGGCAAGGTCGTCCCTCCGCGATTGTCGCAGAAACCTGGCTTCGGCCTTCCCTAGAGGCTCTTCAGGTACTGGACGAGATCGGACTTCTGACTGCCGGTCAGGTTGAGGGACATGCACTTGTCGTAGTGATCGACGACCGCGCCGAGCGTCGCGTACCGCCCGTCGTGGTAGAAGCCACCCTTCAGCTTCGCTGCCATACCCCGGAGCGGCGTCGTGCGGTAGCGGAACGTCGGCGACCGGCTCGACTGGAAGTCGTCGATGCAAATCTCGTCGCCGGTGTGCAGGTTCCAGCCGCTCTCGGTGAAGGTCGGTGGCATGTGGCAGCTCTCGCACTTGCCCTTGCCCATGAAGACCGCCTTCCCACGCGTCGCCGCCGCGGCGTCGAAGCTCCCGCGCGCGGCCTTCGGAATCGGGAGCGAGAGCTGGTAGTACTGCAGCGCCGCGAGCTTCGAGGTGATCAGGTCCTTGCGGTTCCGCACGTGGGCGAAGCCGGCGCGTGCGGCGACCGGGAACTGGTTCGCGTTCGAGAGCCGGGCGTCGTCGAAGTTACCCGACGCCGTGCATCTCGAGGTTCGCGACGAACGCGTTCCAGTAGGGCACCGAGCCCCAGCCGGTGTAGGTGTGCAGGTTGACGCCGGCGAGGCCGAAGGCCGGGGGGATCAGCGTGGCTGCCGTCTTGCCGTCAGGCCTGAAGGCCTTGCCGTCCAGGAAGACCTCGGCGTCGAACTTCCCGGGACCCCAGCTGGCGAGCACCTTGCCGAGCGTCGCCTCGTCGACCTTGAGCAGATCGGTCAACGGCTTCTTGTCGGGCGCCAGGGAGATGATCGCGCCGACGTTCAGATCGCGGTTCGGCCAGCCGTCGAGCCGCCGTCCGATTCCGGGTGCGAAGGAGTCGTCGACCGTCGAGTGGCAGACCGCGCACGAGAGGCCCATCGACTTCAGCGAGCCGTTCTTGTCGAAGATGCCTTTGACCCCGACGACGGCGTTCAGCTTGAGGAGGGCGAGCGTGGTTTTCGGGCTGTTCAGGTCGACCTTGCCGGCCTTGATCGCCGTTGCGACCGAACCGGGAATCTTCGCTGCGTCGACCTTGAGCCCGACCGAGAGGGCTGTCTTCGGACTGACGCCGTTCCCCACGCCGCCGAGCTTCTTACCCTCGATCGCCTTGTGGAGTTGCAGTGCGCCGCCCCAGAACGACTCGTCGCCGAAGGTGTCGTAGCGGAAGATCTTCTGGCCTTGGACGTACAGCGCGTTCCGAGGCGACGGCTTCGCTGCCGGGCGTGCGACCGCGCGGAGAGTCCCGTTGGCCACCAAGAACGCGACCCAGAGCAGCACTCCCGCCACGAGAGCGGTGACCGAGACGCGAGCGACAGACCTGACTGCGGACATCCTCAATCCCTTCCCCCGTCGGTGCCGGCGATGCTAGAGACCAGGGTGCGGGACCAGCTGTGATCGCGGTCACAATGTGAGCAAGTTCACATCGGGGATCAGCGCGCGTCGCGCAGCTCTTGCGGCGGCACGTGCAGCAGGTACGAGCGACCGTGCCGGATGACGAACCCCTCGCGCTGGAGTTCGTCGAGCGAGCGCGTCACAGTCTCGCGCGAGGAGCCGATCATCTCGCCGAGCAGGTCGTGCGTGATCGGAAAGTCGAGCCGGATCCCGTCGGGCCCAACCCGGCCGTAATCGCGTGCCAGCTCGGTCAGCTTGGCGCGCACCCGATCCACGTGGTGGAGGCTCGCCATCATTGCGAGCGAACGCAGCTTTTGACGCAGCGTCGCCGCGACGCCTTCGAGAAGCACGCGAGCCGCGGCCGGAATTTCGAGTAGCTCGTCCCTGATCTCGACCGGGATCGCGGTCAGCCGGACGTCGCTCAACGCCTGGAAGACCTCGTCGACGTCGGGCGGCAACAGGAGCGCAGCGGTGCCCGCGTGACAGATCACCACTCCGCGGCCACGGTCCTCGTCCACCTTGCGCAGGACGACGATCCCCTCGTCGACGACCACGAGCGCCGCGTCGGCGATCTCCGCCGGACGCAGCGTCCCTCCCTGCTCGACGCTCAAACGCGGGCAACGGCGCATCAGCCCCTCGACGCGCTCGGAGTCTGAAAGCTCGACGGCGTCGATCAGCGCGGAGCCGAGCGACCGATCACGGATGGCCACGGCGGAACAATATGTCCCAAGGCTCCGATTCGGTTTGCGGGCTACTCGGTGACCACGTACTCGAACGAGGCCCAGCAGATCACCGCGAAGATCACGTCGTAGAGTGCGAGGAAGGCGAGGTAGCGACCACTGTTCGCGGCCACGCTCGCGCCCACTCCGCCGACGACGATCGGAATCGCCAGCGGCAGGAAGAGCAAGGGGAGCAGCAGCTCGCGGGCGCGCCCGGCCGCGGCCATCGCGGCGAGGAACGTCCCGACGGCGCAGATCCCCAGGTCGGCAAGCACAACAGCCGCGACCGTCGTCCCGTCGATCCCGGAGAAGAAGATCGCGAACGCGGGCAGCGCGACGACCTCGACGAGCCCGAGGAATGCAAGGACGGCGAGGGACTTCGCGAGCCAGATCGCGCTGCGGTCGCACGGCGCGAGCACGAGCCCGTCGAGCACGCCCTGCTCGCGCTCCGGCACGAAGGATCTCCCCAGGCCGAGCAGCGCGGTGAAGAGGATCGCGACCCAGAGCAGCCCATTCGAGGCGAGGTCGGACGAGCCGGACGGGAGCGCGAAGTGGAAGACGACGAGCGTCGCGATCACGAAGATCAGCATCGCCGGGAGCGTGTCTCGAGCGCGCAGCTCGAGCAGCAGATCCTTGCGCGCGAGCGCGCCCACGTCGCGGGTGTAGCTCACGCTGCGAGCGCGAGGCGCGCGGAGGCGAGGGCCTCGACACGGGCCGGATCGTGAGTCGCGACGACGAAAGTGGCGTGATCGCGGCGCTCGGCCAGCTCGCGGTCGACGAGCGCGGCGGCCTCGGCGTCGAGAGCGGTGAACGGCTCGTCGAGCACCAGCAGGGTCGGCTCGTGCAGGAGGGCCCGGCAGAGCGCGAGCCGCTGCGTCATCCCGCGCGAATACGACGCGACGCGGTCGGCGCGCGCCTCCCAGAGGCCGAAGCGCTCGAGCAGCATNNGCGGTCAGCTCGCGGTAGACGAGCGGCTCGTGCGCGAGGAAGCCGACCTGCTCGCGCGTCGCGTCGACGTCCAGCTCGCCGGCGGTCGGCAGAGCGAGCCCGGCGCAAAGACGCAGCAGCGTCGTCTTTCCCGATCCGTTCGCGCCCGTCACGAGCAGGAAGCCGCCGCGCGGGAGCTCGAAGTCGAGCCCGCGGAGCACGCGCTTGTCGCCGAACCGCTTCTCGACCTGCCGCGCGCTGATCATGCGGTCGAGTCTACGTCTGCTCGTGCGCGGTCGGCTCGTTCGCGAGGAGCTCGACCGCGTGCTTCAGCGCGGGCTTCAGAACTTCGAAGCCGTCGCGCGCACCGCCCGGCGAGCCGGGCAGGTTGACGATCAGCGTGCGGTCGCGGACGCCGGCGACCCCGCGCGAGAGGAGTCCGTGCGGCGTCTTGGAGATCGAGTCCATCCGCAGCGCCTGGGCGATCCCCGGCGCCTGGCGGTCGAGCACCGACTCGGTCGCCTCGGGGGTCACATCCCGCGCCGCGAGCCCCGTTCCGCCGGTGGTGATGATGACCTGCACGAGCGGCGTCAGCCGGCGCAGTGCGGTCGCGATCTGAACCCGCTCGTCGGGGACGACCTGCCGCTCGACCTCGTAGCCCTCGGCGAGGAGCAGCGCCTCGAGGAAGTCTCCGCTCTCATCCGCCCGTTCGCCGCTCGAGACGCCGTCGGAGATGGTGATGACGGCAGCCTTCACCCCTTCGTCTTCTCCAGCAGCCGCACCTCGGAGACGACCATCTCCTTGTCGATCGCCTTCGCCATGTCGTAGACGGTCAGGGCCGCCACGGAGGCCGCGACGAGGGCCTCCATCTCGACCCCCGTCTGGGCGGTCGTCTCCGCCGAAGCCGTGATCTCGACCGAGCCCTCGCCGACCTCGAGCGTCACCTCGACGTGCGAGAGCGGCAGCGGATGGCAGAGCGGGATCAGCTCGCTCGTCCGCTTCGCGGCCATGATCCCGGCCAGCTGGGCCGTCGTCAGCGCGTCTCCCTTCGGCAGCTCGCGCAGGCGGCGCGCCGTCTCGGGCGCCATGCGCACACTCGCGCTCGCGACCGCGCGGCGGCGCGACTCGGGCTTTCCGCCGACATCGACCATGCGCACGCCTCCGGACTCGTCCACGTGGGACAGGTCGCTCATCCGCGGTACCGGCGAGCGAGCCGCAGCAGTCCGCGGCGGAAGCGCCACGCGGCACCGAGCCGCGCGCGCACCCCGCTCCCGTAAAGGGCGCCGAGCACGCCGCGAAACCCGTCGACGACGCGGGCGTCGTACGGGTACCACCATGGCGAGCGCAATCGCCCGCGATCGAGATCCGTGAACTTGATGCTGGAGCACTCGTAGAGGCCGTGCTTCGAGTGCGTTCGGCCAAAGCCGGAATCCTTGACCCCGCCCCACGCAGCCTGACCCGCCCCGAAGGAGTACGCGACGTCGTTCGTCCAGACCATCCCCGCATCGAGCTGCCGCGCGATCCGCCGCGCACGCTTCTCGTCACTCGTCCAGACGCTCGCGCCGAGCCCGTACCGCGACGCGTTCGCCAGCCTGACCGCCTCCTCCTCGCCGCTGAACGGCGCCACGGTCACGACCGGACCGAACACCTCCTCGCCGAGCTCGGCGCCCGAGAGCACCGTCGGCTCGTAGAACCACCCGGGAAGCTCGGTCTCCGCGCGCCGGCCACCCACCACCACTTCGGCACCGTTCGACCGGGCTTCCTCGACGAGCCGCTCCACGCGGTCGCGCTGCTCTTCGGAGATGAGCGGGCCGAGCTGCGTCGTCGCGTCCTCGCCACGCCCGAGGCGGAGCCGTGTGGCCGAAGCGGCCAGCCTGCTGAGGAACTTCTCGTAGGCGCTGTCCTCGACGTAGAGCCGCTCGACGCTCGTGCAGACCTGGCCGCAGTTGAGGAACGCGCCCCAGAGCGCGCCGTCGACCGCGCGGTCGAGATCGGCGTCCGCGAAGACGAGCATCGGATCCTGTCCGCCGAGCTCGAGACTGACGGGCCGCAGGAGCGCGCCGCACTCGGTGGCGATCCGCGCGCCCACGGCCGCCGAGCCGGTGAAGAAGACCTTCGCGATCCCGGCAGCCCGCACGAGCTCGCGTCCCACTTCGCCGTCGCCCTGGACGATCTGGACAAGACCCTTCGGCGCGGCGGAGAACGCGTGCTCGATCCACATCGCCGTGAGCGGAGTCAGCTC
Organism: Thermoleophilia bacterium UBA5186; assembly: GCA_002413095.1. Taxonomy (GTDB): domain Bacteria; phylum Actinomycetota; class Thermoleophilia; order Gaiellales; family Gaiellaceae; genus UBA5186. Next base: position 14,679 of record DHWI01000201.1, read on the forward strand.
GGACGGCTTGACCAGCACCGCGTTGCCGCCAGCGACCGCGGTGGCGACCTGGCCGAATGGGATCGCAAACGGGAAGTTCCACGGCGAGACGATCGCGACCACCCCGAGCGGCTCGTAGTCGAGGTACGCGCGCTTGTGCTGAAGGTAAGGCTGCGGCATTCCGAGCCTCTCGCGGGCTAGCACCTTCTCGGCGTTCCGAGCCATCCAGCGCGCCTGGTCCACGGCGGGCAGGAGCTCGCTCGTGAACGACTCGGCAAGCGGCTTGCCGGTCTCGGCGGTGACGGTCGCGGCCACCTCGTCCATCTGCTCGACCACGAACCGAATCGCCGAGTCGAGGACGCGGCGCCGCTCCTCGAAGGGCGTCCGGCTCCAGCTCCCCTGAGCAGCGCGCGCGATCGCGACGAGCCTGGGCAGTTCTGCCGGATCGGTGAGCGGAACCGCGCCGACCGACTCGAGCGTCGCCGGGTTGAACGAGCGGAGCTCAGGCGCCTCGACGCGCTCCGTCGTGGCAGTCATGCCCGAATCGTAGTGCCGCGGACGGCGTCGAGATCGGCGAGCTGGGCGGCGATCCACGCACCGACGTCGTGCTCGCGGACGTGCGCGCGGATCGCCTCGACGAAGCGGCGCCGGTCTTCGGCTCCCAGCTCGAGCGCCTCGTGGATCGCCTCAGACTGGCCGCCGACGTCGAACGGGTTCACAGTCAGCGCCCACTCGCCGAGCTCCTCGTGCACGCCGGCGTTCTCCGAGAGGATCAAGACCCCGTCGCGCTGGTTCACCAGCGGCGCCTCCTTCGCAACGAGGTTCAGCCCGTCGAAGATCGCGTTCACGAGCAGGACGTCGTATTGCTTGTACGCGGCGACCGCCTGCGGGAAGTTGTCGGCGATCTGGAGGTCGATCGGCGTCCAGCCCTCCTTCTGGAAGCGGTCGTTCACCTGCCGCGCCGTGCGCTGGATCGCTCCGAGGTACTCGGCATACTCGGGGATGTCCTGCCGGGACGGGTCCAGTAGCGCCAGCATCCCGACACGGCCGTGCATCTCCGGGTGCGACGCGAGATAGAGCTCGAAGGCGCGGAAGCCGCGGACGACGTTCTTCGAGGGGTCGGTCCGATCGACGCGCAGGATGAGCCGCTCCGGCCGCCGCGCTTCGATCTCCCGCTCCTCGGCGAGCACCGCTTCGCTGTCGGCGAGCGCGTCGAACTCCTGCGGATCGACGGAGATCGGATGCGCGGTCGCGAGCGTGCGGCGGCCGCGGTGGATCGCGGCGTCTCCCTCCACCGTCGCCTCGCAGGTGTCGCGCGCGGAGCGGACGAAATTGCGCCGCCAGCGCTCCGTGTGGAAGCCGACGACGTCGTTCGCGAGCAGGCCGTCGTGGATCGCAAAGCGGATGTCCTCCGGGAGGAGGCGCCAGTAGTCGGCCTGCGGCCATGGGATGTGGACGAAATGGGACAGAGTCGCGTCGGGGAGGGCGTCGCGAACGAACCTCGGGGCGAGGTACAGGTGGTAGTCGTGGAAGCAGACGGCGGCCTCCGGCTCCTGCTCGAGCTCGGCGATCACCGCCTCGGCGAACGCGCGATTGACCGTGGAGTACCCGTCCTCCCACGCGGTGGCGAAGCCGCGATCGAGGTTCGGCGTGTGCCCGAGCTCCCACAGGTAGTGCTGGAGGAACCACAGCATCGGGTTCGCGACGACGTTGTAGAACCAGTCGTAGGCCTGCGGGTCGTGGGCGACCAGGCGCAGGCGATACGCGGCGCCGTCCCGCGCGGACTCCTCGTTGTTGCCTTCTAAGGCAACGAGGCGGTCTTCGTCGGACATCGCGCTGGCGATCCAGGTCACGTCGTGGTGGGAGACCAGGCTGCGGAGCGCGGTGACGAGACCCCCGCCCCCGCGTCGGGCGACACGTTCGCCGCCCTCGCGCGAGTACGAGACCGGCCCGCGGTTGGAGACGACGATCAGCTTGCGGCGCTCACCCACAGCGCCGAGCGTACCGCCGCTCAGGCGCCGGCAGCGACCGTCGCGACCTCTGCGCCGGCCGTGTCGAGCCCGTGCAGCCGGTTGAAGAGGACGAGCCAGTCGCGGAGCAAGCGTGGCGTCAGGAAATGGCGGCGCACGTACTCCTTGCCGCGCAGAGCGCGCTGCCGCGCCTCAGCCGGGTCGCGCAGGATCTCGAGGCAGGCCTCCGCGCACTCCATCGACGAATCGACGAGCCAGCCGGTCTCGCCGTCGGTGATCTGCGTGACGATGCCGCCGACGCGGCCAGCCACCGTCGGCCGCGTCTTCCACAGCGACTCGGTCACGGTGAGGCCGAAGCCCTCCTTGATCGACTTCTGGATCACCGCGCCCGAGTGCACCTGGAAGGCGTTCACCTCGACCGAACCGACGTTGTTGAGGTTCGAGAGGATGTAGATGTCCGGGTCGCCGGCAGCGTACGAGACCGTCTGGTTGTAGAAGTCCCAGCCCTCCGGGTCGTCGTGCGCCATCGAGCCGACGAGCGCGAGCTGGACGTCGGGGAACTGCTGCTTGACGACACGGTAGGCGTCGATCACGCCGAGCGGGTCCTTCCAGGGATCGAAGCGGGAGACCTGGGTGAGCAGCGGCCGCTCGACATCGATTCCGAACTGGTCGACGATGTAGGCGGCGTCCTCGGCCGAGAGCGCCATGTTCTTCGGCGCGAGCGGGTCGATCGCCGGCGGCCAGATGTAGCACTCGGGCAGGCCGCTCGCCTTCGGCACGTACTCGCGCATGTGGAAGATCGCTGCGTCGTAGCGGCCGAGCGACGGGATGATGAAGTCGAAGACGTCACGGTTCGGCGTCGAGAAGTCGATGTGCCCGCGCCAGATCCATTTGGCGTTCGAGTCCGGGAAGAAGTCGATCATCCCGACGGGCTGAGGGTCGTGGACGATCACGAAGTCGTACTCGTCCTCGAACTGCTTCGCGTTCAGCTCCTGGTAGCGGCGGAACGTCTGTTGTTGCTCCTCGGTCAGGCCCTGCGGGTTGCCCTGCAGTGCGTTGTGGATCGTCTTCGTGACCTCGAAGAACTCGTTCTCGCCCTGGATGATCCGCCACTCGACCTCGAGCCCCGCGTCCTGCATCAGCGGAACGAGCGTGTAGTTGATCTCGGCGACTCCGCCTCCGAAGGCCGTGGCCGAGAGGTGCACGACGCGCTTGCCCGCGAGCGGCTCGGCAAGGCGGCGGATCTCGTCCATCAGCCCGCGCGTAGCGATGGTCGCGTAGTCCGCGAGCGACTTGTGACCGGTGTTTACCTGTTGGAGCATGGGCGTCGAGGCGAGGGTCTAGGCCGAGACCAGCACGCGAGAATAGCTACAAGAACCTAGGTCGGGAGGACCTTGACGAACCGGAGTCGCGAGCCGGTTCCGCCGGCGCGCTCTCCGACCTCGAACTCGTCGGCGATCGCCCGGATGATCGCGATCCCGAGGCCGCCTTCGGTGAGCTCGTCCGCCTTCTCCGTCTCGCCGGCCTCGAAGCCTTCCCCCTCGTCGAGAACCTCGATCACGAGCCTGTCCTCGTGGAGCTCATAGAGGATCTCGACGCTGCCCTCCCGGTCGGCGTAGGCGTGGCGCACCGAGTTCGAGCAAGCCTCGGTCAGGGCGAGCTTGAGGTCGGCGAGGGTCTCGTCGGGGAGCGGGCGCAGCCGCGACAACCCGGTCAGGGCAAGCCGGCACAGCGTGATGTATTCCGGCTTGGCCGGAATCGTCAGCCGAACCGCTCGAGTCCCGTTGTCTTCCGCGCCGCCCATACGTGCGATTCCTTCAGCTTTCACCAGAAAGATCTACTTCCATCTGGCGAAATTTCCAAACGGCCCCGTGAATCCTCCGCGGAGGCTTCTTGCCCCGCGGCGCAAAACCTAACCTGCACCTCTAGGGATTCACCGGCCGCGCCCCGAGGTGGACCCGGATCAGACGGCGGCGCCCGTTCCGGTACACGGTGAGGGTGACCGTCTGCCCGGGAAGGCGCGTCGAGATCGCGCGGACGACGTCGTCGCCATTACGGATCGGCTCGCGGTCGACCGCGACGACCAGATCGCCGCCGAGCCGGAAGGACAGATCTCCGAAGATCACCGTGCGCGTGCCGCCGCGGAGCCCGGCGCGCTCGGCCGGGGTGCCCAAGCCGACCGAGGTCACGACCGCGCCGCGCAACACGGGGAAACCGAAGTGGCGTGCGAGCGACGGGGTCAGCTCCTCGGTCTCGACTCCCGCGTACCCATACGCGACGCGGCCGCTCGCCACGAGTTGGTCCATCGACCGCTTCGCCGCGTCGATCGGGATTGCGAAGCCGACGCTTGCGTCGTTGCCGCCCGACTGCGTGTCGATCTGCGCGTTGATGCCGACCACGCGCCCTCGGGCGTCGAATAGCGGCCCGCCCGAGTTTCCATGCGTAATCGGAGCGTCGGTCTGGAGCGCGTCGACGATGCTGTACTGCGACGTCAGCGAGTCGATCCTGCGGCGGGCGGACACCACGCCGACAGCGAGCGAGTTCTCGTTCCCGAGCGGGCTCCCGATCGCCGCGACCGGGTTCCCCACGCCGACCCGGTCCGAGTCGCCGAGCGGAACCGGGCGCAGCGGATGGGCGCCGGGGTCGAGCTTCAGCAGCCCGACGTCGTCGAAGATGTCCCAGCCGACGACACTCGCACGGACGCGGTCGTGGTCGCTGAACTCGACGTAGAGCCGCGACGCGGCACGCGCCGGCTGCCCTGGCGCGGCCTCGCCGGCATCGGTGATCACGTGGGAGTTGGTCAGCACGTAGCCCGTGGGCGACACCACGAAGCCGGAGCCCTGTGAGCTCGAACTCGGGCGGTTGCTGAAGTACGCGAAGACCGTCACGACCCCAGCGGCGCGGGCCGCGTAGATCCTCGCCGGGTCGAAGCCGTTACCCAGCAGCGGCTTGAGCGAGCCTCGGACGGCGAGCGGAGCCGCGGCAGGGCGCGCCGCCGCGCCCGTCTCGACCACGACCGTCTTCGTTCCGCCGAGCGTGTTGGTCGCCCGGCCGATCAAAACGGCGGCCAAACCGCCGAAAAGCGCGGCTGCGACCGTTATCGCGCCGATGCGAGCCCAGCCCATGCCTCGTTCGAGCCTAGCTGGAAGGGTTCACGCGAGCGCTTCCTGCGCGTTTTCACGTGAAAACGCGCTCGAGCGCGGCCCGCGGGGCAGCGTGAGCGTGAACGCCGTGCGGCCGTCGGCGCCGAGGTCGATTCGCTCCGCGGCGAGGCGCTCGAGCGCCTCCTGCCCGTCCCGTGCCTGCACGACGCGGAATCCCTCGCGCTCGAGCGGGTAGGCGAGGAGCTTCTGAACGGATTCCTCGTCGTCAACGAGGAGAATGGTCGAGGAGTCAGGCATGTGGGCGGGCCTGCCGGGCACCGTCCTGGTGCTACCCGCCTACTATAGCCCCGGGATGTCGGCCACCCGTCAGAGCGCCGCTCGGCGCCCGCGGCGCGGCTCGATCGAGCGGCCGGTGTCGGCGCGCATGTATCGCGGCACCTGGCTGCTCGTGGCGATTCCCCTGCTCATCGCGGCCTTTACCGTGACCAGGCCCAGCGCGCTGCCCGCGCCGTCTCTTCCGCCTTCCTTCGACCAGAGCGCGGCCGTCAACGTCGCGGTCGATCTCGCCCAGCACCGGGCGCTGCGGCCGCCCGGCTCCACCGGGGCGGCGAACTGGCTCAAGACGGCGCTCGAGCCGTACGGCCTGAAGCTCGAGTCCGACCGCTTCGCTGCCGAGATCCCCGGACTGGGCCGGATGACGCTCGAGAACGTGATCGCGACCGTGCCGGGAAGCTCTCGCGACACGATCGTCGTGATGGCACAGCGCGACAACCTCGGGCTCGGCGCGGGCGCCGACGACAACGCCTCCGGGACGGGAGCGCTCGTCGAACTCGCGCGCGCGTACGCGAGCCCGACCCGGGCGCCCGCCAACCAGTGCGGGCCGACGCGGGTCTGTCCCTCCCACACGATCGTCTTCCTCTCGACCGACGGCGGCGCGTTCGGCGGGATCGGCGCGGCGCACTTCGCCGCCACCTGGCCGCGCCGCTCCGACGTGGTCGCCGTGCTGAATCTCGATGCGATCGTCGGACCCGGCCGCCCGCGGATCGAGCTCGCGGGTGACCAGCCGCGCTCTCCGCCCCCCGCGCTCGTCGCGACTGCCGCCGCGCGTCTGCTCGAGCAGAGCGGCGTGGCGCCCGATCGGCCGAGCGCCGTCCGCCAGCTCGTGCAGCTCGGCTTTCCCTTCAGCCTTCAAGAGCAGGCGCCCTTCGTCGCGCGGGGAATCCCGGCGATCACGCTGACCTCGACGCCTCCCAGACCGCGCCGGCCGTTCGCCGACGTGCCGGGCACGCTTCAGTCTCGGCATGCCGCGCTGCAGATGGGTGAGATCGGGCGGGCGGCACAGGAAGTGCTCACCTCGGTCGACCAGGGGCTGGACATCGCCGGCGGAACGTCGAGCTACGTGTACCTCGGCTCCCGGATCGTGCGCGGCTGGGCAATCGAGCTCGTTCTGATCGCCGCGCTCTTCCCGTTCCTCGCAGCCACGATCGACCTGTTCGCACGCTGCCGGCGGCGGCGGATCCCGATCGCGCCCGCGCTGCGCAGCTACCGGAGCCGCCTGGCGTTCTGGCTCTTCATGGGCGCTGTGTTCGAGCTCTTCGGGCTGCTCGGCGCCTGGCCCACCGGCGTCGCGCGACCCATCGCGCCCGAAACCGCGGCGGGGAACCACTGGCCGGTGCTCGCGCTTGCGGTCGCAGGACTGATCTCGATCGTCGGCTGGCTCGTCACTCGTGAGCGGCTCACGCGGCGCGGAGACGTGGCCGCCTCCGACGAGCTCGCCGGCGCGACCGCGGCGCTGCTGGCTCTCGGAGTCGTCGGCCTCCTCGTCGTCGCCACGAACCCGTTCGCGCTCGTCTTCGTCCTGCCCTCGTTGCACGCCTGGCTGTGGATCCCTCATCTTCGTGACCGGTCGCCGTGGCTGCGCGTCGCAGTCTTCGCCGCTGGGCTCGCCGGCCCGCTGCTGCTGCTCCGGATGCTCGCGGCGGAGGCCGGAACCGGATTCTCGACGCCGTGGTACCTCGCTGAGCTCTTGTCCGTCGGGTACGTCCCGATCCCCGTGTTCGTGATCGTCCTCGCCTGGGCCGCCGCGGGCGCGCAGCTCGCCGCACTCGTGAGTGGGCGCTACGCCCCGTATCCCGGCGCAGCCGAGCGCGGCCTCGGACCGATTCGCTCGAACGTCCGGCGCGCCGTCCTCGCGTCGCGGGCGCGGAAGCGCGCATCGGGCGACGCGCAGCGGGCGTTAGAAGGATGATGCGGCGGCTCGTTCGGCTCACGGGGACACTGATGATCGTGGCGGGAGTGGGGACGCTCGCGTGGGCACTGCTCGTCTGGCAGTGGCAGGACCCGTTCACGGCGATCTACACGCACTTCAAGCAGCGCGAGCTCGCGTCGGCCTACGCGAAACGCTTCGACGCATTTCGGCTCCCCGCGGCCGCGGCCGCACCGTCGCTGGCCGCCGAGCGCCGGACGGTGGCCCGCGAGGCGCGTCGCTACCGTCTGACCTCGCATCGCGGGGAGGCGCTCGGCCGGATGCGGATCCCCAGGCTCGGCTTGAATCTCATCCTCGTCGACGGCACCGACCACGAGAGCCTCAAGCGGGGCCCGGGCCGGTATGCCGGAGCGCTCCAGGATCTGACCGGCGTAACCGGAACGCCGCCGCCAGACTTCATGCCCGGGGAGGGCCAGCTCGTCTACGTGGCCGGGCATCGGACAACGTACCTCGCCCCGTTCTCGCACATCGATCGCCTCCGCCCGGGCGATCCGGTCACGGTCGAGCTTCCGTACGCGACCTTCGAGTATCGGATCAGCAGCACCCGCATCGTCCCCGCGACCGACCTGGCCTCGCTGAAGTCTCACGGGCGCGAGGTGCTCGTCCTGCAGGCGTGCCACCCCCGCTTCTTCGCCTCGCACCGTTACCTCGCATACGCGCGGCCCGTCCGGATCATCCCGCGCGGCGGCGCGCCCTTCGCACCGCCGGCCACCGAGGCCGTCGCCGCCGCTAAGTCCTCAGGCTAGGAGAGGCGGAGGAAGCGCGCCGGCTCGCCGGCCGCGAGCTCGCCCGCGCCGCGCGGTACGAAGACGAGCGCATCCGCGGCGGCGGCCCGCGCGATCATGTGCGACTCCTGTCCGCGCAACGGCTCGAGCACGACTCCCTCGCTGTCGACCGACGACCGGGCTCGGACGAGCTCGTCCCGCCCCTCGTTCCGCCGCAAGCCGATCACGAGACGACCCACGTGGAAGTGAGGCCCGGGGTCACGGAGGCCCTGCAGCGCGAGCACGGCCGGACGAACGAACAGCTCGAACCCGACGAGAGACGAGACCGGATTGCCCGGCAGACCGAACACGAGCGTGCGCCCGCGCACGCCGAACGCGATCGGCTTTCCCGGCTTGACCGCGACGCGCCAGAACACCTCCTCGACGCCGAGCGAGCGACTGACTTCACGGACCAGGTCGTGCGGTCCGACGGACACGCCGCCGGAGCTGACGAGCACGTCCGCACCGAGCCCGCGCTCGAGCGCACGCCGATGCGCGTCCTCGTCGTCGGGGACCGGGGGAAGCACGTCGACGTCGGCGCCCGCAGCGGCGAGCGCGGCAGCGAGGATCGTCCCGTTGGCCTCGTAGACCTGACCGGCGGCGAGCGGCTCGCCGGGTGACCGCAGCTCGGTGCCCGTGGTGAGGACGGCGGCGCGCGGGCGGCGGGCGCACGCGACCTCGGCGATGCCGGCCGCGGACAACGCACCGAGCTGCGCGGGCCCCAACCGCACTCCACCGTCGACCACCGGCTCGCCGGCGCGCACGTCGCCGCCGCGAGGGCGCACATTCGCACCCACGTCGACAGCTGCCGGAAATTCCACGTCGTTGTCATGTTCGACAACATACTCGATGGGGATGACGGCATCTGCTCCCTCCGGGACGACGCCGCCCGTCGCAATCGCCATCGTCTCGTCCGGCGCGAGAGCGCGCGGCGCAGGCCGCCCGGCCGCGATCCTGGCGACCACCGGCAGCGTCGCCGGTACGTCCGCCGCGCGAACGGCGTAGCCATCCATCGCCGAGCTCGCGAACGGCGGGAGGGCGACGGCGGCGGACGCCGGCGCAGCGAGCACGCGGCCCGCCGCCGCCGCAACGCGAACGGCTTCCGCGGGCAGCGGCTCAACCCGTTCCAGCACGAGCGCGAGCGCCTCGTCGATCGCGAGGAGTTCCTGCACAACGCGGCATAAGCTATCCCCATGGCGGAGGACGTGATCCGGGGCCGCTACCGCCTCGAGCAGGAGATCGGACACAGCGGGATGTCCGAGGTCTGGCTGGCGACCGACCTCGAGCTCGACCGGCCCGTCGCGCTGAAGCTCCTCGCGCCCAACGCTGACCGCCAGCGCTTCGGGCGGGAGGCCCGCGCCGCTGCGGCTCTTTCGCATCCGAACATCAACCAGCTCTTCGACTTCGGCGAGGTCGAGGGCCGGCCGTACATGGTGCTCGAGTTCCTCCCCGGCGGGACGCTCGAGGATCAGCTCCTGGACGACCACGCGCTCCCCGACGAGCAAACGGTGAGGATCGCCCGCGACCTTGCGGATGGACTTGCACACGCGCACGCGCACGGGCTGATCCACCGCGACCTCAAGCCTGCGAACGTCCTCTTCGACAGCGAGGGACGCGCGAAGATCGCCGACTTCGGCATCGCGCGCATGGGCAACGCGGGCACGCTTACCGAGGCCGGGACGGTGCTCGGGACGGCCGCATACATCTCGCCGGAGCAGGCGGCCGGGGAGCCCGCGGGGCCTGCCAGCGACGTCTACTCGTTCGGCGTGATCCTGTTCCGGATGCTGACCGGGCGGCTTCCGTTCGAGTCCGACCAGCCGCTCGAGCTCGTCGCCATGCACCGCGATCTAGACCCTCCGGCCGTCGAGGACATCCGCCCGGACGTCCCTCCGAGGCTCGAGAGCCTCGCCGCCGCGGCGCTTGCCAAGAATCCCGCCGACCGTCCCTCGGACGG
>DHWI01000201.1:24755-31195 GCA_002413095.1 Thermoleophilia bacterium UBA5186
GCGCCGTCACGCCCTCGACGCGCGAAGCGTCGGGCCGCCGGAACGAAGCGTCGTCTTCCTCGGGCCGCGGTGCTCGCCGGGCTGCTCGCCGCGGGCGCGGCCGGAGTGGGACTCGCCTTCGTCGCGACGCGCGGCAGCTCGTCCGCGTCGACGCCAACCACTACCAGCCGTGGGCAGACCCCTCGGACGACAGCGTCAGCCGCAACCCAACAGCAGTCGCCGCCGACGAGCGCGCCGACGACGACCACGACCGCGCGCACGACCACGCACCGGACGCCTCCACCGCCTCCGCCGACTTCTACCGCTACTCCGACCACCACGGCTCCGCCCACGACCGCCACGCTCCCGGTGACGACCGCAACTACGGTGGGCACGACCGTCCCGACAAGTCCCTAACGCTAGGCTCCACGCCGTGATCTCCGTCGTCGTTCCCGTCCACGACGAGGAGCGGACGGTGGCGCTCCTCTACGACGAGCTCGCCTCCGCGCTCGATCCGCTCGGCCAGGAGTGGGAGGCGGTCTTCGTCGACGACGGCTCGAAGGACGGCTCCTTCGCGGCGCTGACGCGGCTGCACGCGCAGGCGCCGAACGTGCGCGTCGTCCGCCTGCGGAGGAACTTCGGGAAGGCAGCGGCCCTCGTCGCCGGCTTCGACCAGGCGCGCGGGGACATGATCGTCACGATCGACGCCGACCTCCAGGACGACCCCGCGGAGCTTCCACGGCTGCTCGCGAAGCTCGAAGAAGGCTTCGACCTCGTCTCGGGCTGGAAGACGCGCCGCCGAGATCCGTGGTCGCGTCGCCTCCTCTCGCGGATCTTCAACGCCGTGACGAGCTGGATGTCAGGCGTGCGGATGCACGACATGAACTCCGGGCTGAAGGCGTATCGCGCCGAGGTCGCCCACGGCCTGCGGCTCTACGGCGAGCTGCACCGCTTCATCCCGGTGCTCGCGCACCATCGCGGGTACCGGATCGCCGAGCTGCCGGTCAACCACCGGCCGCGCGAGCACGGCCGCTCGCGGTACGGGCTCGAGCGCTATCTGCGGGGGTTCCTCGACCTGCTGACCGTCTCGTTCATCGGGCGCTACCGGCAGCGGCCGCTTCACCTCTTCGGCGGGCTCGGACTCTTGCTGGGCCTCCTCGGGACGGCGATCCTCGTGTACCTGACCGTCGTGAAGGCGCTCGGTCACGCGATCGGCAACCGGCCGCTCCTGACGCTCGGCGTCCTGCTCGTCGTCGTGGGGATGCAGTTCTTCTCGCTCGGGCTGATCAGCGAGATGATCACGAGCCACCATGAGGAGCGCGCCGCCGAGCGCGAGCGCGCCGAGCTGCACGTCGACGAGATCCTCGATTAGAGCTCGCTTGCGCGTTCTTTATTTCGGGACGTATGAGCGGGACTACCCGCGGAACGCGCTCGCGATCGCATGCCTGCGCCGGGCGGGAGTCGAAGTCGTCGAGCGGCACGTCTCCGTCTGGAACGGGCGCCAAAACTGGTCCGCGAGCTTCTGGACCGGCGCCAAAGTGGCCGTCTCGGAGCTTGCGCTGATCCGCCCAGCCCGCCGATTCGACGCGCTGATCGTCGGCTACCCCGGACACTTCGACCTGCCGGCGGCGAAGGTCGCGGCGCTCGGGCGGCCGATCGTCTTCAACCCGCTCGTCTCGCTCGAGGACACGCTCGTCGAAGACCGCGCCCGCTTTCGCCGCGGCTCGATGTCCGCGCGCTTCCTGGGCGGAGTCGACCGCAAGGCCTTCCGGATGGCCGATCTCGTCGTCGCCGACACGGAGGCGCACGCCGACTTCTTCGTGCGCCACGCGGGGATCCCGCGCTCGAAGGTCGAGGTGTGCCTCGTCGGCGCGGACGGGCGGATCTTCCAGCCGGGCTGGAGCTTGCCCCCGCGCTTCACCGCGCTCTTCGTCGGCAAGCTGATCCCGCTGCACGGGATCGAGACCATCCTCGGCGCAGCGCGGCTGGCGCCGGAGATGCCGTTCAGGATCGTCGGCAGCGGCCAGCTCGACACCACGCTCGACGATCGGCCCGACAACGTCGAGTGGGTGCCGTGGGTCGAGTACCAGGAGCTCGCCGCCGAGTACGACCGGGCCGGGTGCGCACTCGGGATCTTCGGGACGACGGACAAGACGGCACGCGTAATTCCGAATAAGGTCTTCCAGGCGCTCGCGTGCGGGACGCCGGTGATCACGGCCGACACCCCCGCGGCGCGCGAGCTGCTCGTCGACGGTGAGAGCGCGCTGCTCGTTCCGCCCGGCGACCCGGCCGCACTCGCCGCGACGCTCCGACGGCTCGCGGGCGATCCCGCCCTCGCCGAGCACCTCAGCGGCGGAGGGCTCTACACGTATCAGCAGCGTGCGAGCGAGGAGGTGCTGGCGCCGCGGTGGCGNNCCGGACTTCGTCGGGCCGCGCCACGAGTTGCGCGAGTCGTTGCTGCTCGAGCTCTTGATCGCGGCGCGGCCGGGGCTGCGCGCGCTCAACGTCGGCGCGGGCCAGGGCAGCTTCTCGTGCCTCCTCTCGGCGCGCGGCTTCGCGGTGACGAGCGCCGAGGCATCATCGGCCGCCGTCGATGTGCTGCGCCGCCGCGCGCCCGGTGAGATCGTCGAAGCGGACGCGGCATCGCTCCCCTTCGCCGACGAGACCTTCGACCTGCTCGTCCTCGGGGAGGTGCTCGAGCATCTGGAAGACGACGCCATCGCGCTCCGGGAGGCCCGCCGCGTCCTGCGCTCAGGGGGCTTGGTCGCCGCCTCCGTCCCGCGGAACCCGGCCTGGTTCTCCTCGAGCGACCGCTGGGCCGGCCACGTGCGCCGGTACACGCGCGAGGCGCTGCTCGAGGCCTTTCGGGACGCCGGTTTGACCGTAGAGCGCTGCGTGGCGTGGGGCTTCCCGGTCTCCGCGCTCTACCATCGCACCATCTATGAGCGGCACCTCGACCGGCGCGGAGCCGCACCCGCGACCGCGCGGCAACGGCCGGCGGTGGCCGTCCTTCGCGCGCTCCTTCAGCTCGACCGGCTCTTCCTCGGCCACGAGCATGGTGCGCTCGGCTACCTCGTCCTGGCTCGGCGCGACTAGCCTCCTCCGGCTCGCCGTCGCGGCATACGCCTTCGGGTTCGCCGCGCTCTCGATGCTCCGCCAGCGCGCGTTCGAGACCGGCCGCTTCGACCTCGGGAACATGGTGCAGGCCGTGTGGGCGACGGCACACGGGCATCCACTCGCGGTCACCGACCTGCATGGGGAGCAGTTCACGCGGCTCGGGGCGCACGTCGACCCGATCCTCGTCCTGTTTGCGCCGCTCTGGTGGCTCTGGCCGAGCCCGGACCTCCTCCTGACCGCGCAGGCGGCCGCCGTCGCGCTCGGCGCGGTCCCTGTCTTCAAGCTTGCGCGCAAGCACCTCGGCGACGAACGCGCCGCGCTCGGCTTCGCCCTGTCGTACCTGCTCCTGCCGGCGGTGCAGTGGCTGACGCTGAACGAGTTCCACCCGGTCGCGCTCGCCTGCCCCCTCCTGCTCTGGGCGTTCTGGTTCCTGGACGAGGACCGGCTCGTCGCCTTCGCGGCCACGGCGTTCCTCGCCGCCACGACCAAGGAGGAGATCCCGCTCGTCCTCGCGGGATTCGGAGTCTGGTACGCGCTCTCCCGAGGGCGGCGAGCGGTGGGCTCGACAATCGCCCTGGCCGGATTCGCCTGGACGGTGCTCGCCGTGCGAGTCGTCATCCCGCACTTCAACGACGGCGCGACCTCGAGCTTCTACTCGCGCTACAGCGAGGTCGGCGGGTCGCCGGGCGGCGTCTTGCGGACGGCCGTGCACGATCCCGGGACGCTTTTCGCAACGACGTTCGGCCACAGCGGCGCCCACTACCTGCTGCAGCTGCTGCTCCCGCTTGGCGGGCTCTTCCTCCTAGCACCGCTCGCGGCCGCCGCCGCGTTGCCGGAGCTCGCGATCAACCTGCTCTCGGCGACCCCGCCGCAGCACTCGATCCACTTCCACTACACGGCCGGAGAGATCCCACCGCTCGTCGTCGCCACGGTCCTCGGCGCGGCGCGGCTGGCACGACGGTGGCCCCGCGCCGTGGCGCCGATCGCCGTCGCCGTGGTCGCTCTCTCCCTCCTCGCCAACTATCGCCTCGGAGCGATCCCGCTCTGGAGCATGCTGCCCGGCGGCGAGGACTACCAGGCACGTGCGGCCTCGGTCTCCCGGCACGACGAGATCGCGGCCCGCGCCCTTCGCCTGATCCCGCCGGGTGTGCCTGTCGCCGCCACGAACTCACTCGGGGCACATCTCTCTGCCCGCCGCCGGTTTCTGAGCTTCCCCTTCGTGAAAGATGCCGAGTGGATTGCCGCGGACGAGACACAGCCGGGCTACTCCGACCGGATCGCCTACCTGCCGACTGCCGTCCAGCTCAGCTGGCTCCGACGCAGCCCGTCTTGGCGCCTCGTCTTCGAGCAGGACGGCGTGCTCGTGTTCAAGCGGGTCAGCTAGATGGGGACGGCCTGGCGCAGGAGATAGGCGGTGAGGCCTAGCGCCAGCAACTGCGCCGTGCGGTCGTCCTCCGCGGCAGCGAGCGGAACCGTCCAGACGACGTACCACGCGGCCAGGTACGGGACGGCCAGGAGGAGCAGCGCCGCCGCCAGACCGAGGCGCGCCCGCCCCCGCCACGCCTCGCGTGCGAGCCACAGATAGGCCAGCGCGAACGCGGCCGCGAACAGCGTGATCGCAAGCCAGCTCGGGACGCCGAGCTCGCCCAGGCGGTGCGGGAGCGCGAAGCGCGTCTCCTTATTGGCGTTCCGAGCCAGCGGTCCGAAGGCGCCGAGCCACGCGAACCCGTAGCGCCACGTAGCGACCGCCGCGACCACGACCGCCGTGACCACGGAGCCGAGGTACGAGACGCGCCTCCCGGCGGCGCGCGCCTCGAGCAGCCGTAGAGGGAGGAAGATCAGCGGGATCCATTTGACGAGGACGGCCAGCGTCCACGCCGCGCCGGCGAGCTGCCGCCGCCCGGTCGCGGCGAGACCGAGCGCCGCGAGGACGAGTGCCGCCATCCACGCGTCGTTGTGGCCGCCGCCCGCGAAGTGGAGCGCGAGCAACGGGTTCCAGCCCACGAACGCCGCCGCGAACGCCGGGCGCGACGAGAGCCGCGAGGCCAACCAAGTGCAGAGGAGGACGAAGAGCGCCGCGAGCGACTTGTAGATCCACGCGGCGGCATCGTGCGAGCGCCCTGCCGCCACCGCGAGCGGCTCGGAAGCGAGCATGAAGGCCGGCCCGTAGACGGCGGTCGTGTCGCGCCAGCCGGCGCCGACCCACGGGTAGGCAGCTTCCTCGGCGACGTCGTCGGGGGTATCGCGATACGGATTGCCGCCGTCCACCGCGGCGATGCGTCCGTAGTCCCAGTACGTCCACGCGTCGCTCGAGATCAGCAGCGGTCCGGCCAGAGGGGCAAGCTGGATCGCCACGGCGATCGCGCCGACCGCGGCCACCCGCCCGCCGCGGCCCGAGAGGAAGCGCAGGCCGAGCGCGTATGCGACGAAGGCGGTCGCGGAGCAGCCGAGGTAGATCCAGGCCCAGGTGCGGTTTCCGGTGAGCGACCCCGCGAGGCCCGGAGAGAGTGGCGAGTCGTCGGGCCACGCGCAGGCGACGCACGCTCCGACGAGCGCCAGCACCGCGACCCCGCACGCGAGCGCCCCGCGATTCCGGCTCGACACTAGGGCGTCGGCGGCGGCGGCGGCGCGGTCGTCGTCGGCGGGGGAGCCGTCGTCGGCGGAGGCGGGGGAGCCGTCGTCGGAGGCGGAGCAGGCTGAGTCGGAGGAGGCGCAGGTCTGCCGGCGGTCGTTTGTGCGCGCGTCGTAGTCGTCGTCGACGACGAGCTCGATCCGCTGCTCGGCGGCGCAGCGCTGTAGCCGTAGTGGCCTCGGGTGAAGTCGCCGTACGTCGGATACACGCTCGGCAGCGAGAACGAGAGCGCCGGCAGGCGGAAGGTCGCCTTGAGCATGAACAGGCGCCAGATCGACGCCGGGAAGTTCCCGCCGGCCACGGCCACGCCGTGGACGTTGTACATCGGCACCTCGCCAACGGTGTAGCCGACCCAGACGGTCGCCTGGAGATTCGGCGTGTAGCCGCTGAACCAGCCGTCAGCATGGTCGGAGGTGGTGCCCGTCTTTCCGGCGGCGGGCCGGCCGATGTTGGCGCCGGTGCCCGTCCCCATCTGGATGTTCTCCTGCAGGATCCGCGTCACCTCGTAGGCGACGCCGTCCGAGATCACCCGGTTGCGCTGGGGCTTCCCCCAGCCGGCGCCTGTGTCGACCTTGCCGCCCGGCAGGACGACCTTCGTGATCGCCATCGGCTTCGAGTAGATCCCGCCCGCTGCGAAGGTCGCGAACGCGGAGGCCTCGTCGAGCGGCGAGATCACGTCGGAGCCGAGCCCGATCGACGCAACGGGCGTCAG
>DHWI01000201.1:31233-33400 GCA_002413095.1 Thermoleophilia bacterium UBA5186
TAGACGGTGTTGTCGGACTTGAGCGTCGCCGATTCGACCGAGATCGAGCCCGCGTACGTGTGGTCGTAGGTCGTCACGTCCCACGGCGGGATGCACCAGGGCAGCGCGTCGCAATGGAACGGCGCCGAGGTGTAGTACGTAGACGCGGGATTCATCCCCTGCTCGATCGCTGCCGCAAGCACGAAGGCCTTGAAGGTCGAGCCCGGCTGGCGCTGTGCCTGCGAGGCGAGGTTGAACTGGTTCCCCTTCCTGCCGGGCGTTACCGCCGTCATCGCCCTGATCGCACCGGTCGCGGGATCGATGGAGACGATCGCGGCGGCCGGGTCCGTGCTGTAGGGCAAGGTCTGGCGGATCGCCTCCTGCGCCGCCGTCTGCAGGCGCGGGTCGACGGTCGTGTAGACGCGGAGCCCGCCCGAGCGGACGGTGTTCGAGCCGTACTCGCGCTGCAGCTGCTCGCGTACGTACGAGAAGAAGTATGGCTCGCGGATGTGCGTGTAGAGGCGCCCCGCCTTCAGGTGCAGGTGGCGCTTCGCAACGACCTTCGCATAGCGCTCGGGCGTGATCTTGCGACTGACCAGGAGGGCCCGCAGCACCTCGTCCCGGCGGTCGAGTGCAATCGCCGGCCGATGGAATGGGTCGTAGGTCGAAGGCGCCTGCGGCAGGCCGGCGAGCAGGGCGGCCTGCGCGAGCGTCAGCTGCGAAGCGTGCCGCGAGAAGTAGGTCTGCGCAGCCGCCTCGATCCCGTACGCGTGGTTTCCGTAGTAGACCTGGTTCATGTAGGCGGTCAGGATCCGCTGCTTCGACCAGGAGCCCGACAGCTTGATGGCGAGGCACGCCTCTTTGAGCTTGCGCTTGATCGTCCGCTCCTTCGACACGGGGTAGAGGTTGCGGACGAGCTGCTGNNGTGATCGTCGAGCCGCCCTGGACGACCTTGCCCGCGCTGACGTCCTCGTAGAGAGCGCGGGCGATGCCGACGGCGTCCACACCGCCGTGCGCATAGAACCGGCGGTCCTCGATCGCTACGGTCGCGCGCGCCATCCACGGGCTGATCTGCGCGCGGGCGACGGGCTCGCGGTTGCGCTCGGCCGGAATCGGGCCGAGCAGCGAGCCGTCACGCGCGTAGACGAACGTGTTCGCGCCGATCTCGACCGGCCGCAGCGTCTTCAAGTCGCAGCTCGAGTGGAGGGCGACGGCACCTCCGAGTCCTCCCGCGGTCAGGGCGATCGCAATGATGATGAGCAGGACGGCGGCGATCCCGCCCGCGCGGCGCTTGTGGCGCTTGCGCCCGCGGTGGCGCTTGCGCGCGCGCCGCGAGGGGAAGATCGGATCATCGTCGGGACGGCCGCGCCACGCCGGAGGCGGAGGGCTCATCCGAAGACGCCGGCCGCGCGCAGGCGCTGATGTGCCCGCAGGCGCAGGTCGCTCTCGAGCCGGCGGGCCGACTCGGGGTCAGGCGCCCAGGTGCGGACGGTCACGGTCGCGTTGCCCTCGAGGGAGGTCACGAGCACCTCCGCGCGGTCGTCGCCCGCCTCGCGGCGAAGCGTGTCCACAAGCTGCTGGAGATCTGTTTGAAGAGGAACCTGCACGGTGATCTGGGCGAGCTGCTCCCGGGCTCGAATCGTCGAGTTCAAGATGGTATCCGAGGCCAGCTTCGCGTTCGGGATCACGAGCCGCGCATCTTCGAGGGTGCGGATGAACGTATAGGTGAGGCCGATCTCCTCGACGATCCCATCCGTGTCGTCGACGCGCACCCGGTCGCCGAGCCGAAGCGGCTGCGCAAACGCAATGAGAATCCCCGCGACGAAGTTGGAGAGCGTCGTCTGGGCGGCGAACCCGACGACCAGGCCGAGGATCGCGGAAGACGCGAGGAGCCCGCCGGCGACCGCACGTACCGCGGGGATCACGAGGAGCGCGGAGAGGATCCCGACGAAGACGACCGAGAACATGATCGTCCGGCGCAGGACGCGGTAGCGGGTCGCCTGCCCGGGCGCGAGGTCGCGCTTCGCGATGCTGCGGTCGATCAGGCGCGCGACGACGGCCGTCACGACCAGGACGGCGCCGACGATCGCCAGGCGGTGCCAGAGCAGCATGGGCGAGCTATTCGACGGCGCGCGGGCGCTTCCCGCTCAGGAGGGATTGGCGGAACGTCGCTCGTCGTCGGGGTGCG
>DHWI01000201.1:33429-36748 GCA_002413095.1 Thermoleophilia bacterium UBA5186
GCGCGGCCCGACGGCACAGCGTCGTTTCGCCGAGCCCTCCTAATAGAGGGGCTTGCGGCCGGCGAAGCCTTCCTCGACGCCGTGCCAGTACTCGATCCGTTCCTCGCCGAGCTGCCAGCAGAGCTCGATCTCCATCCCGTCGCGCAGCGCTGCGAAGTCGAGCAGGCCCGTGTCGACGTCCTTCACCTGCGCGCCGTGAGCCTGGATCGCCCGGACGCACCGCGCCACCTCACCCTGCTCGCGCTCGATCTTCTCCTGTAGTCCGGCGAGCTCGCCGCGGTCGAGGCCGCCTCCGTTGCCGGCGATCTTGCCCGCGAGCTCGTTCCAGCGCGTACCCGCGGCGGCGAGAGCCTTGCGGTGCGCGACCATCGACTCGGCAAGCGGACGGACGTGCTCGAGCGCCGCATTCGCCTCCTCGACCGTGAAGTAGGGCCCCGGCACCGCATCTATCATCCGTCGCGTCGTGGCCGTCGGTCAAAGGGTGAGGGATCGGCGCGCCGACCAGGAGCTGCCCCCGCCGCACAGGTCGCGTGGGGATGTGCTGGCGATCTTCCTCTGGAGCCGCGCCGCGATCTGGGTCGGCGCGGTCTTCGCCTTCGCTGCGTTCGAGCCGAACCGCCACCCGCAGGCCGCCCGTTGGGACAGCCCGTTGATCCACGACCTCGGCTGGCCGCTCGACCTGTGGGCGCGCTGGGACAGCGTCTTCTTCGTTCGCATCGCGGCGCACGGATACGACGCGGGCTCGGCGGCGTTCTTCCCGCTCTATCCGGGCGCGGTCGCCTTGCTCGGCCGCGTCCTCGGCGGCCACTATGTGCTCGCCGGAACGGTGCTCTCGCTCGCGTGCTGCCTGGGCAGCTTCATGCTCCTCCATCGACTGGCGGGGGAGCGGCTCGGAGTCGACGGCGCGCGCAGGGCTGTGCTCTACCTCGCGGTGTTCCCGACCGCTCTCTTCCTGCAGGCGGTTTACAGCGAGTCGCTCTTCGTGCTCTGCTGCCTCGGCGCGTTCGTCCTGGCCGAGCGCAGCCGGTGGCCGGCCGCCGGAGTCGTCGCGGGGCTCGCGCTGCTGACGCGGCCGAACGCNNCGCGGGCGCTCGCGAGCCTCGGCGCGGCTCTCGCGCTCGCCGCTGCCTATCCGCTCTACCTGTGGCACCGGCTCGGCGATCCGTGGGCGTTCGCCCGCGCGCAGCAGCTCTGGCACCGGCACCTCTCGCCGTTCGGGCCACTCGGCGGGATCTGGGACACGCTCACGCGCTGGACACCGCCCGGCGCCGATCCCCGCCACGCGGTCGCGGTCAACGCGCAGGCGCTCGCGTTCCTCGCGCTGTTCGTCGTCCTCAGCGTCGTCGCCTGGCGGCGGTTCGGGGCTCCGTACGGGCTCTTCTGCGCGCTCAGCCTCGCATTGCCCCTCAGCGAGCCCAGCTCGCGGTGGCCGCTGCTGTCGCTGCCGCGCTTCGGCCTCGCGGTCTTCCCGTTCTTCCTCGCGCTCGCGTGGATCGGCGGCCGGCCGCGCGTGCACACGGCGATCGTCGCAGCCAGCTCGATCATGCTCGGCATCGCGACTGCGCAGTGGGCGCTCTGGCAGTGGGTGGCTTGAAAGCCGCCGACCTGGACGCGGTCACGATCGACGCCTACGGAACGCTCGTCGAGCTGGACGAGCCCGTAGAGCGACTCGCGGCAGCGATCCGCGAACGCGGCGTCGAGCGATCCCAAACGCAGGTTGCGACCGGGCTGGAGGCCGAGATCGCTTACTACTCCGAGCACAAGCAGGAGGGCCGCGACGAGGCGAGTCTGCGCGACCTCCGCGAGCGCTGCGCCGGTGTGTTCCTGCAGGGCGCGGGTGTGACGGAGATCGACGCGGCAAGCTTTGCGGGGCCGTTCGGGGAAGGGCTCGCGTTCCGCATAGTGGACGGCGTGCCGGAGGCGCTCGAGCGCCTACGCTCGCTCGGTCTCGCCCTCGCGGTGGTCTCGAACTGGGACGCAGGCCTGCCGGAGCACCTCGAGCGAGCAGGGCTGGCGCATTGGTTCGCCGAGGTCGTGACGTCCGCGGCCGAAGGCGTCGCAAAACCCGACCCGCAGATCTACGCGCTCGCGCTCGAGCGGCTCGGGGTCGACCCGGTGCGCGCACTGCACGTCGGCGACGATCCCGTCCACGACGAGCAGGCGGCGCGGAAGGCCGGGCTGCACTTCGCTCCCGCGCCACTGGCCGCGGCTGTGGAGCAGCTCGCATGAGCACCGTCGCCGAACCCGAGCGGAGCAACGCGAGGCTCGGCTTCTGGCTGCTGACGGTCGGGACGGTGGCCGCGCTCGGCTACGCGACGCGCTTCACGACGCAGGGCAAGAGCTCAGACCGAAACGTGCTCTACCACTGGAGCACTGCGATCGGGGGCGCCTTCCAGTTCGCCCTCTTCCTCGCGATCGTGCTCGCGATCAGCGGGGGGAGCCGGGAGCGGCTCAGGCTCAGGCGACCGGCCTCGTGGCGACGAGCGCTCGGCCTCGCGGCCGCCACGCTCCTCGTCTGCTACATCGGACTCGGCCTCCTCGACAAGATCTTCCACGGCGGCCGGGAGCAGGCACTGACGCCCGACCGCTGGCAGTCGAGGCACGCCGCCGCCTTCGTGGCCAACTTCGTCGTGATCGCCGTCGTCGCCCCTATCGTCGAGGAGCTCCTGTTCCGCGGGATCGGCTTCCACTTGCTCCGGCGCTTCGGCGATACAGCGGCGATCCTCGCCACAGGGCTCGGGTTCGGCCTCTACCACGGGCTCGTCAACGCGCTGCCGATCCTCACGCTCTTCGGCATCGCGCTGGCCTGGCTCCGTTCGCGCACACGGAGCGTCTACCCCGGCATGCTGGTGCACGCGGCGTTCAACTCGGTCGCACTGATCGTCTCCGTAACGATCAATGGTTGAATTGCGCCGATGCGGCGCATCGTCATCGCTTCGGCCCTGGCGCTTTTCTTCGCGCCCATAGCGTCCGCCAAGGATGCGCCGAGCGTCCAGGCGAGCGCGACGTTCGGCGCCGCGCCGCTCGCCGTCACGCTCACGGCCACCGGGCCGGCGACGACCTATCGCTGGGAGCTCGGCGATGGGACGACCGCGGATGGTGCCGTCGTCACCCACACGTACCCGGCCGGCCGCTTCACCGCCCGCGTGACGGACGGCGAGTCCTCCGCGGCGGTCGAGATCGTCTCGGTCGGAATCACGCTGCGACCGCCAAAGCGCGCGGTCGGTTACGGCCACCGCCTGACCCTGGCCGGAACGATCGTCCCGGCGGATGCGGGCAAGCTCGCGGTCTTGCGCGCGGGGGCGGGCGTGCCAGCGCG
>DHWI01000072.1:0-849 GCA_002413095.1 Thermoleophilia bacterium UBA5186
TCGGCGGCGTCCTCGGCAGCGCCGTCTCCCACGGCTGCGTGCGCCTCGACAACGACGTGATGCGCTGGCTGGTCGTCCGCGTCGGGCCCGGCGTGCCGGTCACCATCACAAGCTGAGCGATCCTCCTAGGGCCGCGGCGTGGGTGGGTGGGGCTCCGGCGTCGGGGGCAGGAGGAGGAGGTGGCTGTCGACGATCGCGGTGGCGACGTCGCTGAGTTTGCGGCCGTTGTGTTGTGAGTGGTCGCGGAGCTCCTCGAATGCCTGGTTGGCGTTGATCGAGTGGCGGGCCATCAGGATCCCCTTTGCCTGCTCGATTAGGGCGCGGCGTCCGAATGCGCCTTGGAGGCTTTGGTATTCGGTGAAGCGTTGGAGCGTGATGTCGATCGCGCTTTGGAGCTCGTCGGGGGTGCCGTCGATGATGTAGGCGAAGACGCCGCGCTTGGCCGCCTCGTGGACGTAGGCGGGGTCGTCGGCGTGGAGGATCGCGATCACGGGGCAGGAGGCTTCGCGGACGATCTCGGAGATCAGCTCCAGCGCGTGTTCGGAGCTCGATCCCAGTCCGACCAGGGCGACGTCGGGGTGTTCTCTGGCTGTGGCCGCCCCGACTTCCTTGACGTAGATCTCGCGGGCGATCACGTCGTGGCCGAGCCCGATCACGACCTTGGCGAGCAGCTCGAGCCGGTCGCGCCTCTCGTTCGCGATCAGAACACGCAGATGCTGGACGTCGCTCTCCACCATGAGCCTGGCTGGCACGTCCGATCCTACCTCCGCAGCTCGCTCGAACCCCGGTGGGCGCCTGAAATTTACACAGTAATTCACGCGAAATGCTGCTAAAATCAGGCCCGAGACG
>DHWI01000072.1:926-4135 GCA_002413095.1 Thermoleophilia bacterium UBA5186
GGAGCTCGGACATGAGGTGATCGCCCAGGAGATCCACGTCTCAGACGTGGGTGCAGTCACAGCGCGAGAGCGTCCCGACGTGGCGCTGGTCGGGCTCGGCACGAGCTCGGAGCACGCGCTGGAGCTGATCACCGAGATCGTCCGGGGCGCGTTCTGTCCGGTGATCGCCTTGCTCGCGGACTATGACGCCGAGTGGGTCGACCAGGCCGCGCAGCGCGGTGTGTACGCCTACATCGTGGACACTCGCCCGGAAGAGCTGCAAAGCGCGATCGACATCACACTGCGCCGCTTTGCCGAGTTCCAGAACGTGCAGGGCGCGTTCGAGCGCCGCAACGCCGAGATTCTCCGGGACAGCGAGTTGACGCTCGTACGCCGGCGACACGTGCTCGAGCTCCACGACGGAGTCGTCCAGGAGCTCGCGGTCGCACACCTGGCTCTCGAGCTCGACCGGCGCGACCAATCCCGCGAAGCCCTCCTCGGGGCCCTCGAGAACGCCCGCGCGATCGTCAGCCGTTCAGTGGACGACCTTCGGAGCGAAGGCGTGCCGCTCGAGCAACTCATCAGCGATGCCGCGCCGGGCTGAGATGAGCAACGGAGCCAGCCCCTCCGGCACCCCCGCGGTCGGGGTTCTGATCTGCGATGACACCGAGGCGATGCGCGTCCTGCTGCGGGCCGTCATCGGCCTCCGGCCGTCCTTGTCCGTCGTCGGCGAGGCCGGCGATGGCGATGCCGCGATTGTCGAAGCGACACGGCTTCAGCCGGACGTCGTCATGCTTGACCTCGCGATGCCGCGGCGAACCGGGCTGGAGGCCATCTCAGAGCTCCGACGAGTCGCGCCCGCGGCCAAGATCATCGTCTTCTCCGGCTTCTCGGCGGAGAGCGTCGCCGCCGAGGTCATCGGGCTTGGAGCCGTCCGCTACCTCTCCAAGGGCGCAGACGTCGACGAGATCAACGACGCGATCGAGGAGGTAGCCGGACTGATGGCGCTGGACGCTGTTGCAAGCGGCGGCGCCGCACCCGTATAGCGAGTCGCCCGGTTACGATGGGGCCCGATGGGTCTGGGGACAGTCGCGGGAACCGGACTCCCTTCCTGCACGGTCGTCATCCCCACGCGCGGCCGGCCGGCGATGCTGGCCGAGTGTCTGGAGTCGATCGCGCGGTCGGACTACCCGCGCGACCTGCTCGATGTCGTCATCGTCGACGACGGGGACGCTGACGACTCACGGCCGGCCTCGGCCGTGCTGGCCGTTCGCGACCGGCTCGACGTGTCGCTGCGGCAAACAAGTGGGCGCGGGCCGGCTGCCGCGCGGAACTTCGGCGCGAGCGAGGCGCGCGGCACCATCCTCCTGTTCACCGACGACGACTGCCGGGTCGATTCGCGGTGGTTGCGGAGCCTCTCCGAGTCGATCCGAAACGCCCCGACGACCGCGGCGGGCGGCCGCATCGTCAACCGGCTCGGCGACAACCGCTGGTCGACGGCGAGTCAGCGGGTGATCGACCTCGTCTATGCCTACTACAACGCCGATCCGGGCCAAGCCACGTTCCTCGCGAGCAACAACCTCGCGGTGCACGCCGACGCTTTCAGCGAGCTCGGAGGCTTCGACGAGCGCTTTCGGACGGCTGAGGATCGCGACTTCTGCCGCCGCTGGCTCGCGGCCGGCCACGAGCTGATCTACGTCCCGAGCGCCGTCGTCGAGCATGCGCACCGCCTGACCGGGCAGGATTTCGTCCTCCAGCAGTTCGCGTACGGGCGCGGGGCGTTCCATTTCCATCGGACGGCTGCGCGGGAAGGCGACAGCCAGGCGAGGAGGGCGCGCGGGTTCTACGCCGACGTTCCCCGGCTCGCGCGACGGCTCGTGCAGGAGGAAGGCGCCGGAGACGGCAAGCGGATTGCGCGGCTTGCCCTCGAGATTGGCGGCTGGCAGCTCGCCAATGCGGCGGGGTTTGCCTGGGAGGCCATCCGTGCTCAGCGCGCGGGCGGACCGCCGCGCAGCAACCGCGCGTAGGCCCGGGCCTCGCCGAGCGCCCAGGCCGTGTTCGCGGCGAGCTGGAGCGGCGTGGTGGTCGCGAACGGTCGGCCCCAGCCCGCGCGGCTGGCCGAGATTCCTACCCGGACGAGCTCGACGAGCGGTACGGCCGGCAGCCCGACGAGCCTCGCCGCCGCCCAGCCTCGGGAGTGCCCACCCTCGGCAGCGCGGATCCGCGCAAAGTCCTCCCCGCGGAGGCGGCGCTCGTGCAAGAAGGAGCGCGTCGTGCCGTCGTGGTGGTGGCTGACGATCGCCGTCGGCTCGAACCACGGCCTAAAGCCAAGGCGCGCCGCACTCCAGCTGTGCAGCGTGTCGCTCGAGAACGAATCGGCGCGGAACGGGCCGATCGCGTCCCATGCCTCTCGGGTATAGAGGGCGTTCGCGGTCGGCGCGATCGTGCGGTGTCCTTCGCTCGCGCCGGGGAGCCAGTGGGCGAACTTGCACAGGTGGACGGCGCGGGCGTATGCGCTCGTGTCGAGCAGGTCCATCGCGCCGACGACGAGTCCGTGCCCGCGGTCGCTCGCTGCGACCAGGCGCTCGAGCCAGGTCGGCTCCGGCACGCAGTCGGGATCGGTGAACGCCAGCCGCGAGCCGCGCGCGACCTCGACGCCGCGGTTGCGGGCGGCGTGGGGGAGGAGACGCTGGCGTGACTGCTCGAATCGCGCCTCGGGCAGTGTCTCGCGCACGATCTGCTCGGTTCGGCCTTCCTGCGAGCTGTTCACGACGATGAGCTCGAAATCGCCGAACGTCTGGACGCGGAGGCCGTCGAGCAGTCGGCCGATCGTCGCATCCGAGTGGTAGGCCGGGACGACGACTGACGTAGACGGCGCGGAAGGGTCAGGCCGGAGCGCCACGCTCGACGTCGAGCTCCCATCGCTTGAGCTCGGCCTCCGCCGTGCCCGCACCGAGCAGATAGCCGGCCGCTTCGCCGAATCCCGCGCAGACGCTCACGGCGAGGATGATCGGGAACCCCGCCGCGAACGGCCGCCACAGACGCCGGCGCTCCCCGAGCGTGCGAACGAGCCTCACGATCCTGTAGACGGGTGCCGTCGCAGGCGTGACTGCGGCGTGGGCGGCGCGGCGGGGCAGCGACCAGCCGGCCGTACGGGCCCGCTGCGCGGCCATGGCGCGGCACCAGACGTAGTTCGTGACACCCGTCTCCCAGACCGTCGTGAAGTTGAG
>DHWI01000072.1:4221-12238 GCA_002413095.1 Thermoleophilia bacterium UBA5186
TGGGCGACGAAATCCGACGCGAGCGCGGCGTCCAGCCGTTCGCCCAGAGCGAGGAACGCGTCGCGCTTGTACGACACGTTGTTCCCCGGCAGGAACTGCACGCGGCCCCGCGCGACGGGGTCGAGCCACAACCCGTAGTCGGCGAGCATCGCCGAGCGGCTGACGTAGCTCTGTGGGTTGGCGTTCCGGAACCCGTAGCCGACGCTGGCCCACGGACCCTCGTGCGCCTCGATCAGCGCCTGCGCCCAACCGGGCTCGGTGAAGCAGTGTTCTTCGACGAAGGCCACGACCGCGCCGGTGGTGCGCTCGAGCCCCGCACGCCGTGCGACCGCCCACTTCTGGACGCCCGGAAGCCGCAGGATCTCGACCGGCGCGCCCTGCGGAGCCTCGAGGGCCGAGGCGTTCTCGCCGGCGAGGTCCACGACGACGATCTCCATCGCTTCGCGCGCCGTTTGCGCGCAGAGCCCATCGAGAGCGCGCTGGACGCGGTCGCGGCATTCACCCGCAACCATCACGACGCTCAGGCGCGGTTCGCGGTTGGACACGACCGAAGGGTACGGTGCCTGGCATGCCCGTCGGCGATCGTCGCGCCCGCTTCCGTGCGCTCCACGCCCGCGAGGAGCTCTTCGTCATGCCGAATCCCTGGGACGTGGGCTCCGCCCGCCTGCTCGCAGCGACCGGGTTCGAGGCTCTTGCAACGACGAGCGCCGGGTTCGCGTGGTCGCTCGGCAAGCTCGACCAGCGCGTCTCGCGCGACGAGCTCGTGGTGCACGTCGCGGAGCTGGCGGGGGCGACGTCGCTGCCGCTGAACGTCGACAGCGAGCGCTGCTACCCCGACGACCCCGGCGGGATCGCCCAGACCGTCGCGCTCCTGGCCGACGCGGGCGCGGCGGGATTCTCGATCGAGGACTACGACCCGGCGGCCGACCGAATCGACGACGTCGAGGTGGCAGCCGAACGCGTCGCGGAGGCCGCGGAGGCTGCGCGCGCAGTTCCGCAGCCACTCGTCCTCACCGGCCGCGCCGAGAACCATCTCCGCGGCGTCGACGACCTGGACGACACGATCGCGCGACTGGTTGCCTATCGCGACGCGGGCGCGGACTGCCTGTACGCGCCCGGGCTGACGGACCTGGATCAGATCGCGCGCGTCGTCGAGGCGGTCGGCGTGCCGGTGAACGTGCTCGCGCTTCCGGGCGGGCCGACTGTCGCCGAGCTCGCGTCGATCGGAGTGCGCCGCGTGTCGACCGGGAGCCTCCTCGCCGGAGCGGCGTATGCGGCGCTGCTGGCGGGTGCGCGGGAGCTGCTCGAGGACGGCACCTCGCGGTACGCGACGGCCGGTCTTCCGGGCGAGATCCGCAGGGCTGCCTTCGGGGACGCTCAGGGCGGCGGCGGCACGGACGAGCCCGGCGCAGGCCCTGCGCCTGCCTGAACGGCCACCGCGCCGAGGACGATTGCTCCGCCGGCGAGGGTTGCTGCGCCGGGCTGTTCCGACTGGACGAGCCAGACCCAAAGCGGGCCGAGCACGATCTCGAGCAGTGTGATCAGCGCGACTTCGGCGGCCGGGATCAGGCGCGCGCCGATCGTCAGGAAGATGAGTCCGAGCCCGATCTGACCGACCCCGAGCGCCGCGAGCAGGAGGACGTCGCCGGCGCCGGCGCCCACGGGAGCTGCGAACGGCGCCGCCGCGCACAGCACCGCCACTTGAGACAGGCAGGTCGCGGGCGCCATCGAGACATCGCGGCGGCGCCGGGTGATCACAAGCGTCCCGGCGAACGAGATCGCCATCAACAGCGCCATACCCTCGCCGAGTGCGTGCGGATGACCGCCCGGGCCGCCGACCATCAGCCCGACTCCGACGAGCGCGATCGTCATTGCCGTCCACGTCCGGGCTGGAACCGGCTCGCCGAGCACCGTCCCGAGCGCGGCCGCGAGGATCGGGGCGAGTGCCTGCATGAAGAGCACGTTCGCGACCGACGCGTAGTTCAGCGCGACGATGAATGCGCCCGACGAGACGGCCATGAGCGCCGCGACCGCCAGCCCTGCGCGTCCGATCGCGCGGAAGGCGCGCAGCACCGAGCCCTGTTCTGCGACGGCGACGTAGGCAAGCAGCGCGAGCACCGCGAACAACGCGCGTCCCGCGAGCTGCGTCGCAAGATCGACCGAGAGCTCGCGCTGCAGCACTCCTGCCGATGACCAGGCGACGGCGGCGAGGGCGACGAAGAGGCGCCCGCGTGTCGACTGCTTTGCGAGATCCGTCGAGGCTGTCGTCGCTTAGTCGCTCGGCTGCGCAGGCGTGGGAGCGTCGCCACGGAGGCTGCGGATCCGATGCGCCAGCGCCGACCTGAGCGTCTCCGGGACAGCCGGATCCTCCTCTGCGGGCGCGCCGAGCCCTCGCGCGTGCCAGAGGTCCACGTGCAGGCTCTCGACGTCGTCGATCAGAAGGAGGATCGCCCGCGCGGCCGCGCGCATCTCGTCCCGCTCGTCACGCGCGAGGCCCTCGGCCCACAGGCGCAGGGTTGCGAGCTTCGCCTCGTCGAGTCGCTCCGCCACTATGGGACGCACCTTATGCCTCTCGGGCCCACATCTAACGAGACTCCTCGCACGCCGCGAACTTGCGTTGGCGGCGCGTGATCCTCGCCGTCGACCAGGGGACGACCGGCACCACCTGCCTCGTCGTCGACGGGGAGCTTCGCGTGCTCGGCCGCGGCTACCGCGAGCTGACGCAGTCGTTTCCGCAGCCGGGCTGGGTCGAGCACGACCCCGAGGAGATCTGGCGCTCCGTCGTCGACGCGGCCGGCGACGCGGTGCGTGATGCGGGCGCCGTGGCGAGCGACCTCGATGCGATCGGCATCGCGAACCAGCGTGAGACGGTCGTCCTGTGGGAGCGGCGCACCGGTCGTCCCGTGGCGCCTGCGATCGTCTGGCAGGACCGTCGTACGGCGGACCGGTGCCGAGAGCTCCCTTTCGAGCTGATCCGCGAGCGGACCGGCCTGGTTCCCGATCCCTACTTCTCGGCCACGAAGCTCGAGTGGCTCCTCGGGGCGCACGAGCTCGACCAGCGCAGCCTCGCCTTCGGAACCGTCGACGCGTGGCTGCTGTGGAAGCTGACGGGCGGGACGGTGCACGCGACGGACCGGACGAACGCGTCGCGCACGCTGCTCGCGCGGCTCGACCCGGTCGACTGGGACGACGACTTGCTCGCCGTGTTCGGGATCGACCGCGCGCTGCTGCCGACGATCGTGCCGTCGACGGGCGAGCTCGCCGAGGCGACCTTCCTCGGCGCCTCGCTTCCCGTGCGGGGGATCGCGGGCGACCAGCAGGCCGCGCTCTACGGGCAGGGCTGCCACCGTCCCGGCGAGGCGAAGGCCACCTACGGGACCGGCAGCTTCGTGCTCGTCCATGCCGGCGACGACCCGCGTCCGAGGGCCGAGGGCCTGCTCACCACCGCCGCGGCGGACGGCTATGCGCTCGAGGGCGCGGTCCTCACGAGCGGCGCAGCCATCCAATGGCTTCGCGACGGGCTCGGAATCATCGAGTCGGCGGCCGAGACCGAAGCTCTCGCGCGCAGCGTCGACTCCACGGAAGGCGTCGTCTTCGTGCCCGCGCTGGCCGGGCTCGGATCCCCCTGGTGGGACGCCGACGCGCGAGGGCTCGTGTCGGGCATCACCCGCGGGACGACGCGTGCGCACCTCGCGCGCGCTGCGCTCGAAGGAATCGCGCACCAGGTGGCCGACGTCGTCGACGCACTACCGGAGCCGCTGACGCTTCTGCGCGCCGACGGTGGAGCGACCGCGAACTCCTTCCTGATGCAGCTGCAGGCCGATCTGCTGCAGGTGCCGGTTGAGGTCGCGGCGGAGCAGGAGACCACTGCGCTCGGCGCCGCCGCGCTCGCAGCCGGCACCCCGGCGCGGGTCACGGTCGCGACGCGGTACCAGCAGCAGGCGTCCCCAGCCGACGTGGCCCCGGCGCGCGAGCAGTGGGCGGCTGCGCTTCGGCGCGCCTCTAGCACTGTGCCGGCGTAGGCCAGCGCGGAAGTGAGGTCGTGACGGACTCGGCGCGAGAACGGCAACCGCAATCAACGGGGAGACGAGACCGGATACTTGCGAGCGGCCGAGCTCCCCTCGTACCGGCTACTTGTCGTCAGGTAGCGGCCCACGTTGCGCCGGGTCACGAACTTCAACCCGGTGTTCGTGTCGGCCGGAGACACAAGGCCGCCGCTGTAGCGATACAGGAACAGCTGCTGGATCGGCAGCAAGCCCTGGAGGTAAGGCTGCTGGTCGATGGTGAAATCGAGCCGGCCGGCGGCGACCGATTCGAGCGTGCCGGGGAGCAGGTCGTAGCCTCCGGCGCGCACACCCTTCCGATGGAGACTGTGTCGACGCATCACGTCGGCGACCGCCTGCGTGGAGCCGCCGTCGACCGCGAACATACCGCGCAGGTGCCGGTGGGCGAGGTAGGTCGCCTCGACCTTCTTCCGCTCCCCGACGACGTCTGCGCCAGTCGCCACCACGTGCACGTGGATCGGCTTCCCGGAATCGCGCACAGCGTCGAGCGCCCCGTCGACTCGAGGCTGGATGTTCAGCTGGCCGGGCGTCGCGATGAAGAGGAACACGTCACCCGCCGGGACGAGCTCGACGATACGCGAGCCGAACTTCAGGCCCGACTGGTAGAGGTCCTGGCCGACATACGCGTGCCTCAGGTTGCCGCGGCCCCCGTCGGCGTTGTAGGAGACGACCGGGATGCGCCGGGCCAGTGCGGTTGCGGTCAGCGTGTTGAACGCGACCGGATCGATGATCGAGACGGCGATTCCGTCCGCTCCATCGCGCACCGCACGCCGCATCGCGGACACCATCTCTCTCACGTCGCTGCGTTTCGATCCGGTCCACTCGAAGTCGACGCCGAAGAGCGAGCACGCGTCTTCGATCCCATAGCGGGTCGGCACGAAGAACGGATTCGTCGTCGCGTGATTGACGAAGACGAAGCGCCAGCGCGGATGACTGCGGAGGAAGCTTTCGGGACTCGCCCCGCTCGCTCGGCCGGCGAGCACGGCGGCAGCCGCGGCTGCGCCCCCCGCCCGGCGCAGGAGCCGGGCACGGTCGAACTGCTCCCTCACGCGGAGGTCCGGCGCACGAGCGCGACCGTCGCCATCACCGCCAGCGCGCCGAGCAGGACGAACACGCCCGTCTCGATCGCCTGGAACGTCCAAAAGCGGTCGTTGGGCTGGAAGACGATCGCGCGGCGCCAGCCAAGCGACAGCAGGTAGTCCTGCGGGTCGACCCTGGCGCGCTGCGCGTGGACGATGGCGAGATCCTCTCGCGCCGTTGGGATCTGGCGCCCGACCGAGTCGACGAGTCGGTTCTCGAGAATCCAGTCGCGCCCGCGCGCGCTCTGCGCGACGCTGTCTGCCGTGCGGTGGAGAGGCGCCAGGTAGTGCGGGCGCAGGAGGGTCTCGACGCCGACTCGCACCGCGACGAAGATGCCGACCGCGAGCGACATCGCCGGGATCGTGCGACGCAGCAGCATGCCGGCCAGGACGCCGACTGCGAAAGCGAAGAATGCGTACGCCGGCACCACGAGGCCCTCGACGTCGAACGCGTGCGGGCCGATTCGACCGCCGACGTCGTCGAACGGCCTGCGCCACCACATCGTCAGCGCCGACACCAGCGCTGCAGCGACAACCGTCGCGAGCGCGAGGAGCAGCGTCCTCGAGAGCACCCACCGGCGCCGCGAGAGGCTCTGCGTCCAGGCGAGCCGAAACGTGCCGGATTCGAACTCCCGCGCGAGCAAGGGCGCGCCGATGAAGAGCCCGGCGAGCGCCGGCAGAACCGCGAGGTAACGCGTCATCCCCACCCGCGCTGCGTACTCGCTCCGAAAGTGGCCGACGATCAGCTCGCAGCCGGAACGCGTCGCCGGCGGCAGGCAAGACGAGAGCGCGTGCCGGTGGTAAGCGGCACGGATCGGCAGCTCAGTGACGACGGCCGCGACCGCGAGCAGGAGCAGCAATCCGGCGGTCGCCAGGAGCTGAGGCCGGTGCTGGCGCCACGTCAGCCATGCCATCGCAGCCTCGAGGGCTCGGGGGGTTGCGGAGAGGGAAGCTCTTCGGGCGCCATGTACGCGAGCAGAAGCTCCTCCAACCCGATCTGCTCCACGGACCACGTCGGATCGGCGACCGGGCCATTCGTCCGGACGAGGAGCGTGAGCTGGCGACCGCTCGAGCGCTCGCGGACGATCTCCTCGACGCCGCGGATCCGGCCGAGCGGCCGACGCGCGCCCGTGAGCAGTCGATGCGAGGCAAGGAGCTCCTCGACCGTGCCGTCGAGGCCGACGTGGCCGTGCCCGAGCAGTACGACGCGCTCGCAGACTCGCTCGATGTCCGTGAGCACCCTTGTGGCGACGACGACAGCCGAGCCGATCTCAGCGGCGCCCTCCATCAGCAGGCGCAGGAGCTCCCGGCTTGCGAGCGGGTCGAGTCGAGCAAAAGGCTCGTCGAGGAGCAGCAGCGCGGGCCGCTTGCCGAGCGCGAGTGCGAGCGCGAGGTGCGCGCGCTCGCCCGGGGACAGAGCGGAGACCTGCGTCGCCGATGACGACCGCGCGAGCAACTCGGTCGCGAGCGGCTGATCCCACCGAGGGTTCGAGATGCGCGCGAAGTCGAGCATTTCGCCAACGGTGAACCCGCGATAGAGCGGAGCGCCCTGCGCGACGTAGCCGATGTCGGCGAGGGCCGCCGGATCGCGCCGGGGGTCGCGGCCGCAAACGGTGACGGCCCCCTCGGTCGGCTCGAGCAGGCCGACGGCCAGGCCCAGCAGCGTGGACTTACCCGCGCCGTTCGGTCCGGCGATGCCGACGATCGACGGTTCGGGAATCGTCAGCGTGCAGTCGCGGAGCGCCCACGTACGCCGGTATCGCTTGCCCAGCGCGGAGGTATCGAGCAGTGCGCTCATGCGGCGCGGCGGTCGAGTGCCTCCCGGAGTGTCCTCGAGACGAGTGCGTGGATGCTCTCCGCGTCGAGCCCTGCGCGTTGCGCTTCCGCGAGCCAGGCCAGCAGCGCACGTCGGAGCGACTCGTGATGCTCGAGCGAGGAAGCGATAAGCGTGCTCGAGACGAACGTGCCGCGTCCCTGGCGCGCGTCCACGAGACCCTCACGCTCGAGCTCGCGGTAGGCCTTCGCGACTGTGTTCGGGTTGATCGCGAGCTCGGCGACCACTTCGCGCACAGTCGGGAGCTGGTCGCCGATGTCAAGCAGGCCAAGCCGGAGCGCCTCCTTCACCTGCTGCACGATCTGGAGATACATCGGCAGCCCCGAGCGCTGATCGAGATGGAACTGCATCGAGGGGAGTGTACTCCCCGATTTCGCGGGCTTTGAACTAAAGCACTAGTGGAGTAGTGTTTCAGCCACTCCGCCCGGAACTCGCTGACGGAGGTTCGCCCAACAACAGGAGGCTCGCATGCGATTTACCCCCCGTAAGGCCGGAGCGTTGCTGCTCATGCTCGCGATCGTCACGGTGGCGCTCACGGCCAGCATGGCGTCCGCACGACCAGCTCGCAGCGGCGCGTCGCTCCAGGCGTGCGCCCTGCTCCCCGACACGAAGTCGTCGACGCGCTACACGCTCTTCGACGCTCCGTACCTGAAGGCCGCGTTCAAGGCCGGCGGTATCTCCGCGCAGGTGCTCAACGCCCAAGGGAGCTCGAGCCGCCAGAAGTCACAGGCGGAGGGCTGCCTGGCCAAGGGCGCGAAGGTCATCCTGCTCGACCCCTTCACGACAGCCGCAGGACTCGCGATCACGGCCGAGGCCGTCGGGCGCGGCGCAAAGGTCATCGACTACGACCGTCTCGTGCCAAAGAGCAAGGTCTCGTACTACGTCTCGTTCGACAACGTGGGAGTCGGCAAGTTGCAGGCGAACGGCCTGATCGCCGCACTCAAGGCGAAGGGGACCTATGGCTCGAAGCCGGTAATCGCCGAGCTCAACGGCGGCATCACGGACAACAACGGCCACCTGTTCAAGCAGGGCTACGACTC
>DHWI01000194.1:0-578 GCA_002413095.1 Thermoleophilia bacterium UBA5186
TGCTCGATCCAGCGCCGCCACCAGAAGGTGCTCGAGGAAGCTCCCTCCCCCGCGCTCGATCCCGAGCTGCGCGCCGAGATGAGCGACGCCGCCGTCCGCTTCGCCCGCGCGATCGGCTACACGAGTGCGGGCACCGCCGAGTTCATGCTGGACGGGCGCGACTTCTGGTTCCTCGAGCTGAACGGCCGCATCCAGGTCGAGCACCCGGTCACCGAGCTCCTCACGGGCCTCGACCTCGTCCGCGAGCAAATCCGCATCGCGAACGGCGAGCCAGTCCCAAGTAACAGTCTGTTACAAGGGCATGCCGTGGAGGTGCGCCTCTACGCCGAGGATCCGCGTTCGTTCCTCCCCCAGGCCGGCCGGATCGAGCGGCTGCACCTCCCGGGCGGGATCCGCGTCGACGCCGGCGTCGCCGAGGGAGACGAGGTCGGAACCTCCTACGACCCGATGATCGCGAAGCTGATCGCCGCCGGAAGCGACCGGGACGAGGCGATTGCAAAGCTCACCGCCGCGCTCGACGAGACCGAGGTCGCCGGCGTGACGACCAACCTCCCTTTCCTGCGCTGGCTCGTCCGCCA
>DHWI01000194.1:666-3033 GCA_002413095.1 Thermoleophilia bacterium UBA5186
GCGGGCGAGAGCACGGTCTCGGCGCCGATGCCGGGAACCGTAATCCAGGTGCTCGTCGCGCCCGGCGACCGGGTGACCGCGCGGCAGCCACTCCTGCTCCTCGAGGCGATGAAGATGGAGACGCCGATCGCCGCGCCGTTCGACGGCACGGTCAAGGCCGTCCATGCGAGCGAGGGCGACCGAGTCGCGGGAGGCGCCCTGCTGGTCGAGCTGGAGGACTCCTGACGCTACTGGCCGATCTTCGCGACCATCAGGAAGACGATCACGAGCAGGACCGCGGTGTCGATCCGCGCGAACATGAGGATCCGGCTGATCCGTGTCTTCACGGGCGGCGCATCGGGTCCCTGCGCCTCGATCACCTTGGCCAGCCGTCCCGACTCCGGCGTGATGAACCCGATCCCGAGGACGACGGAGAAGACGAAGGCGGCGAGGGCCGCGATGATCCAGAAGTGCCCGAAGCCCCAGTGACCGTCGTGCACGAGCCAGATGCCGACCAGCAGCACGAGGATCGAGGCCGGCGTGAAGATGTGCTTTCCGACCCACTCCGCCTCGCGTGCGAGCTCAGCGACCCGACCCGGCAGCGGCGAGCGCAGCGCGAACTCCGCGAGTACCAGCAGCATGATCGCACCGCCGACCCAGATCATGGCCACGAGCGTGGATGAACTTCAGGATCGTGTACGTATCGACCGTCGCCAGCATCAGAAGAGCTTCTGCAGCTTCATCGCGGCGCCCATGTCCCCTTTCACCTTCAGCTTGCCGGTCATGTAGGCGCTCGTCGGATTCTGCTCGCCCGAGGCGATCTTCTCGAACGTCTCCTCGGTGGTCGAGATGGTGCAGTCGGCCTCGCCGCCGCCTTCGGTCACCTTGACGGTGCCGTCGTCCACATCCACCTTCCACGTGCCCGCGCCCTCGATCTCGAAGAGGTACGAGTTCTTCATTCCAGCAGTCTTGGACGGGTCGACCCGCGACTCCAGCCCGTCGAAGAACTCCTTCGTGCTCGCCATTCCGGCTCCCTTACTCGGTTGCGGGCGCGAGGTTACCTGAGCGCGCGGCGGCGCTCCGGCTCGACGGCAGGAAGAGGGCGAGCACGACGGCGGCGAGCGGCGCGGCCGCGGAGATGTAGAGCGCAGTGCGGAGATCGACTGCGTCCGCGACGCTGCCCAGCACGACCGCCGCGACTCCGCCGAGCCCGACGGAGAGGCCGATCGCGAGGCCCGACGCCATCCCGACGCGGCGCGGGAGGTACTCCTGGCTCATCACCATCGTGACGCCGAAGGTGCCGACGACGCAGGCGCCGACGCCGGCGAGCGCGATCGCGCCGGGGATCCCGCCGACGACGAGGAAGACGAACGCGAGCGGCGAGGTCGCGACGACGCTGGCGACGAGCACCGGCCTCCGGCCGAACCGGTCGGCGAGCGGGCCCATCAGAAGCGTCCCCACCCCGCCGGCGACGAGCATCAGCGCCAGCAACCGGTTCCCCTCGGCCTTGGAGTGGCCGAGCGAGACCTCCCAGAGCGGGACGAAGGTCACGAGCCCGAACCAGGCGACGCTGCGGAAGGCGATCACGCCGAGGAGGAGCGCCATCGCGCCGGGTCGGTCCCGCCCGCCGCGCGAGCGGGCCGTCTCGCGGTCCGGAACGAAGGTGCTGAGGTACGGCGAGGCGGCGAGAATCGCCGCAGCGATCGCAAGGCTGGGCAGCGCGAGCAGCAGGCCTCCGCGGAGCCCGAGCCACAGGACGAGCGGCGTCGCCACGATCGGACCGAGCGCGTAGCCCACGTTTCCGCCGATCGAGAAGTACGACATCCCGCTCGCGCGCTTGCCTCCGCTCGTGTACGCGGCGAACTTCGAGCCCTCGGGGTGGAACGCGGCGACTCCGATCCCCGAGACGAGGACGCACAGGATTGCGAGGGCATAGGTCGGCGCGGCCGCCGCGAGGGCGATCCCAGCGCCCGCGAGCGCGACGCCGGCCGGGAGCAGCCAGATCGCCCCGCGGCGGTCCGACCAGAGGCCGAACAGCGGCTGCAGCAGCGACGACGACACGTGCGAGGAGAGCATCAGCACCGCGACGAGCGTGTACGAGAGCGAGAAGCGATCCTTGAAGAAGGGCAGCAGCGCGGGCAGCGTCCCGTTCGCGAAGTCGGTCGCGAGGTGGCCGCTCGAAAGCAGCGACATCGCCCGCGTGTCGATGCGCTCTCGCACCGCCGCAGCCTAGCCGTGCTTGTTGTTTGACTCTCCGGCTGTCAGCATCGCCGGAAAGGGGAGACAAGAGGAGGTAGGGAATGCGTCGGGCACTACTTATCTTTGTTACGGTCGCGACGGCTCTCGTCGCCGCCGGGCCGGCAACGGCAAGCCACGGGCGGGCGGCGC
>DHWI01000192.1:0-1827 GCA_002413095.1 Thermoleophilia bacterium UBA5186
GCTCCGTACCACGCGGACCTGCGCGGGGAGCTCGAGCGCTTCGGCTGCACCGTCGAGAAGTTCATCGGCGACGCGGTCATGGCCGTGTTCGGCGTCCCGGTCGTGCACGAGGACGACGCCCTCCGCGCCGTTCGCGCCGCCGCCGAGCTGCGCGACGCAGTCGAGATCGACGTCCGGATCGGGGTCAACACCGGCGAGGTCGTGACGGGAGGCGCGGACACCCTCGCGACCGGCGACGCCGTCAACGTTGCGGCGCGGCTCGAGCAGGTGGCCTCGCCCGGCGAGGTCTTCCTCGGAGCAGCGACCTATGCGCTCGTCCGTGACAGCGTCGACGCGGAGCTGCTGCCGCCGCTCGACGCGAAGGGGAAGGCGGAACCGCTGACTGCGTACCGGCTCGGTGACGTCCGCGAGGAGACTTCGCGGCGGAGCGGCACGGCGATGGTCGGGCGCGCCGACGAGCTCGAGCAGCTGCGGCGTGCCTACGAGCGCGCCGTGCGTGAGCGCGGGTGCCATCTCTTCACCGTCCTCGGCGCCGCCGGGCAAGTCGCGACTCGTCGCGGAGCTCCTTGCGACCATCGAAGACGCGCGCGTGCTGCGCGGACGCTGCCTGTCCTACGGCGAGGGCATCACGTACTGGCCGGTGGTCGAGATCCTGAAGCAGCTCGGCGAGCCGAGCGGCGACGAGCGGGTACAGAGGCCGATCTCTGTGCTCCTCGGCGAGCTCGATGCGCCGACCTCTCCCGCGGAGGCCGCCTGGGCGGTGCGGAAGGCGCTCGAGTCCGCCGCCGCGGAGCTGCCGCTCGTGGTCGTCTTCGACGACATCCACTGGGGGGAGCCGTCGTTCCTCGACCTGATCGAGCACATCGCAGACCTCTCCCGGGACGCGCCGATCCTGCTGCTCTGCATGGGGCGGCCGGAGCTGCTCGACACGCGGCCTGGTTGGAGCGGAGGCAAGCTGAACGCAACGACGGTGCTGCTGGAGCCGCTCGGGCGCGAGGAGACCGATCAGCTTGTCCGCGGCCTGCTCTCGGAAAGCGACGAATCGCTCGTTGGACGGATCGGAGACGCCGCCGGCGGCAATCCGCTCTTCGTCGAGGAGATGGTTGAGCTCGCGCGGGAGTCGGACGGCGAGGTCGCCGTGCCGCCGACGATCCACGCGCTGCTCGCGGCCCGGCTCGACGGACTCCCGGCCGACGAGCGCGCCGTGCTCGAGCGCGGCTCGGTCGAGGGCCAGGTCTTCCATCGCGGCGCAGTGCTCGCGCTCGCCCCGGATGAGGGGCAGGTCGACTCGCGGCTCGTCGCCCTCGTCCGCAAGGAGCTTGTCCGCCCCGACCCGCCCACGATCGCCGCCGACGAGGCGTACCGCTTCCGGCATCTCCTTGTTCGCGACGCCGCCTACGAGTCGCTGCCGAAGGCGAGCCGCGCAGTGCTGCACGAGCGGTTCGCGTCGTGGCTCGAGGAGTTCGGCGCCGACCTGGTCGAGCTCGACGAGATCGTCGGTTACCACCTAGAGCAGGCCGCCCTCTACCGGCGGGAACTCGGCGAGCCGGACGCCACGCTCGGTGCCCGGGCGGCCGAGCGGCTCGCGGCGGCCGCCGAGCGCGCTTGGAAACGCACCGACGCCCGCGCCGGCATCAACCTGGGCGAGCGTGCGGCTGCGCTGTACGAGCGCGACGACACGCGCCGGCTCGCGCTGCTCCCGACCCTCGCACGCTGTCTCCACACCGCCGGGCGGATTCACGAGAGCCTCGAGCTACTGGCGGAGGCGAAGGACCACGGGGACGCGGTCACATCCGGCCGCGCGCGATTCATCGCCGCGATGATCAC
>DHWI01000192.1:1943-3506 GCA_002413095.1 Thermoleophilia bacterium UBA5186
GCGGAGCGCGGGCGTGCGTACGCCCGCAGCGCCGGCGACCTCCATCAGGAGGCATTCGCGGTCGGGATGCTCGGAATCGCGGCCGAGTGGGGTCCCATGCACTGGGAGGAGGTCGACCGCTTCGCGCAGGAGGCACTCGCGGACTCCAAGCGGCTCGGACCGCGCGTCGAGACCGCCGCGCTCGACCTCCTGGCGACGTTCGCCGAGGCCCAGGGTCGATTCGACGACGCGCGTGAGCACTTCCAGCGGCTCTCGGAGCGGCTCGCGGAGCTCGGCATCGAGATCATCCGTCTGGCGCAGTCGATGGATTTCGGCCATATGGAGCTGCTTGCAGGCGAGCCGGAAGCGGCGGAGCAGGTCCTCCGCGAGGGCTGGGTGGGGCTCGGCGAGCTCAGCGAGCAGGGAATGCGATCGATGGTGGGCGCGATGCTCGGGTGGGCTCTCGTCGAGCAGGATCGACTCGACGAGGCCGAGCAGATCGTCACCGAGGCCGAACAGCTCGCTTCGAGCGACGATTTCGCCACCGCGATCTGCGTGCTGATAGCGAGGGCGAGGATCGCGAGCAGACGCGGCGAGCACGAGCGCGCCGTAGGCCTCGCGACCGAGGCGGTAGCGGTCGCCGATGCGGCCGAGTACGTCGCTCTGCACATCGAGGCCCGGCTCGCTCTGGGTCTCGTGCTCATCAGTGCCGGCCGTGCGGCCGAGGCGCGGATACCGCTCGCCGACGCGCTCGAGCGCGCCGAGGCGAAAGGCGCACTCGTGCTCGCCGAATGGGCCCGCGACCTGCTCGCAGAGGCCGACTAGAGGTGCCGGAGCCGCCGTACCGTCCGCTCGACGCACAGGTGATCCCACGCTTTGCGGGCATCCGCACGTTCATGCGCGCGCCGCACGTCACCGACCTCGCCGGAGTCGACGCGGCCGCGGTCGGGATCCCTTTCGACACCGCGACGAGCTACCGGACCGGCGCGCGCTTCGGGCCCGAGGCGATCCGTTCAGCCTCGGCGCTCCTGCGTCCGTACCACCCGGTGCTGGACGTCAACGTCGTCGAGTCGCTTTCGATCGTCGACTACGGGGACGTTCCCGTCTCGCCAGGCGACACCGAGCGCACGTACGGCCAGGTCGAAGAGGCGCTGGCGCCCCTCGCCGAGGGCGGCATCTTCGTCGTCGCGCTCGGCGGCGACCACAGCGTCACGCTGCCGGAGCTGCGCGCGCTCGCCCGGGTGACGGGCCCGCTCGCTCTGGTGCAGCTGGACGCGCACGCGGACACCTGGGAGTCGTACTTCGGCCAGCGCTACTTCCACGGGACCACCTTCAAGCGCGCTGCGGAAGAAGGCCTCGTCGATCCAGCCGCGTCCGTCCAGGCCGGGATGCGCGGTTCGGTCTACGGCGCCGAGGATCTGCAGGCCTCGCGCGACCTCGGCTACCAGCTGATCGCGAGCGAGGAGCTTCGGGCGCTCGGGCCGGCGGAGTACGGCCGCGTCGTGCGCGAGCGTGTCGGCGAGCGGCCGGTCTTCCTCTCCTTCGACATCGACTTCCTCGACCCGGCGTTCGCGCCCGGCACCG
>DHWI01000192.1:3529-4072 GCA_002413095.1 Thermoleophilia bacterium UBA5186
GCGCTGCGCGGGATCCGCCTTGCGGGCGCCGACGTCGTCGAAGTGTCGCCGTCGTACGACGGGCCGGGGCAGCCGACGGCGCTCGCGGCGGCGAACGTCGCGTACGAGCTGCTGGCGCTGCGGGCGACGCAGTAGCCGTGTCCCGGTCCGCATTCTCCGCGCGCGCGTTCTTCCGCGACCCGGTCGAGTACGTCCTCGCGAACGGGGACGGTCACGCGACGATCCCGCTCAGCGCCGGCCCGAGCCGGTTCCTGCTCGTGCGCGACCCGGAGCTCGTCTGGCGCGTCCTCGTCACCGACGCGGACTCCTTCGCGCCCGGCAAGTGGAAACGGCGTGCGCGGCGCTTCGTCGGCGCGACGCTGAACACGCTCAGCGGAGAGGAGCACCGCCGCCGCCGGCAGCTCCTGCAACCGCCGCTCGACCGGCGGCGAATCGCCCGGTTCGCACCGGCGATCGCGCAGCGCGTCGAGCGCGCTCAGAGCGCCTGGGAGGACGGAGCCCGGATCGTCCTGCGCGACACGCTCGACCCCCTGTCGCTCGGCG
>DHWI01000169.1:0-7383 GCA_002413095.1 Thermoleophilia bacterium UBA5186
CCCGCGCAGCGGGCCGGACTTCGGACGGCTAAGTGGGCGGTACTGAGCTAGAACGCCCCTGCAAACGGGGCTCTTTCAGTCGCCGAGGACCGCACCGAGGACCCCACCGCGCGGGCGCGTCCGAGCAGCTTCGCTCGATCGACCTCGCGATAGTCGAGCATCGCGTGCGTGTAGGTGTCGGCCGTGACGAGCCTCGACCGCTGGCCGACGAGCTCGCCGACTTCCGCCCACGAGCTTCCGGCTCGGTGAAGGAGACTGATCCGGCGATGCCTCAAGGCGTGCGGCGAGAAATGCGGGACGCCGGCGTCGCGACATGCTCGTCCGATCGCCATTCGGAGTCGATCAGCCGTCACGCCGGCGAACAGAGGATCTTCCGGCCGCCTGTCCTCCCTCGCCGGCAGACGCTCGACGAGCGGCGCGAACAGATCGTCCGGAAGCTCGACCCACCGCGGTCGCCGCGTCTTCGATACCGCCGCGCGGACCAGCCACGCCCTCCGCGATTCGTCGAGGTCGCTGACACGTGCCGCCTCGAGCTCCCCGACGCGCGCACCGGTCGCGTCGAGCGTCAGGAGCCCGAGCAGATAAGGCAGCGGTAGCAGCCACCCAACGGCTTCGACGTGATCCGCGCTCGGCGTCTCCAACTCGTCCGGCTCCTCGAGCGGCAGCTTCACCTGCACTCGATCACGCGCCGGATTCGGCGCGACGCCGGCAAAGTCGAGCACCATCGCGAGGGCGGTGAGGCTCTTGCGGACGCTCTCACGCGCTTTCCCCTGCGCGACGAGCTCCTTGACCAGGGCGGCGACGTCCGCAGGAGCGAGGGAGTCGATCGTGCGATCGCCGAGGATGGGCAGAACCCGGGCGAGCGCGGTCCGGTGCTGGATCCGCGTCGACTCGCGCACATCGACGCGACTGTCCTGCCAGCGTTGCGCGACCTCGCGGAGCGGCGGCGCTGGGACCTGCTCGGCGAGCAGTGTCAGGTCGGGCACGCGCATCGCCGCGAGCTCGCCCGTCACCCAGGCCTTCCTGGCTGCAGCGTCACGCATTGTCCGAAAGCTGCCCGCGTAGCGCACCGAACTCTCCCGGCCTCCGACACGAAACTCGACGCGATAGCGAACCCCCGTCCGGCCGCGGCGCCGCTTGACCCACGCGCTCGGCATCAGATGATCCTCTCGAGCGCGAACCCCACCCGGCTGACCGTCGCCGCTTCGTCACGGAGAAGGGTGTTCGCCTTCGCCGCGAGAACCAGCCCCTCGTCGAGCACGTCCACTGGGCAATCCGGTTCCTTGGAGAGCGTCTCGTAATTGCGCATCCGCTCGTTCAGCTCGACGAGCAGCTCGCGCAGCTCGACGAGCAGCTCAGCGTTCGTCTTCAAGGTCGACACGGCCGTCCTCCTTCAGCGCAACGCCCCCGGGCAGCGGAGATTGCGCCTCCGAGCCCGAGGGCGCGCAGACAGTAACGAACGGAGAGGCTGGCTTCGGCGCAATCGAAGCACGCCGCGATCATGCCACGGGCGGCGGCGGTCGTTCAAGCCGCCGGCCTGACTCGATCGCCGCGGTACGTCGATCGTTCGACGAGCTCGAGGTAATCCTCGACTCGGATCAGCGGCCGCGAGTAGCCCGGCAGCACGACGACGTCGCAGGCGAGAAAAACAGCGTCGACGGCGCGCCGTCCGAGACCGAGCTCGCGTAGATCCGACCGCGACAAGAAGGCTCCCGCTCGGTCGAGTCGCTCCGCCGGCGACGGCACGTTCACCGTGCCGGCCCTTCGTAGCAGGCCCGGCACTTCAACGTGTTGCGACGGTGGCCAGCGCAGTAGGCGAACGAGCGGCAGCGAGAGCAGAACGTGAACATCCGGCGCGGCAGCGATCGCCAGTCCGCGCGACGCCGCGGCGGCGCTTTCACACCCATGCCGCTTCCCCTCGTCGCACGAGCTCGTCGGCCTCCTCGAGGAGCTCAATTTCGCCAGTCGTGCCCATATCCGGAGATAGGGCACGACTGGGTCCCGGATGCCCGTTGGAGGCCTCGGAACCCGTGGAGCTATGCGGGTTCGGCCAGTCGTGCCCTTCAAGGTCGGTCTGCAGTGGTGCCCAGAGGGGTTGGGCACCACTGAGATGCCAGTAGCTGCGGCTCGGGAATCCAGCTCGAGAGACCGTCACCCCGAGGCGCTCGCGGGCGGTCCGGAGCGTCTTGTCCGAGTAGTGCCCTTCCGCGCGCGCTGCCTTGACAACGTCGCCTCGTTCGCGCGGTCCAGCGGCGAGCTCGGCGCGCAGAAAGTCCATCGCCTCTTCGACGGCGGAACGCTCGTCGCCGTCGCTGAAGCCGAGGAGCTCGTTGCCTCGGCGCTGCGACTCGCCGATCAGCTTCAGCCGGGAGACGTTCACGGCGGGCTCGTCGTCGCGAGCCGGGATGAGGATGGGCTCGATCTCGTACAGGAGCGTGCTCGACTCGGGCCCGACGTTGCACTTCTCGTGGGACAGCGCGCGCCGGCGGCCGGCGACGCCGTCTGGGTCGTCGGGATCGCGCGCGAAGAAGAGAACGGAGCGGGGAGCGCCAGAGAAACCGACCGATCCGGAGAGCCGATAGAGGACCTGCATGCCGGTGCCCTTGTTCAGGTGCATGACCGCGAGGACGGCGCACTGGTACCGCTCGGCGAGGTCGCTCAGCGGCCGCAGCGCCGACCTAACCTCGGAATCGCGCCAGCTGTTGATCTTCTCGGACAGGTGCGCCGAGACAGGGTCGATGACGATCAACCGCGCGTGCGTCTCGCCGGCGATCCGGTCGAGCTCGACGACATCGTCAGGGAGCGCGAACCCATCGCTGTTCGCGGCTCGAACGATTCGGATCAAGCTGACGTCTGCCTCGGCGGCCTCGAGGCGGGGCTTGATCGTTCGCGAGGGATCGTCCTCGGCGGTCAGCATCAACGTGATCCCCGGCGGCCCGAGCTCCCCGCGTGACAGTCGGGCGGCGAGCAGGCACGTCCACTGGCTCTTCCCGAGACCGGGATCGCCGCCGAGAATCGTGACCATGCCGACCGGGATCCGGCCGGGCTCGAGCCAATCCGTGAGCTCGCGCTTGATCTCCGAGAACGGGATCGAGTCGAATCGCCGCGCCGCTGTCACGCGAACCGCCTCGTCGCGAGCTCGTGCTCGATGTCCTCCACGATCTGAAACGCGAGCTCGTGCTCGCCGTCCGCGAGTGCATCGGCGACGCGAGCCAGGCGGGCCCGAACGTCGGCGAGGAGGTCAAGCGCCGTCGCGGCGATTCGCTGCTCGAGTTCGGTCGTGGCCATGCCGCAAATCGTGCGGCACGGCTTCCGGAGCTAGGCCGCTTTTAGTTTTCCGTACGCGGTTTGCAGGGGTTTTATCCCCCGTGCTCGCAGCGCGTCGCGTAGTCGACGCTCCATCGGCCGCAGGGACTTCGGATCGGCGTCATCCGCGTCGGTGCGGCTTGCGGGATAGCGCTCGCGCGGCCAGTCTTCGGGGTGCCGCTGCCAGTCGAGCCAGGCGATCGCCCGGAACCGCGTGAGCTCGCTGCCGACCAAGAGCTCCTCGAGCTCCGCGTCGCCGCCCTCGTACATCGCGACCCACCGATTGTGCAGCGCCGTGCTCGGTGGGCGGCCGCCGCTTCGACGCCGCTGCAGCTGCAAGACGACGGCGCGTGCCGCTTTGACTCCGTGCACTCCCCAACGTCGGATCCGCATCGTCGACTGCTCGACAGGGTCGCTTAGCCGTGTTGACGCCTCTGACCGCTGCGTCGCGCCGGCCGGCGTCGCGTACCACTGGCGCTTTCGAGTGCCGATCTTCGCCCGGGTCTCTTCGCTCATCGGACCCGCGGCCACACCGCGACGTCGGCCTGTTGGACGACGCGGCACACCCGCTCGATCGAGGATCCGCATGGCCTGCGTCGCCGACACGCCGAGATCGCGACCGAGCTGCTCGAGAGTCAGAGTCGGGTCGCTCCGG
Organism: Thermoleophilia bacterium UBA5186; assembly: GCA_002413095.1. Classification (GTDB taxonomy): domain Bacteria; phylum Actinomycetota; class Thermoleophilia; order Gaiellales; family Gaiellaceae; genus UBA5186. Next base: position 3,962 of record DHWI01000169.1, read on the forward strand.
TAACGCTCCGCGGATCGTCGATCGCGGGCAAGGCGCGCCCGACGCTGCGCTGCAGTACGTGCTCGGAGCCGCGCCTTGACGTTCTCGCCAGGCCGAGACGCAGCGTCTGCCGGTCTACCACGCTCGCGCTCGAGGCCGAGCTCCTTTTCGTCGCGCGCTACGGTCGTCGGGCCGACGCCGAGGATGAGCGCGATCTCGAGCTGGCTGTGGAGCGGGTGGAGCTCGGCGACGCACCGGCGACGTTCCGCGGCTTCCATTGCGTTGATGCTAGAGCGAGGGTCTGACGTCCCTTCGCCGGCGCGCCTGTCCACGTATCCAGGCGTCGATGTCTCCGCGGCGGTAGCGGCGATAGCGGCCGAGCTTCAAGGAGGGCACGTCTCCGCGGCGACCATGCTCGTCGACCCAACGGACAGGGACGTTGAGGATCTCGGCGACCTCCGCCGACGTCAGAAGTTCGTCCTCGCTCACGACGGCGACGATCCTAAGACGAGGTCCTGACGGCTCTCACCGCTAGCCCGGCCTTGTTCTCGTGGGTGTCGCCGTGCGCGCCGTCCTCCGGGGTAGGCGAGCGCCGCAACCGAAGGCGGGCGCGGTGAGCTCGCGCCCACGGTAAGCCGTGCCAGCTGCAGTAGCGTCTGGGGCGCCCTAGATCGATCGGCAGTTCCTCCTCGCAGCCCTCATGTTCGCATCGCTTGGGCGGCCGGTTTTTGAGCTCCTGCCACCGGTTCTTACGATCCCGGATGCCGCGGTCGCTCAGCGACCCGAAGAGCTCGAATCGCGCGTGAGCGATCCGGCGCCTGACCGTGGTGGCTGAGATGCTCTCGCCCTTCGCGATCTCGGCGATGGTCACCGTGGCGAGCTCGGGGTTCTGTCGGCCGATCGCGGCGAGCTGCCGCGCCTGCGCCGCCTCGTCAAGCTCCTGGGCCCATCCGAGCGCTTCGCGAGCGTCCGCGGAGAGTCCCGCGTAGTCGGGATAGGAGGGGTCTAAGCCGCGGGCCCAGGCGTAGGAAGTGGCCACCCCGAAGAAAGTAACGCTCCGGTGCCATCACACAGCAGGACGCTCCGATCAACGGGGGCATGAACGAAAGACGTGAAGACGCGTGACGACCGTCTCGTTGCCGCGCCTGTACACGATCGCGCAGGTCTCTGAGGCCCTCGGTGTCTCGAAGGGGTACGTCCGGGCGTTGATCGCGGACGGCCGTGTCCGCTCGGTTCGTTTCGGCGCGAGCGGCTGGCACCGCATCCCGCAGGAAGAGGTCGAGCGCCTCGCCGACGCCGGCGNNGCCCACACAACTGGAGGCATGACGTGATCGACCCCTACAAAACCCTCGCGCTGCTGCGCGGCAAGCGGCAGATCCTGGAGGGGGCTGTCGATGCGCTCTTGGCCCTCGCGGACGGGATGGTCAGGAAGATCGACGAGGCGACCCGGAGCCTGTCCCTCACCGAAGCCGAACGCGAAGTCGCGATCGACGCTGCACGCACGGATGCGAACGAGCGATTCGACGGCAAGGTTGCGGCCGTGGCAGACGCTCGCGATCGCGCGATCGCCGCAGTGAAGGCTGTGCTCGACCCGATCGAGCCCCCCGCCGGCGAGGACGCCGTGGCCCTCGAGCAAGTCCGGCGGCTTCTCTCGCAGGACCTCCAGCCAGTTCAGATCGTGGCGCGGGCGCGGGAGCTGCGCGACGCGGCGACGCTCCGGGCGCTCCGGTGGGAACTGAGGTACTGGACGCCGATCGGCGACTTCACCGACCACCTGCAGCAGAGCATCGAGGGTCTGCGGGACACGATCAACCGGAAACTGGTCGAGATCATCGACGGCGACGAGTCGAAGGCGTACGTCGAAGCGCTGAAGCTCGCGGCCAGGGCCGATGCTGCCATTCACGTGGAGAGGATCGCCGTGAAGATCGTGGTCTCCAACAATGGCGCCACGAGCGACAGGATTGCGCTCGCTTATGCGCTGAACATGATGGAGCATGCAGCGGATCCGGTGGCCCTGCCGGCACCCGACGCGGCGACGCAGCCGGTCTAGTCCTCAATGTCGCGCCGGCTACCTGACCGCCGAGGGTCTGGCTTCAGGTCCACGGTAAGAACGCCCGAGGCGGCGTCCGAGTGACCGCGGCGAAGCTGACCGCCTGGTCGACCCCGCTCCCGCAGGATCCTTATGGAGGCCCGCGATGGGGCTATACCCATTGTCAGGGGTTGAACCCTGGGGCCCCCGGAATCTCATCGTCGTTGTCGGAGTCCCGCTCAAGACGCCAGGCCAAAACGCCCTGGGGATGCACATCGAGTTTGTGGACATCCACGCTCTCCCGGAGCGAACCGACGCTCCGTTGATGGCCGTGATCCCGCTCGTTGGTCGAGGAGCTTATGGCCGAGCTGCAGCGCTACGCCGGAATGATCATCGGCATGAGCCGTGTCGCGGGCCCGAGGTAACAAGCCGGTCGACGGACGGTGCACCTGGCCCGTCCATAGCGCGCGCGACGTCGGCCGCATCGCGACGTCGCGCGCGCGGCCGGGGCGTGAGAAGTGACTGAGTACGTTCCGATCGCGTTCGAGGGAGATGCGACCGACGCGGTCTCGGCGGCCCGGCAGGTGCGCACCGCGATCCGGGAGGTCGAGCGGCAGGCGGAAGGGTCTGGCGCGAAGATCGAGGCCGCCGCCAGCGGCCAGGTCGCCGTCAACGCCCGCCAGGTCGCCGCGCAACGGCAGCTCTACACCGCGTACAGCGCCACCGCGCGCGCCGCGGTCAAGGGGTCAGACGAGCAGATCGCGGCGAGCAAACTCGCCGAACGCTCCGCCCGGCAGCTCGGCCTCTCCTACGACTACGCCGGCGGCCAGGCACGACGCGCAGCCGGCGGCTTCTCGCTGTTCGGCCGGGAGGTCACCGGGGCTGAGCGCGGCGCGCTCGCCGGCTCGGGCGCGTTCTCGCATCTCGGCCGGTCGCTCGCGTTCGCCTCCGGCGCGTTCCTCGGCGCCGCCGGCTTCACGACGGTCGTCAAGGACTCGATCAAGGAAGCGGTCAACCTCCAGGCCGAGATTCACCGGACGGACGTGACGTTCGGGAAGAGCGCCGGCTACATCAAGGGCTGGTCGAAGACGACCGCCGACGCCTTCGGGATGGCACGCGCCGACTCGCTGAAGTGGACGAACCAGTTCGGCGCGATGCTGCACTCGGTCGGGCTCGGGCAGTCGCAGGCGTCGAAGCTCTCCCGCGAGCTCGTCACTCGCGCGGCGGACATCGGATCGGTCCGCAACATCGACCCGAACCTCGTGCTCGACGCGTTCGTGCAGGGCCTCGCCGGCCGCGGCCGCGCCCTCCGCCAATACGGCATCGTCATCGACGCCACCCGGCTAAAGGCCGAAGGCCTGACGCTCGGCTTCTCGAAGGGCGCCCAGGACCTCGGCAAGGTCAAGCTCGCGCA
>DHWI01000169.1:7460-15117 GCA_002413095.1 Thermoleophilia bacterium UBA5186
TGACGAACCAGCAGAAGGCGCTCGCGGGGCAGGCGATCATGATGAAGGACACCGCCGGCGCGGCCGGCGAGTTCGAGAAGAACCAGGGCCGGCTGGGTGAGCAGATGAAGAAGTTCCACGCGCAGGTCAAGGGGCTCGAGGAGACCCTTGGCGCGGGGCTTCTGCCGGTGCTCGTGTCGTTGCTGAAGCCGACGACGGAGTGGCTGTCGAGCTCGAAGCATCAAGCAGAGATCCAGCGCGACCTCCACCTGGCCGTGCAGGGCGTCGTCACGACCTTGCACGACCTCCACGCGATCATCACGAAGGTCGACAAGATTACGGGCGGGTTCAGCCACACGATGGAGCTGCTGCTCGTATTGGGCGTCGCGTCGAAGCTGTCGAAGTGGGCGGGCGTGTTCACGTCGGTTGGGGCCAGCGCTGAGGGCTCGGCCGCGAAGGTCGGTCTGCTGCGTGGCGCTCTGCTGCGTCTCGGGCTGATGGCCGCGATCGTCATTCCGATCGAGATCCTGATCCACCGTAAGGCCATCGACGCGGCGACGGCGAAGTTCCTCCAAGAGCACGGCCTGGGGTTCCTGGCCGGGCCGTCGTCGGCGCAGTCGGCGGCTGTGCAGGCTCAGTTCGAGGCGGCGTACCCCACAAGGGGGGCGACCACGCCGGGCGGGAGCACGTTTACGTCGCCGAAGGGGCCAGTCGGGACTGCGCAGATCCCGGCCACGTTCAAGTCGACGCATCCGACTGGCGGGCTTCCCGGCTTCCCAGCCGTGGACATCTTCGCCGACCCGGGCGCGAAGGTTCTGGCCCCCGAGGACGGCGTTCTCTTCGACGCGCACTTCATCGCCTGGGACTTCAAGAAGCGGGTCGGCGGCTGGACGATCTACTACCAGGGGCACGAGAGCGGCAACACCTACTTCATGACGCACTTCGCGACGGTGAAGGGGACCGGCAGCTACCGGCGCGGCGACGTGATCGGGACGGTCGCGAAGGTGCCGGGGCAGGCGTGGCTCCCCCACATTCACGTCGGTGAGCATCAGGGCGCGTACACGCCGCCGATGGGCGCCGCCCCAGCGTATGACGCGGGCGGCGGCGGCACGCCACCGGCTACCCCGGCCGCGGCCGGCGGGCTGCACGTCGGCAAGCCGGCGAAGAAGGGGAAGGACGTCGGCGCCGGGACGCATCTGGTCCTCAGCGACAAGCTGACGCCGGCGCAGCAGGCGGTCGCGAAGGAGATTTACGCGGTCGGGATCAGCCACGGCCTCACGCACGTTCAGGCGCTGCAATTGGTCGAGGCGGCCTATAAGGAGTCGGATCTCGACCCGAACAAGATGAACGCGCAGGGCAGCGGCGCGCACGGCCTGTTCCAGTTCCTCTCGAAGGGCTACGAGGCCGCGTACAGGTACTACCGGTCGATCGGCTTCGACATCGTCACGTCGGAGACGCTGGCGATCCTGCTGGCCGGGCACGGCAACGAGGGGTTGCCGACGTATGGCGCGTATTTCAAGGCGCATCCGAACGCGGGGCCGGGGCAGGCGGCGGCGGCTGTCGAACGGTCGAAGGAAGGCCCCGGCTGGTACGCGCGCGTCGTCAGCGGCCTGTTCAGCCTCGCCGCCGGCGGCACGCCGAGTCGGGCGCTGGCGAAGCCCGCGCCGACCAGGGCGGCCGTCCAGGCGGAGCTGCAGGCGCTCAGCGATGACGTGAAGAAGTTCCCGGACGATCTGCGCGCGTCGATCGCCCCGAAGCTGCTGGCGATCGGGAAGGAGTTCGAGAAGATGGTCACCGCCGCGAACCGGCGGAAGGTGATGGCCGAGCTGGTCGCGCTGAAGAGCGAAGTGATCACGCAGCTCAGGTCGTTCGAGGACACCGCCTGGGCGTCGGTGCGAGACACGATCCTGAAGGCCTACGACGACCAGGTCGTGAACCGGATCGCGAACAACCGCACCTACGGCGCCGACCAGCTCGGCCGGGCGCAGGCGCAGAAGGCGTCGGAGCGGGCGCAAGGGAAGATCGCGTCATTGGAGTCGGGCGGCATGTCGCCGGTCATGCAGACGATCAAGCAGAAGGGCGACGACCTCCTCCGCGCCTACGGGTCGTTCATGGACGTCATGAAGGGGGCGAGCAGCGGCTCGAACCGTGCGGCCGACGCTCAGGCGATCACCGACGCAGCCGCCGTCCTCGCCGAGGCGCAGGACCAGTGGAACGGACTCGCCGGCACCGACTGGACGGACGTGGAGACGGCGTATCACGACGCGTACCAGCAGCTGATCGACGCGCAGGCTTCCCTCGCCGCCTCCGCTTTGGATGACTCGCAGAAGGCGGATGAGACCGACAAGACGCTGAAGCGGAAGAGCGTCGAGAAGAAGCTGAACAAGGTGTACGCGGACCTGCGGAGCGGGAAGATCACGGTGACGCAGGCGGAGCAGCAGCTCAGCGACATTCTCGCGTCGGTGGGGCTGACGATGGCGGACCTCGGGAACGCGTTGGACACGTCGGACTTGACGAACGCGCTCGGGGATCTGACGTCGGCGATCGACGCGCTCACGAACCTCCTCGGCGGCGGCAAAAGCGGCAGCGTCGGCTCAGGGGCGCCCGATAGTAGTACGGGGGCGGGTCCCGGCGGAAACCCGGCAGGGAACGTGGCCCCTGCGCCTGCCGGCGTGTACCGGTCGCAGCTCGTCACCGCCGGCGGCGGCTCGAGCGTGGCCGGCGCGACGCCCATTCTCCTGCAGCCGATCGTGAACGTGAACGTCCAAGGCAGCCTCCTTAACGCCGACGACGTCGCACGCCAGATCGAGGAGCCGATGCGCAACATCGTGATCAGACGGGCCCGGCAGCTCGGCGGTAACTACTACGACGGGCAGGCGTAGAGTCGTTTCGTTGACGACGCCCACCGTTCGCATAGATCACGACGGCGACAGCGACGCCGGAAGGGACGCCCATTCCCGCGCGCTACGCCTCGTCGCGTCCGTGGCCGGCGAGGGATTCCCTGCGGCACTGGAGCGCGAGCTTAGCCTGGTGATGACCGAAATGGTCGTGCCTGGTCTCGACCCTCCAGACGCGGTCCTAAAGAGCTTCGCCTACCTGCTCTGGGCCCTCGCGACGTACACCGCAGGCGCGCTGATCAGGATTGCCGACACGGAAGAGAGAGACCTTCAAGACTTGATGCTCGCGCTCGACAGCTTGATTCCGCCGGAATCACCGTAGGCGCGAAGCCACGCGTTCGAACTCGGCCGCGACGTCGCGGCGCATCGGATCGCAGCACGTGATCCGCGAGCGTCTTCCGCGGCCTGCCTCGCCTGGCGCTGACCCTGGCTCGAAGAGTTCGTGAAGCGACCCCCCGGTACCTCCGTGGGCGGCTGTGGCTCCCACCCCGCGTGCAGGCCCGCACACACTTTCGGCGGAGCCCGCCGAAACTCGCCGTAAGCTAGTTGCCAATGACGTCAACAGGTCGCCCAGCGAAGGCCGCACACGAGCACCTCGAGGATGGCACCTTCCGCGCTCGCCGGCACGCCGACCTCCTGGACGAAGGCCCGCTCCCGACCTCCAAGGTGCTCGCCGACGAGGTCCGCCGATACCGGCGAGCTCGCCGGCCAGACAGAAAGTACGCGATCGCGCTCGGCCTCGAGCGGCTCGCGCGAGCTCGGACGTTCGCCGACGAGACAGGCGCCGAGATCGAGGCGTTCCTCGTGGAGCTCTGGAACAGGCTCATGCCGTTCATCGAGAAGGACGACGCCGACGCGACCGCGATGATCGAGGCCACGCGCGAGACCGCCGCGAAGTGGCACAAAGACGAGACCCGAACCCTCGCCTACGTCGAGCGCGAGCTGCGCCGCGACGAACTCGCCTTCGACTTCTGAGCCATAACAAACTGCAATCGGTGCAATCAGGCTCGACTGCGACAATCCTTCGGCGTGGGGCTCGTTTTCATTCGGCCATTCACCCGCGAGGAGATCGAGCGGTGTCGCGCGTACCTCGACGAGGAAGCTCGCGCCGGCGAGCGCGCGGCGGAGCGCGCCCGCTTGCACCGGCTCAGTCGGGCAAGCGGGCGCCGCCGCGGCCAAGCGCCATCAGCGCTGACATCTTCGAGTCCTCGCGGCCCGCGCAACCGGAGGCGCCGCCGTTTACACTCGTCACCGTGACGAACACGCCCGCAGTGGATCTCCTCGAGCGGCCGCTCTACGGGCTCGCGCAAGTTGATCGACTGCTTGGCCTGAGCTCGGGCACCGCCCGCCGTTGGCTCGAAGGCTACAAGCGACGTGGCAAGCGCTATCCACCCGTCGCGCGGGCTGAGCCGACGGGCAGCGAGGTCGTCACGTGGGGGGAATTCGTCGAGACTCGCCTCCTGGCCGAATACCGCGACGCCGGCGCGTCGATCATGCTGATGCGTCCCGCCGTCGAGCGCCTACGCGAGAAATTCGACACGCGCTATCCACTCGCCTACGCACGACCGTATCTCGACGTCGCCGGACGCGAGCTCGTCTGGCAGGTTCAGGACGACGTCAACCTCGATCGAGAACTTCAACTCGTCGTCGTCCGGAACGACCAGATCGTCCTTACAGAACCAGCTGAACGCTTCACACGGTCAGCCGTCTTCCGGCCAGGCGATCAAGTCGTCGAGCGCATCCGTCCCCACTTCGAAATCGAGCAGGTCGTGATCGACCCGCTCCGGCAATTCGGCGAGCCGGTTGTCCGAAGCGTTCGAACGGAGATCATCAGCGAGCAAGTCCGGGCTGGTGAACCGCTCGACACTATCGCAGAGCTCTACGAGCTCCCTCGAGCCGACGTCGAAGCAGCTTTGCGCTACGAGCTGATCCGCAGCGGCGTCGCCGCCTGAGCTTGCGTGCCAACCGACCCCGCTGGACTTCGCTTCTTCGCGGATGAAAGCGTCCTCGGGCTGGGCAAGGCCCTGGCGATCGCCCGTCGCGACTTAATCCATGTCGGCCACCCGCTGATTCCGACTGTCCCGCTCGGCGCGCTTGATCCCGTCTGGATCCCTGAGGTCGCCGCGAGGGACTTGATCGTGATCGCGCGCGATCGACGGATCCGAACGAAGCCCGGCGAGCTCGCCCTCCTCCGCGAACACGGTCTACGGGTCTTCTGGATCTCTGGAAAGAAGGACCTGGCGACCTGGGACTACCTGGTGCGCATCGTGCGACGGTGGCAAGAAATCGAGACGACGATCGCCGCTAAGGGCGCGGGGCCTTGGTTCGTCGCGATCAACGATGGGAAGCTGAGCGACATTCCGGTGTAGCTCGGCGCGTTGCCAGGACCGCACCAGGGACCGCACCGGACGCGCTTCCCCGGCACGCCTGACCGAAGTGACCTGCGCAGCCATGCGCTTTCCCCGTGGCTGCGCAGGTCTGTATGGGCGGTACTGGGCTCGAACCAGTGACCCCCAGCTTGTCGAGCTGGTGCTCTCCCAACTGAGCTAACCGCCCGGGTCGGCGCGGATTCTAGCGGCTGAGGTACGGCAAGGGGCTCAGCGGCCGGCCGCGGTAGCGCAGCTCAAAATGGAGGTGCGTCCCCGTGCACCAACCGGTGCAGCCGGCGACTCCGATCGGCTCGCCGCCCATGACGTACTCACCTACGCGAACTCGCGCCGAGGCCAGGTGCGCGTACAGCGTCGTGTATCCGTCTCCGTCGTTCACCTCGACGAGCCGGCCGTAGCCCTCGTAGCCGGGCTGCTCGCCGACGCGCGTGACGAGCCCGGGCGCCGCCGCGGTCACCTCGAGCGAGCGCAGGATCCCGATGTCGAGGCCGGGATGCCAGCGACCTCCGTCCTGGCCGAACGGCGACGTGACCGTCCCGTCCGCGGGCCAGGAGAGCTCGAGCTGGCGCAGGCCGTCCGTGTGCGCGGACGCGCTTGCCGGCCAGGCGAGAAGCAGAACGCAAAGGATCACCGCACGGCGGAGGGGCGCCATGGGGGCGGAAGCCTAGCGCCGTTTGTGTCCGCCCGCGCACGGAAAAGCCAAGCGGGATGGCAGACGCAGTCGTGATCGGAGCGGGTCCGAACGGGCTCGTCGCCGCGAATCTGCTCGCAGACGCCGGTTGGAGCGTCGTCGTGCTGGAGGAGCAGGACGAGCCGGGCGGGGCGGTCAAGAGCGGCGAGCTCACGGGCCAGCCCGGGTTCACCCACGACCTGTTCAGCGCCTTTTATCCCCTCGCGGCGGCCTCCCCCACGCTGCGCCGGCTCGAGCTCGAGCGCTACGGGTTGCGCTGGCGGCGCGGTTCGCTCGCCCTCGCGCATCCGGCGCCGGACGGTACGTGCGCGTCCCTGTCGATGGACCTCGACGAAACCGCCGCATCCCTCGACGCTTTCGCGCCCGGGGACGGAGACGCGTGGCGCGAGCTCTACGGCCTGTGGCGGCGCACCGGCCCCCACTTGCTCGCCGCGATGGCGACACCCATGCCGCCGCTTCGCCCGGGTGCGCGTCTGGCACGCGAGCTCGGCCCGTCCGGCCTCGTCCGGTTCGCGCGGACGATGCTGCTGCCCGTTCGCCGTCTCGGCGAGGAGCGGTTTCGCGGCGAGGGCGGACGCCGGCTCCTGGCCGGGAACGCGCTCCACACCGACCTCGCCCCGGAGGCGACCTTCAGCGGCTTCTACGGCTGGTTCCTGGCCGCGCTCGGGCAGGAGGTCGGCTTCCCGTTCCCCGAGGGTGGCGCCGGCCGGCTCACGGACGCGCTCGTGCGTCGGCTGGAGGAGCGCGGTGGCCGAGTCGAGATTGGAATGCGAGTGACCGAGGTGCTCGTCCGCCGGGGACGCGCAGTGGCCGTCCGCACTCCGAAAGGGGACGTCGATGCGAGCCGAGCCGTCCTCGCCGACGTCGACGCGCCTCAGCTGTACATCCAGCTGCTCGCGCGCGAGCACGTGCCGGCGCGCCTGCTCGACGACCTCCGGCGCTTCCAGTGGGACTACGGCACCGTCAAGGTCGACTGGGCACTCGACGGGCCGGTTCCCTGGACGGCGCCGGACGCGCGCCGCGCGCCTGTGGTGCACATCGCCGACGACGTGAACGAGCTGACGGTGACGATGAGCGAGCTCGCCCGCGGCCTCGTCCCGACGAAGCCGTTCCTGATCTTAGGCCAGTACGCCGCGGCCGACCCGACGCGCTGCCCGCCGGAGAAGGAGGTCGCCTGGGCGTACGCGCACGTGCCGCACGGGGTCGAGCTCGACGAGGCTGCTCTCGTCGACCGGATGGAGGCGCGCGTCGAGGAGCTGGCGCCCGGCTTTCGCGAGCTCGTGCGCGCCCGCCACGTGTTCTCGCCCGCGGGGCTCGAGCGCGCGAACCGCAATCTCGTAGGCGGCGCTCTGAACGGCGGCACGGCGCAGCTCCATCAGCAGTTCGTCTTCCGCCCGACGTCGGGGCTCGGCCGGCCGGAGACGCCCGTGCGAGGCCTCTACCTCGCCTCGTCGTCGGCCTACCCCGGCGGCGGCGTCCACGGCGCTCCCGGAGCGAACGCGGCGCGTGCGGCTCTGACCGCGGCGCGGCTGCAGCGGATCTAGGAGGGCCAAGCCCTCCTAGAAGATCTCCGGGCACCAGGGCGCCCGCTCGGCGCGGAACAAAGCGTCTGCACGCGCGGCGGCGCCCTCGCGCAGCTCCTCGATCCGCCCCGCGCGCAGCAGCTCGCTGAAGGTGATTCCGCCCAGATACGTGGAGCCGAG
>DHWI01000169.1:15122-17096 GCA_002413095.1 Thermoleophilia bacterium UBA5186
CCCGCGAGGCGCCAGCGGCCCGCGTTGTCCGGCAGGAACGCGTCGGACACGTCGAAGACGATCAGGTCGTCTCCTTCGTAGCTCCGCGCCGCGAGCGCGGCAGGCACGTCGACGAGGCGCACCCAGAGGGCGTCGGTGACCATGAACTTGAGCCGGCTCGGATCCGCGACGAGCAGGAGCAGCTCGTGGTCGGCGGGAAGCCGCCCCGCCTCGATCCGCGACGTCCAGTCGAACTCGAGCAGATAGCGCCAGATCTCGCGCGTGGCGTTGGGGCTCGTTCCGAGCGCCTCGAGCACGCGGACGTGGCCGGCGGTGCCCCAGGACTCCAACTTCTGGTTGACGCGGTAGAGCGCGTAACCGGCGGGAACGCCGTCGAGCTCGAGCAGGGCAAGAACGAGGGGCCCGCCGGACTCGTGCGTCTGAGTGCGGAGCCGGCGGTGCTCCCACCAGTCGCGCGTCCGGCTCATCATCCCCGGCCACTCGGCTCGCACCGCGTCGTAGAGCGCGGGAAAGCTCGCGAGCGCCTCTTCCGCGGTGACGATCCGGACCTCGCCGCGCAGGCCACCGGAAACCGCGAGGGCGGCCCGCTCCCTCGGCACGTCGATCTCCCCGCAGAACGAGGCGAGCCCGTAGCCGAAGCGCCCGTAGATGGCCGGCTCCGAGGCCCAGAGCGCCGCAAGCGGCTCTCCACCGGCGCGCGTGTCGTCGAGCTGGCGGCGCATCATCGAGGTGAGGATCCCGCGGCGGCGATGGGTCGGCAGCACGCCGACGACGGTCACGCCCGCGGTCGGAACCATGGCTCCCGGGACAGTCATCTCGAACGGGAACGACCCGGCTCCGGCCACGATCGCCTTGCCGTCGGTGGCGACGAGCATCCGCTCGACCGGGAGGAACTTGGAGAAACGCTCAGAGTCCTCCTCGGAGGGCTCCCAGCCGAAGAAGTGGCCGATCGCGCCGAGGCCCTGCCGGAATTCGGCCTGGTCGGCCGCGGGCCGGACGTCGATCGCCATCAGATCCGTTCCAGCGGCGCGTAGTCGAGCATCAATCGCCGCTCGGCGCCGTCCTCGGCGAAGCGCACCGTCACGACGCCGCCGGGCTCGATCCGCGTCACGACTCCTTCGCCGAGCGTTCCGTGCCGGACGGAGTCGCCCGTCGAGAGCTGCGGCACGTCCTCGCGCGGCGCGACCTCCTTCGGCTGGCCATAGCTTGACCACGACGTGGGCCGCAGGCGATCGCGCTCGGTGTGGGCGTCCGGCAGCTCGTCGAGGAAGCGCGAGGCCATGTTGTAGCCGCGGTTTCCCCAGAGCGACCGCGACGAGGCGTGCAGGAGCGTGAGCCGCTCACGCGCGCGCGTCATGCCCACGTACGCGAGCCGCCGCTCCTCCTCGATCGAGTTCTCCTCGATCGAGCGGGAGTGCGGGAAGATGCCCTCCTCCATGCCGATCAGGAAGACGGCGCGGAACTCGAGCCCCTTCGCGTTGTGGATCGTCATCAGCGTGACGAGCGAGCCCTCGCCGCGGATCGCGTCCTGGTCGGAATAGAGCGAGACCTCCTGGAGGAAGCTGGACAGGTTCGGCTCCGGCGCGGTCTCCTGGTACTCGTGGGCGACGCCCACGAGCTCCTGCAGGTTCTCCTGGCGGCCCTGCGCTTCGATCGTGCGCTCGGCCTCGAGCGCCGCCATCGTGCCGCTCTGGTCGAGGACGCGCTCGATCAGCTCGGCAACGGACATGTCGAGCGCACCGGACTGCAGCGACTGGATCAGCGTGCGGAACTGCGCGACGGCCTTCTGCGGTGCCGCACCGACGCCGGCTTCCTCGGTGAATTCGGTCGCCTCCCAGAGCGAGATCCCGTGCGAGTCGGCGTAGCTCTGAAGGCGAGCGAGCGACGAGTCGCCGATCCCGCGGCGCGGCCGGTTCGCGATGCGCTGCAGGCTGACGGCGTCGTACGGGTTGTCGATCACCTGCAGGTAGGCGA
>DHWI01000162.1:0-4061 GCA_002413095.1 Thermoleophilia bacterium UBA5186
AGGAGATCTTCGGCCCGACGACGGCACTAATCCGCGTCAAGGACTTCGACGAGGCGATTCGCGTCTTGAACGACAGTAAGTTCGGGCTCTCGTCGTCCATCTTTACGCGCGACGTCAACAAGGCGTTCCGCGCGATGCGCGACNNTACATCAACGCGGGAACGATCGGAGCCGAGGTGCATCTGCCGTTCGGTGGCACAAAGGACACGGGCAACGGCCATCGCGAAGCCGGCCAGGCCGCCCTCGACGTCTTCACGGAATGGAAGTCCATCTACGTCGACTACAGCGGCAAGCTGCAGAAGGCGCAGATCGACACCGAGACCTGAACCGCAAACTCGTCGTGTTCGTTCCGCGCGAGGCTCTCGACGCGGTGCGCAATGCCCTCTTCGAGGCGGGTGCCGGACGCATCGGCAAGTACGAGCACTGCTCCTGGTACACGCAGGGAACCGGGACCTTCCTCGGCGGCGAGGGAACGAGCCCGGCGCGTGGCGAAGCCGGGCGCGAGCAACGCGTCGCGGAGTTGCGACTCGAGACGGTGTTTCCAGAGGAACGGCAGGAGGACGTGATCGCAGCACTGCGCCGGGCGCATCCGTACGAGGAGCCGGCGTTCGACGTGTACGCCTTGCTGTGAAGGCGAAGCTGTTCACGGACGGCGGCTCCCGTGGAAATCCCGGCCCCGCCGCCTACGGCTATGTCCTCGAGGCAGAGGACGGACACGTGCTGGCCACGCACGGCGAGGCAATCGGGCGCGCGACCAACAACGTCGCGGAGTACAGCGGCCTCGTCGCCGGCCTGGAGAAGGCGGCGGAACTGGGCGTCTGCGAGCTGGAAGTGGTGTCGGACTCGGAGCTGCTGGTGAAGCAGATGCAGGGCTCCTACCGCGTGAAGAACGAAGCCCTCAAGGCGTTGTGGGAGGAGGCAAACGACCTCGAGCGCCGCTTCGGCAGAGTTCGCTACACCGCCGTCCGTCGCACCCACAACGAGCTGGCCGACAGCCTCGTGAACGAGGCGTTAGACGCCGAAACCTGAGGCTATACTGGCCGTCGTTCGCGGATGTAGCTCAGTTGGCTAGAGCGTCTGCTTGCCATGCAGAAGGTCGTGGGTTCGAGTCCCATCATCCGCTCTCTCTTCGCGGGCGCGCCAAGAGCTCGAGCACGCCGATCCCGCCCCACACGCCGAAGCCCCAGTCATCGCCCGGGTCCGTGAACTCGACGTGCGGGTACCGGGCGCGGACTTCTCGCCAGAAGCGGTCGACCTCCGCGCGGCGGTCCTGATGGGTGAGGATGTCGTGGAACGCAACGAACCCGCCTGGCGCGACGAGTGGCGAGTACAGCTCGAAGTCCGCCTTGACCCCCTCGAAGCTGTGGTCGCCGTCGATCATCAGGAGATCGATCTGCCGCTCTCCGAGCAATCGGCGGAGCTCCTCGACGGTCGCCGGATCGTGGGAGTCGGACCGCAAGCAGTGCAGCTGCTGGCGCTCGCGGGCGAGGCGGGCGAGCTCCTCGATCGGCTCCGAGGGGAGATTCAGCATCGCGCCGGGTAGATCGATGCTGACGAGCACGGCGTCCGGCTCCGCGATCTGGCACCACCCCCAGAGCGTCCCGCCCAGGAACGTCCCGATCTCCACGACGGTGCGCAAGGGCCTGCGCCGGAAGAACGCCAGCGCGGGGGCCAGCTCGGTTACCTTCTGGATCGCGTGACGCCGACGAACCTCCCGGGCGATCTCGACGTTCCGCCGGAACCTCCGCGGGTCGAGCCTGGCTGTCCGGGCGAGCGCCGACAGGCTCGCCGGCCGCAGCGCACGTACGAGAGGACCGTGCTGGGGGCCGAAGGACGGGGGCTCGGTCGGCGCTTGCGGCTTGGCCACGGCTGGACGCGATTCTAGGTTCGTGAGCCGGGTCGCGCTCTTTCCCTACGTCTCCGGAGGCGTGCTCGCACACCTCGGGGCGTGCGTCAGTGTCGCCACCGCGTTGCGCGAGCGCGGGCACGACGTCTTCATCGGCGTCGACGAGCCTCAGGAGCGCTACGTGGAGGCCGCGGGCCTGACGCCTGTTCGCGTGACCGAGATCGATCCGCATCGAAACGATCCGGGCCGCCTCGGGGTCTACCGAACGGTTGGGGAGATCGTGCGGACGACCCGCGCCGACGCGGAGATCATGGCGCGTCTCGCCCCCGACGTGACGGTGGTCGACGTGCGCGCGAGTGCCGCGATGGCCTCCGAGACGCTTGGGATTCCGCACCTCACGCTGATTCACCAGCTGGGCTGGTCGGGGTGGTGGCGCGAGCCGAGCCCGTGGCGCCGGCGCGCCCACTGGATCCGTCGTCCGCTCCGCGCGGCCGCCTACCTCAGGCAGAAGCTCGACCCGGATCCTGCGGGGATCCTGGCGGTCGAGCGGGCGTGGCGCGGCGCGCGCGCGGAGCTCGGGCTCTCGCCCGCGTCCAGCATCTTCGAGACCGGCCACGTCGCGGTGGGCACGACGCCGCTCCTCGACCCGGCCCTCGAGCTTCCGGAACGGTGGCGGTGGGCTGGACCCATCACCTGGTCCGCGCCCGCCGGCGCCGCGCCGGAGCGGGGAGACCGTCCGCTCGTCTATGTCACTCAAGGCTCGACCGGCGACCCGCAAGCTCTGCGTCGCGTCGTCTCCGAGCTCGCCGACGCACCGGTCGACGTCCTCGTCTCGACGGGCGGACTCTGCGAGCCCTCCGAGCTGGAGGCAATGGCGCCGAATGTTCGCGCCGAGGAGCTCGTGCACGGCCGCGCAGCGATGGACGCTGCCGACGTCGCCGTCGTCCACGGAGGCCATCTCACCACGCTCGAGGCGCATCTCGCGGCAACCCCGACGCTCGTGATCCCGCTCGGATACGACCAGTTCCTGTGGGCCGACCGTGTGGAGCGGCTAGGGACGGGAACGTCGTTGCGGCAGCCGTACCTCCGTGGCGCGATCCGCCGTAACGTCATGCGCCTGCTGCGCCGGGAGCGCTATCGCCGCGCGGTGCGTCTCGTCGCCGACGACCTGGCGAAGTGGGACGGACCGGCCGCCGTGGCCGACTTCGCCGAGGAGATCGCGGCCCGTCGGCGCGCCTAGAAGCCCTGGGCGCGTCGCGGCGGCCCGTCCAGCACCGGGTCTCCGCGGTAGAACAGACGTCGCGCCGGGCCGACGCCGACGTAGCCGAGCGTGCCGACCGTCTGAAAGCCGAGCCGCGCGAAGATCCGCTGGATCCCGTTCTCGGGATGGAAGGCCGCGAGCACGTACTTGGGGCTCGCGTTCCGGAAGTAGCGGAAGACGTGCGGCCACATCGCCCGGTGGAGGTTCAGGCCCCGCGCCTCCGGGACGGTGAACAGGTCATAGAGGTAGCCGACGCCGGACGGGAGCCGGATCTCGGCGCGGAGGTAGTCGATGTACGCGCGCTCGGTAGCGATCCAGCACGCCTGGACGAGCCGGTCGTCGCGGAGTGCGCCGTAGCAGACGTGACGGCACGTGAAGCGCCTGACGATGTCTTCGCGAGCCGAGTCCGGTCGCAGCGCGAGGTACTGCTCGAGGTCGTCCAGGGCCAGGGCCCGGAACGTCGTCGGTACGTCGAGGTCGACGTCGCGCATGGACAGGTCGAACGGCCGCTTCATCAAGATCATCCTGCGGTAAGCGACCTCGCCGACCACCCGCAGTACGAGGTGGCGGGCGCCTTCGCGCGCGAGCACCTCCCGCGAGCGCTGCCACACCTGCGCGGGAGTCCAGCTCACCGGGATTCCAGCGTCATCTGCATCCCGTAGCGCGGCCGCAGCGTCACGAGCGGCACCGGCTCGGCGCGGTGCCCGGCCACGTGTCGCAGTCGCCAGCGTTGCGCGATGTGGGCGAGACTCAACCGCGCCTCGAGCCAGGAGAAGCCCTCGCCGAGGCACATCCGCGGGCCTCCGCCGAAGGGGAAGTAGGCGTAGCGCGGCCGCTTGGCGCGCTCCTCGGGCGTCCAGCGGGAGAGGTCGAAGCGGAACGGGTCCGGGTACCAGCTCGGATCGTGGTGGGTGACCCACGGGGACATGCTGAGCACCGAGTTGAAGCGGATCGG
>DHWI01000162.1:4114-7433 GCA_002413095.1 Thermoleophilia bacterium UBA5186
TCGTGCAGCCGCGCTTCGACTTCGGGATGCTCGGAAAGCAGGTACCAGATCCAGCTCAGCGTGCTCGCGGTCGTCTCGTGACCGGCGAGGAACATTGTCATCGCCTCGTCGCGGATCTGCTTGTCGGTCAGGTCGGTCACGCCGTCCGCTTGCGCGTCGAACAGGAGCGACAGCGCGTCCTCCGGTGCCTCCCCGCGAGCCCGGCGATCCTCGACGAGCTCGCGCATCGTCTCGTTCAGGAATCGGATGTTCGCCTTGAACCGCCGGAGGGGCGGGATCGGCAGGTGCTCCCAGATGTTCGAGTAGGGGAGGCTCAGCCGCCCGACCATCTCGATCGCGTTGTTCAGCGCGTCGTTGACCGCGACCGCGCGGTCGCCGACGTCCGTCGAGAAGAGCGCGTTACCGATGACGCGCAGCGTGAGCGCATACATCTCACGATGGATGTCACGCTGCTCGCCGGGCTTCCACGAGCGCTCGACCGACTCGATGACGTCCACCATCGCATCCGCGTAGCCCTCGACCTTCCGGTGCGAAAAGGCGGGTTGGATGAGTCTGCGCTGGCGATGGTGGAGCTCCCCTTCGCTGGTCAGCAGCCCTTCCCCGAGGATCCGCTTCGTCTCGGACAACGTCCTGCCCTTGACGAAGTGGCGGTTGTCGGAGGTGAAGACGCGCTGGATCAGATCCGGGTCGTTGACGAGGTACCAGTCCTCGTTCTCGAGCAGACGGAACCGAACGAGCTTGCCGAGCTTTCCGAGCGAGAGGAAGAACGCGAGCGGGTCGCGCCGGAAGATGAAGAGGCTCTGCCTGGGGTAGCGCTCGCGCGGCGACGGGGCTTGTGGAATGGCGCTCGGCATGGGTCGAGAGCAGCTTAGTTTTCGTCGGCGAGCTCCTCCGCGAGGAGCGCGGCCGCGAGCGTCAGGAGCGCGAGCTCCTCGTCGTCGACGAGCCGTGCGATCGCTGCTGCGGACGCGGGTCGTTTCGGGTCGGAGAGCGCGGTGAGGACGCGCCGGAGGTCGGCGCGGAGATCCGGCGAGTCCAGGTCCCGGGCGAGCGAGTCGACCGCGGGCGACTCGAGCTCCAGCTCACGATGCGGATCGCCGCCGGCGGCGAGCACGAACAGCGCGCGCCGCCGCGCGGCTGCCAGCTCCGCCTCATCGAGGCTCAGGAGCTGCGCTGCGACGTAGGCGAGCGCCGCGGCGCCGGCGGTCTGCTCCCCGGCCGCGAGTTGCGCCTCGATGCCGTCGAGTGCGAGCCGGAAGCCGTCGTCGCTCATTGCGGGCATTTTGTAGGCTGACGGCCATGCGGTTCCTGAAGACCGAAGAAGAGCGGGGGGACCGGATCCAGGCGCTCGAGGACCGGATGGCGCGCGACGCCAACCCGTCGCGGCGCTGGGAGTACCACGTGCTCCGCGTCGGCCCGAAGGCGCGGGCTGAGCACCAGCTGAACGAGCTGGGCGCGAAGGGCTGGCAGCTCGTCCAGGCGATCGAGACCGACGGCCACCTCGCCTTCTACCTCGAGCGCGAGCTGCCGCCGATCGATGAGACCGCTGACGAGGCGCTTCCGGATGACCTGGACGCGTCCGGTCCGGACACGTTCGGTCCGTAGAGTCGCACCGTCCATTCGAGACAATTCGAGGACTTTGTGGCTCTGAGCCACAAGCATGCCTTTCGGGACAGGCCGCGGCTCTTGGTCAAGCGATTCTCAAGACTTAGTGGCTCTGAGCCACATAGAGCCCGTCTCAAAATGAAGCACGTGCCGTCTGGCCGCGCTGGACGGCACGACGCGTCGTCCTCGGTCGCGCCCATAGCGCTGCTATGAGCGCGACCTGCGTCCTAGCCTCGCACTCGCCCAGCACAGCCAGCCAGCGCGTGGTCATTCTGAAACGGGCTCTTAGTTCGACAGGGCCTTGCCGAACTCGTCCAGAAGGATCGTGATCTCCGCGACCTGGCGGAAGCCGAGGCGTTCCAGGATCGGCTTCGACATCGCGCCTGCCTGCGTGACGAGGGCAGGCGTGCCGCGCTCGACCGCGTCGGCCCAGCGCGCGGCGACGAGAGCGCGGTAGGCGCCGCGCCCACGCGCGTGGGGGAGGATCGCGCCTCCGTTCAGCGTCACCGCGCCGTCGAGATACGTCGAGCTGGCCGACCCGACGATCTCACCGTCCACGAGCGCGACGAACGTCTTCCAGCCGCCCGTGGCGAGCTTCTCCTCGTACCGTGCGCGCAGCTGCTGGTCGTCCATGCCGACATCTCCGCCGAACGCCGTCTCCGCGACGCGGTTTGCCGCCCTGAACTCCTCGAAGTCCCGCGCCTCCCGAGCCTCGATGTCCTCGGGGGGCGTGGGCGGCGGCGCGCCCAGCACCATGCCGACGACGTACGGGTCGTGGTCGTCGACGAGGCCCCTCGCGCGCAGTTGCTCGGCCAGGTCGGTCGGTGTCGCGGAGCCCCCGACTTCCCACGTGCAGGCCGATCGGCCCCGCTCGCGCAGAACGGCGTGCACCTCCTCGAGGGTACTGTCGATCGTCTCCGCGGTGAGCCGGAAGCGCTGCGCCACGTTCCAGCTCGGATGCGCGCTCGGGCCCATCCAGAGGACGAAGCGCTCGTTCTCGATCCGCTCGTCGCGCGGACCGAGCGGCTGGTGCGTGTTCGCGTTCTCAGCGACCGAAAGGAGGTGCGGCGAGAGGCTCAGCGGAAGTCGTCCCCGATCAGCACGTCGAGCTCAGCGACCGCGACGAAGTCAAGCCGCTCGAGGAACGGCCGCGACTGAATCGGTGTGAACACGCCCGCGAAGGCGGCGAAGTCGCGTATCTCGTCGGGGACGCTCAGGCCGTGAACTCGTCAGCGACCGACAGCGCTTCGTCGAGCGCCGCGATTCCCTCGTCGATCTCCTCGCGCGTGATCGTCAGCGGCGGGCAGACCATCACGACGTTCCAGTGGGTCATCAGGTACAGGCCGCGCTCGAGTGCAGCCGTCGTCAGCGCGGTGACGGGCTTCGCCGCCTCGCCCGTGCCGTTGAAGGGGACAAGCGGCTCCCGCGTCTCGCGGTTCTTGACGAGCTCGAGCCCCCAGAAGCAGCCGAGCCCGCGCACCTCGCCGATGCACGGATGACGCTCCTGCAGGCCGCGCAGCTCCTCGGCGAACACTTCGCCCATCGCGGCCGAGTTCTCGACGATGCCTTCCTCCTGGAAGGCCTCGATCGACGCAACGCCCGAGGCGCACGCGAGCGGGTGGCCGCTATACGTGAGCCCGCCCGCGAACGGCTTGTCGCGCACCCAGTCGGCGAGCTTGCGCGAGATGATCATCGCGCCGAGCGGCACGTAGCC
>DHWI01000122.1:0-321 GCA_002413095.1 Thermoleophilia bacterium UBA5186
GGATTCGTCCGCGACGTGCCGATGATCGTCCCGCCGCGAGGAAGGATCCCGGAGATCTCGCGCGGCCCGAGCGGGGCGAAGCGGCCCTCGACGAGCCCGCGCCAGCCCGCGCGCACGCCCACGACCTCCCAGCCGAGGTCGTGCGAGAGCCGCGCGACCGCTCGGATCACCGCATTCAGCCCGGGACAATCCCCGCCGCCCGTGAGGACCCCGATTCGCTTGCTCATCTTCGTTGGAACGTACAACACGATTCACTCGTCGGCGAACGCGCTTACCATTCAGACCGAGCCGAAGTGGCGGAACTGGCAGACGCGCCGGACT
>DHWI01000122.1:461-1827 GCA_002413095.1 Thermoleophilia bacterium UBA5186
GCTAATGATCGGACCGCTGGCTTTGCTTGTCGCGATGCTGGCGCTCGTGGCCGCCGGTTGCGGCGGCACGTCCAAGAAGGGCGGCGGAGGAGGAGGCGGTGGCGGCGGTGCGGCGTCCGCACTGCCGGCGTCCTCCTGCTCGCCGATCTACTACGAGGGCAGCGGCAAGCCCGACTACATCATCGCTTCCGACCTGCCGCTGCAGGGCTCCGGCCGCACCCAGACCGTGCAGATGAACGAGGCGGAGAAGTTCCTGCTCAAGCAGCAGGGATTCAAGGCCGGCAAGTACACGATCGGTTTTCAGGCATGTGACGACGCCACCGCTCAGGCCGGCAAATGGGAGTCGGGCAAGTGCTCCGCGAACGCGAACGCCTACGCTCAGAACAAGGGCGTGATCGGCGTGATCGGCACCTTCAACTCCGGTTGTGCGGAGATCGAGATCCCGATCCTCAACCGTGCTCCCAGCGGGCCGCTTGGCATGGTCAGCCCAGCCAACACATACCTCGGCCTCACCCAAGGCGGGGCGGGAACCGTGAAGGGCGAGCCGGACAAGTACTACCCCAACGGCACGCGGAACTACATCCGCATCGTCGCGGCCGACAACTACCAGGGCGCGGCTGACGCGCTCTATGCAAAGCAGGCCGGCGTCAAGAACGTCTTCATCCTGAACGACAAGGAGGCCTACGGGCTCGGAGTCGCGTCGAACTTCCGCCGGGCGGCGGAGAAGAGCGGCCTGAACGTTTCCGGGTTTACGGCCATCGACCCGAAGGCGTCGAGCTACGAGGCGCTCGCCACCAAGATCAAGTCGGCCGGGGCGGACGGCGTCTTCGTCGGCAGCCTTGTCTGCGAGAACGGCGGGAAGCTGATCAAGGACCTGCGGGCCGGGCTCGGGAACACCGTGAAGCTGATCCTGCCTGACGGGTTCACGCCGATCTCGGCGGTCGTCGACGGTGCGGGCCCGGCCGCCGAGGGCGCGACGGTCAGCGTTGCCGGCCAGCCGAACGAGAACCTCGGCGTGAAGGGCAAGGCGTTCGTGAAGGACTTCGGGGCGACTCAGTCGAGCGGACAGGTCGACCCGTATTCCGCGTACGCGGCCCAGGCGATGCAGGTGTTGCTGACGGCGATCGAGACGTCCGACGGCACCCGCGCTTCGGTGGCGAAGAATCTGTTCTCCACCAAGGTGACGGACGGGATCCTCGGGACGTTCGCGATCAACGCGAGCGGCGACACGAACTCCAACCCGGTCACGATCTACCAGATCAAGGGCGGGAAGCAGACGCTCCTGAAGGTGATCACTCCGTCGGCTGCCCTGGTCAAGGCGGCCTAGAACACACGTGCGGTTGCGGGGCGGTCGGTCCGCCCCGCA
>DHWI01000122.1:1934-5262 GCA_002413095.1 Thermoleophilia bacterium UBA5186
CCGGCCGACTTCGTCAACGTCTTCCTGATCGGCTTGACGACGGGCGCGATCTACGCGCTCGTCGCACTCGGCTACACACTCGTCTACGGCATCCTGGAGTTGATCAACTTCGCCCACGGCGACGTGTTCATGCTCGGTGGGATGATCTCGGCCACGCTTGCGACGCAGGTCTTCAAGCTCGACGTGGGCGGGGGCGCTTCGAAATGGCCGCTCGTGCTCCTGACTCTCCTCATCGCGATGGTCGCGTGCGGCTCGATCAACGCGTCTATCGAGCGGATCGCCTACCGCCCGTTGCGCGGCGCGCCCCGGCTCGCGCCGCTGATCACCGCGATCGGCATGTCCTTCATCCTCGAGAACATTGCACTCGCCTGGAAAGGGCCGAACTTCGTCTCCGTCCCGAACATCCTCCCGAGGAGCGAGGTCTTCCACGTCGGGCAGGTCACGTACACATGGAACAAGCTGACCGTGGTCCTGATTACCGTGCCGGTGCTGATCGGGCTCGTGTACCTCGTCCAGAAAACGCGCCAGGGAAAGGCGATGCGCGCGACCGCCCAGAACGCCGATGCTGCGGCGATGATGGGGATCAACGTCGATCGCACGATCTCGTTCACGTTCCTGATCGCCGGCGGCCTCGCCGGCGCGGCAGGGCTCCTCTATGCCCTCTACGTCACGAACGTGCGCTTCGACCAGGGCTTCCAGCTCGGCCTGATCGCCTTCAC
Organism: Thermoleophilia bacterium UBA5186; assembly: GCA_002413095.1. Classification (GTDB taxonomy): domain Bacteria; phylum Actinomycetota; class Thermoleophilia; order Gaiellales; family Gaiellaceae; genus UBA5186. Next base: position 2,654 of record DHWI01000122.1, read on the forward strand.
AGCGGCGGTGCTCGGCGGGATCGGCAACCTGCCGGGCGCCGTGCTCGGGGCGGTGCTGATCGGGCTGATCCAAGCGTTCAACGAAGGGCTGAGCTGGCACGCACCAGGAAGCGACTGGACGCAGTCGATCGTCTTCTCGATCCTGATCCTGATTCTCGTCTTCCGGCCGGAGGGGCTGCTCGGAGAGCGCACCCCCGAGGGCGCATGACCGACTACCTGGTCAGGCTCGGCGTCCCGCGCCGCCTCGCGAAGCTGGCGTTGCCGGTCGCCGCGACCCTAATTGCGCTTCTGTATCCCCTCTTCGTCGGCAACCTGTTCTCGCAGTTTCCGAGTACCCGCACGGCAGTCGTGATGCTCGTCTACATGATGATGGCCGTCGGCCTCAACATCGTCGTCGGGTACGCAGGCCTGCTCGACCTCGGCTACGTCGCTTTCTACGCCATGGGTGCGTACACGGCAGCTTGGTTCTCTTCGATCCAGTTCCCGAACCAAAACTTCCATCTCTGGGATGTCGGCGTCGGCTCGAAGGTCCCCGGCTTCCACGTCTCGGTCTGGCTCCTGCTCCCACTCGCCGGGATCCTGACCGCGATCGTCGGCGTCATGATCGGCCTGCCGACGCTGCGCTTGCGCGGCGACTACCTGGCGATCGTCACGCTCGGGTTCGGCGAGATCATGCCCCAGATCGCGCGGAACGGCGACAACCTGTTCGGGACGGGCTTCAACCTCACGAACGGCCCCAACGGGATCACGCCGCTCGACTCGCCGGGCTTCGGAACCCTCAACTACCTGCAGGGCTCGGGGACGTTCTTCACGAGTGACCGCCTCTTCTACTGGACGGCCCTCGTCCTTCTACTGATCACCATCTTCTGCTCGTGGCGGCTGCGCGACTCCCGCCTCGGGCGCGCGTGGATCGCGATCCGCGAGGACGAGACCGCGGCGGCGGCGATGGGCGTCCCGCTGATGCGGACGAAGACCTGGGCGTACGCGACGGGCGCGTTCTTCGGCGGCGTCGCGGGCGCGTACTACGCGAGCTTCAAGAGCGCGACGTTCCCGGGCGACTTCTTCTTCAACATCTCGGTCTTCATCCTCTGCATGGTCATCCTGGGCGGGATGGGCAACATCTGGGGTGTGATCGTCGGCGCAGCGCTGCTCGCATACCTCGACCAGGCCGGCTTGGCCGACCTCGGGAACCTACTCAACGTCGACGCGCCGAAATACGAGTTCGGAATCTTCGGCGTCATCCTGCTCGTCGTGATGCTGTTCAGGCCGGAGGGCCTGATTCCAAGCTCGCGAAGAGCGGCGGAGTTCCACGAGGGCGTGCATGACGAGCCCGCCTACGACCTGGACCACGAGTGACCGCGGCAACCCCCGCGGCCGGGTCTGCGAAGCCGAACATCCTGACGGCAGCTGCATGCCGCAAGGAGTTCGGTGGCCTCGTCGCCGTCAACGACGTCGACTTCAACGTTCCCGAGGGCTCTATCGTCTCGCTGATCGGCCCGAACGGCGCGGGCAAGACGACCTTCTTCAACATGCTGACCGGCGTCTACAAGCCGACCTCGGGTCGGATCGAGCTCCTCGGTGAGGACGTGACCGGCAAGCCGCCCCACGCGATCACCGCACGCGGCATCGGCCGGACGTTCCAGAACATCCGGCTCTTCCAGAACATGACCGCGCTCGAGAACGTGCTCGTCGGCATGCACTCGCGCCTGCGCGGAGGGATCATGGGCTCGATCCTCCGGTTCCGAGGCTCGCGCGTCGACAAGGAAGAGAAGGAATCCCGAGAGCGGGCGCGGGAGCTGCTCGTGTTCTCCGGCCTACGGAACCGAGACGACCACATTGCGCGCAACCTCTCCTACGGCGACCAGCGCCGGCTCGAGGTCGCCCGTGCGCTCGCCACGAAGCCGCGGCTGCTCCTCCTCGACGAGCCGACCGCAGGCATGAACCCGCAGGAGACGTCCGATTTCACCGCGTTCGTCCAGCGCCTCCGCTTGGAGGAAGGCCTGGCGGTGTTGATGATCGAGCACGACATGCGCGTCGTGATGGGGGTCTCGGACCGGGTGACGGTGCTCGACTACGGCGAGAAGATCGCGGAGGGAAGCCCGCAAGAGGTGCAGCGAGACGAGCGCGTGATCGAGGCCTATCTCGGCAAGGGGGCGACGACGGCGTGAGCACTGCCGCCGGAGCACAGAGCATCCTCGAACTCGAGGACGTGCAAACGTTCTACGGCTCGATCCAGGCACTCAAGGGGATCTCGTTGCACGTCGGCGAGGGCGAGATCGTGACCCTGATCGGCGCCAACGGAGCCGGCAAGTCGACCACGCTCCGCTCGATCAACGGGCTGAACCGGCCGCGAAAGGGGAGCATTCGCTTTCAGGGCAACGACATCACGAACATACCGGCGCACGACATCGTCAAGCGGGGAATCGCCCAGTCGCCGGAGGGGCGGAAGCTCTTCCCGCGCATGACGGTGCTCGAGAACCTGGAGATGGGCGCGTTCCAGCGCTCGGACCGGGCCGGGATGCGCGAGGACATGGACCGTGTCTTCCAGCTTTTCCCGCGGCTCGCCGAGCGCAAGAGCCAGAAGGCCGGGACGATGTCCGGCGGCGAGC
>DHWI01000112.1:0-2267 GCA_002413095.1 Thermoleophilia bacterium UBA5186
GAGAAGGAGAGCACGAGCGCGAGCAGCGCCGAGGCGTAGATGACGAGGCGGAGAGGTTTCATGGACAAAAAAGCGCGCCTGTAGCAGCGGGCTCCGTCACGCTGCTTGACGCGCGTCCAGTATAGCATCGACCAGCCGGATCGCCCCGGTGAATCCGTCGTCGCGGAACGAGACCTCGCGCTGTGCCGTCGTGTAGACGGCGGTATCGAGCCGGCCCCGCAGCTCCCGGAGCTCGCCCGATCCGAGCACGAGCTGGCCGACGGTGGCCTTTCCGCCGCGGAACACGAGGTAGTCCGCGCCGAGCCGGGCCAACTTCAGCTTGGCCTCCTGGATCGCGAACAGGTTCTCGACGGGCTCGGGGATCGGTCCGAAGCGGTCCTCCGTCGACGCGCGCAGCTCGCGCAGCTCGTCCTCGGTCTCGGTCAGCGCGAGCCGCCGGTGCAGGTCGATCTTCAGCGCCTCGGAGCCGATGTAGCTCGCCGGGACGTACGCGTCGATCCGTGCGTCCACACGCACCGGCCGCGCCACGATGCGCCGCTCGCCGGAAAGCTCCGCGACCGCCTCGCCGAGCATCTCGACGTAGAGCTCGAAGCCGAGCGCGGCGACGTGACCGGACTGCTCGGCGCCGAGCAGGTCGCCCGCGCCGCGAATCTCGAGATCGCGCATCGCGATCTGGAAGCCGGCGCCGAGCTCGGTGTGGTCGGCGAGCGTGGCGAGCCGCGCGCGAGCCTCCGGGGAAAGCTCGCTCGCGTCGGGATAGAAGAGGTAGGCGTGCGCCGTCGCGTCGGAGCGGCCGACGCGGCCGCGGATCTGGTAGAGCTGGGCGAGTCCGAGGGTGTCGGCGCGCTCTACGACGAGCGTGTTCGCCTGCGGGATGTCGAGACCCGACTCGATGATCGTGGTCGAGACGAGCACGTCCGCGTCGCCGCGCAAGAACGCGTGCATCCGATCCTCGAGCTCGCGCTCGCGCATCTTTCCGTGGGCGACGAGGAAGCGCAGGTTCGGGAGCAGCTGCTGCAGCTTTTCGGCCGCCTCGTCGATCGTCTCGACGCGGTTGTGCAGGTAGAACGATTGGCCTTCTCGGGCGGTCTCGCGCTCGAGCGCTGTCTTGACGGTGTCCTCGTCGTACTCGCCGACCGTCGTCCGAATCGGGCGGCGGCCCTGCGGCGGCGTTTCGATGATCGAGATGTCGCGCAGCCCCGAGAGCGACATGTGCAGCGTGCGCGGGATCGGCGTCGCGGAGAGCGTGAGCACGTCGACCTCGAGGCGTAGCGAGCGCAGCAGCTCCTTCTGCGCGACGCCGAATCGTTGCTCCTCGTCGAGGATCACGAGCCCAAGCTCCTTGGGGATCACGTCGCGCGAGAGGATCCGGTGCGTCCCGATCAGCACGTCGACCTTCCCGGCGCTGAAGTCGGCGAGGATCCGCTTGGTGTCCTTCGGCGTGCGGAAGCGGGAGACCATCTCCACGACGACGGGGAAGTCGCGGTACCGGTCGCGGAACGTGTTCCAGTGCTGCTCGGCGAGCAGCGTCGTCGGCGCCAGCAGCAGCACCTGCTTGCCGTTCGTGGCGACGGCGAACGCGGCCCGCACGGCCACCTCGGTCTTCCCGAAGCCGACGTCGCCGCACACGAGCCGGTCCATCGGGCGCGGCGCCTCGAGATCCTCCTTGACGGCCTCGATCGCGCGCCCCTGGTCCTCGGTCTCCCGGTAGGGGAACGATGCCTCGAGGCGCTCCATCCACTCGCCGTCCACCTCGTAGGCGACGCCGGAGGCCTGCTGGCGCTGGGCGTAGAGCGCGATCAGGTCGCCCGCGAGCTCCTGCACGCTCGCGCGCGCACGTGACTTGAGCAGCTGCCACGCCTTGCCGCCGAGCTTCGAGAGCGCGGGCGACTTGGCGTCGACGCCGATGTAGCGGGAGACTTTGCCGAGCTGCTCGTGCGGGACGTAGAGCCGATCGTCGCCGCGGAAGCCGAGGAAGAGGTAGTCGCGGGTGACGCCGGCGACGGTGCGCGTCTCGAAGCCGAGCAGCTTCCCGACGCCGTGATCCTCGTGCACGACGTGGTCGCCGGTGCGCAGGTCGGCGAAGGACTGCAGGGCTCGGCCGAGCCGCTTGTCCGTGCGCGGCGGGCGCTTGCGGAAGACCTGCGTGTCGGGCAGGAGGACGAGGCCGAGCTCGCGCCAGACGAAGCCGCGGCGGGCGGGTGCCACGGCGAAGAGCAGCTCAGGCTCGGCCGGGAGATCCTCGGCCTCTTCGAGCGCTCGCACCT
>DHWI01000112.1:2308-3500 GCA_002413095.1 Thermoleophilia bacterium UBA5186
CCAGCTCGTTCTCGGCCTCGGCGAGTCCGCGGGCCGCGATCGCCGGGCGCTGCGCCTCGAAGCTGTGCGGCTGGCCGGAAGGGAACGGATCGAGCTCGGAGGCGCCCTTGAGCGGGATCTCCGTTCCCGGGAACTCCTCGGCGAGGACCTCCCGCACCTCGGCTGGCTGCCACACGAAGTCGGGAGCGCGCGCCAGCGCCCGGACAAGGTCGTCGGGCGCTCGGGGCGGCTCCTCGTCGTCCGGGAGCGTCGCCTCTTCGAGCAGGTCGACGAGCCGCTCGGCGGCGGGATAGACGACCGCGGCGTCGACCGGGTGGAGGGCGCGCTGGGTGAAAGGAGAGAAGGCGCGAATCGCCTCGATCTCGTCGCCGAAGAAGTCGACCCGCAGCGGCTCGCGGCCGGTCGTCGGAAACACGTCGATGATGCCGCCGCGCACGGCGAACTGGCCGCGCTCGTCAGCGCGATCGACCCGGGCGTAGCCCGCGAGCGCGAGGTCCTCGGCGAGCGAGTCGAGGCCTGACTCGTCGCCCGTGGCGATCCGGATCGGCTCCGGCCGGTCGTCCGCCGGCGGCATCCCTTCCGCGAGCGCCGATGCGGACGCGCAGACGAGCCCGCCGCGCGCGAGGACGTCGAGCGCCCGCGCGCGCTCGCCGACGAGGTGCGGCGGAGGCTCGAGTCCGGAGTCCCAGCGCACCCCGCGACTCGGCAGCAGGGCGACGCGCTCCTCGCCGAGGAACCAGGCCGCGGCCTCGGCGGCGTCACGGGCGTCCGCGTCCTCGGGGAGGACGACGACGAGCTGCCGTTGGAGGCGCTCGTGAAGGGCCGCAAGCAAGAGCGGCAGCGCCGGCTCGGACACACGCGCGCGAGTCGGCAGCGCCTCGGCGAAGGCGATCAGCTGCTCGTGCTCGACGAGCTCGCGGACGAAAGCGTTGAGAAGCGGACGGTCCATGACGAATGGCGGAACCGGCGGTTCCGCGGCCGTCATCGTAACCACGGGCCAGCTCTCTAGGTACACGCGCGGGTGTTACTCAGGGTCCCGACCCGCCCCCTGCTCAGGCGTCAGCCTAACGGTGCGCCGGCCGGGTTCGCATCGGCCAATTCGTGCCGAAAGCGTGACTTTCTTTGGCTGCCGGACAGAAGGGTCGGCCCGTCAGTTGAACCGCTGCTGCGCCTGCTCCAAGCCCTCGGTGTC
>DHWI01000112.1:3581-5630 GCA_002413095.1 Thermoleophilia bacterium UBA5186
TCGCCGCGCTCGGGACGGCCGACCCCGACGCGGAGGCGGAGGAAGTCCTGCGTCTTGAGGTGCTGCGCGATCGAGCGGAGACCGTTATGGCCCGCAAGGCCTCCGCCTTTCCGGACCTGGAGCCGGCCGAGGTCGAGGTCGCCTTCGTCGTGGATGACGAGCACTGCGTCCGGCTCGACCTTGAAGAAGCGCGCCGCGGCGCTGACCGGTCGGCCCGAGTCGTTCATGTACGTCTCGGGTTTGAGCAGCGCCACCTTGTGTCCGTCCATACGGATCTCGGCGAGCTGGCCGGAGAACTTGCCCTTCCACGAGCCGTCGTGCCTACGCGCGAGCTCGTCCACGATCATCCAGCCAACGTTGTGCCGGTTGTTCGCGTACTCCCGACCGGGATTGCCGAGCCCGACGACGAGCAAGTCCAGCGACGACCCCGTGTGGTTTCGGCGGAGGCGAAGACGCATGCGCATCGACCGGTCGGTTCAGACGGACATCGGGCGAAGCCCGCTGTCCTGGGGGGCGGCACCGCAAGCGGCGCCGTCGCGGCGCCCGAATAAGCGCACGGTCTAGCCCTCGACGGTGCCGGAGTCGCCCGCGGCGTCCCCGCCGGGCTCCGCCGGAGCATCGACCGCGCCCTCGGGAGCCTCCTCGCCCTCCGCGAGCTCCTCGCCCTCCTCGCCCTCCTCGCCCTCTTCGAGCTCTTCGGGCTCGGGCTCGACCTCGATCGTCGGCAGCGTCACCGTCGCGAGCACGGTCCCTTCGGGATCGTCGAGGAACGTGACGCCCTCCATCGGGGGCAGGTCGAGCAGGCGCAGCGTGTCGCCGATCTGCATGTTGCTGACGTCGAGCTCGAGATGCTCGGGGATCTCCATCGGCAGCGCCTCGACGTTGATCTCACGCGAAACCTGCGAGAGGACGCCGCCCTCGCGTGAGCCCACCGGCTCGCCCATCAGGTGGACAGAGACGGTCGCGTGGATCGGCTGGTCGAGGCGGACCTCCTGCAGGTCGAAGTGCACGATCTTCCCGCGGAGCGGATCCTGCTGGTAGTCCTTGAGGATCGAAGCATGGGTCGAGCCCTGCCCTTCGAGCACGACGTCGAGGATTGCGTGCATCCCCGAAACGCCGGTGAGGACACGGCGCAACTCGCGCTCGGCGACGCAGATCGGGTGCGGCGCGTTCCCGCGACCGTAGAGGACGCCTGGGATCTTCCCTTCGCGGCGCAGACGGCGTGACGCGCTGGTCCCGCGCTCCTCGCGCGGAGAGACCTCGAGCTTGACTCGTTCTCCGGCCATATCGGCGGCGGAGTGTAGCTGAAGCAGCTAGCCGGTCTTCAGCGTCTTGATGTAGGCGACGAGGGCCCGCAGTTGATCGTCGGGGATGATCCCGCCCCAGTGGGGCATCGACACGATCGGTGCTTGCCCGATGACGCTGCCACTCCTGATCATGGCGATGATCTTCTGGTCGGTGTTGAACTGCTGGAAGAAAGCGGCGCCGGACAGCGCGGGGATCGCTTTGTCGGGCGACTGCGGGTTCGGCACGCCCCCGAGTCCGTTCGGGCCGTGGCAGTTGACGCATCCATACCTCTGATAGAGCAGAGCCCCCTCGACCGCAGCGCCCTGGCCCGTGATCACGGGAGGCGGGGTCGCTCCCGGCACCGACGGCAGCCCGGCGCGGACGTACGCGACGAGATCGGCCACCTGGTGCGCCGAGATCACCTGCCCCCAGACCGGCATGTACGGCTTCTTCGGGTTGGCCGATTCGCCCAGGCCGTGGTCGATGATCTGTTTCAGCTGTGCGACGGTTAGCTGCTTCCCGAGCTGGTTGAGGGCGGGGACGTCCGCGGAAACGCCGCCACGCCCGCGCTCGCCGTGGCACTGAGCGCACGCGAACTGCGTGAAGTCGTGGGCGCCCGCGGCGACGCTCGGGCTGACGGAGGTCGCTCCGCCGTTCAGGACGGTGCCGACGACCGTCACGGTCTTTGTGCCCCCACAGGCGGCGAGAGCGCCGGCGGCGAGCAGTCCACAAGCGATACCGGCGACGACTCGTGCAAAGACA
>DHWI01000112.1:5724-12455 GCA_002413095.1 Thermoleophilia bacterium UBA5186
ACCGAGTCGTCGGCGAAGACGTTCATGATCGTCTCGGCCAAGAGGCCGCCGACGGGCAGCACGGTCATGTTGGCCGGGCGCCGCACCGGGTCGACCGGGACTGTGTCGGTGACGACGATCCCCGCAATATCGGAGTCGTTGAAGCGGTCGAGCGCGCCGTCGCAGAAGAGACCGTGCGTTGCGAACACCCAGATGTCGGTCGCACCCTGCTCCTTGAGAGCCTCCACGTTCGCGAGCAGCGTGTTCCCGGTCATGATCACGTCGTCGCCGAGGATCGCCTTCTTGCCGCGCACACGGCCGGTGATCTCGGTCACCGCAACCTCGTCGTGCGCTGGACGCGTCTTGTGCATGATCGCGAAGTCGGCCTCGATCATCTCCGCGAAGCGGACCGCCATCTTGGCGCGGCCTGCGTCGGGTGAGACCGAGACGACTCCCTCGCCGGTGAGCCCGAGGTCGCGGAAGTGGCGCGCGAACAACTGCTGCGCCGTCATGTGGTCGACCGGGATGGTGAAGAAGCCCTGGATCTGGCCGGCGTGCAGGTCCATGGTCAGCACGCGGTCGGCTCCCGCCAGCTGGAGCATGTCGGCGACCAGGCGGGCCGAGATGGGCTCGCGCGGCTTCGCCTTGCGATCCTGCCTCGCGTAAGGGAAGAGTGGCATCACCGCGGTGATGCGCTTCGCCGAGGCGAGCTTCGCGGCCTGGATCATGAAGAGCAGCTCCATCAGGTTCTCGTCGATCGGCCGACAGCCGGTCTGCACGAGGAAGACGTCTGCGCCGCGGATCGACTCGTTGTAACGGCAGTACGTCTCGCCGTTCGCGAACGTCTCGAGCTCGATCCCGCCCAGCTCGACGCCCAGGTGCTCGGCGATCTGGCCCGCAAGCTCAGGGTGCGACCGGCCTGAGAAGACCATCAGCCGCTTCAGCGGCCCGCGCTCGATCCAGTGCCCCGGCTCCGGCTGCGAGCTCGTTTCGCTCACCTCCAGACCCGGAAGGGTGAGCTCAGTCGTCGTCGCGCTCGTCGTAGACATAGCCTTCCTTGGTCACCTGTCGGGGCGGGAATCCTGCCAGGGAGCCGGGAGGGACATCCTCTGTGATGACCGTTCCGGCTGCAATCCAAGCATCGTCTCCAATCTCGACCGGGGCAACGAACGAATTGTCGACTCCGGTCCTGACGTTGCGGCCGATCTTCGTCCGCCCCTTCTCCTTGCCGGGCTGGTGCGGGAAGTTCACGGTCACGTTCGATGCGGCGACGTTCGTGTCCTCGCCGACCTCCGCGTCGCCCAGGTACGACAGGTGCGGGACCTTCGTGCGCTCGCCGATCCGCGTGTTCTTCAGCTCGACGAAGGTGCCGATCTTGGCGCCCTCCCCCACGACGCTTCCCGGACGGAGATAGGCGAACGGGCCGATCAGGACGCGTGGGCCGATCTCCGCGTCGACGGCGACTGCGTGCGGGCCGACCTCCGCCCCGGTCCCGACCCGTGTCTTCCCGCGCAGGTGGGTGAACGGATGGATCGTGGAGTCGGGCTCGAGCTCGACGTCGGGCTCGATCCAGGTCGTCGCCGGGTCGACGATCGTCGTGCCGGCGAGCATGTGCGCATGGTTGATCCGGTCGCGCAGGACGGCGCCCGCGGCCGCGAGATCGGCGCGCGTGTTGACGCCGATCGGCGCGACCGGGTCCGGCGAGCGGTACACGCTCGCGCGGCCGCCGGCCGCGATGATGTGCCGGATCGTGTCCGTGAGCTGCAGCTCTCCCTGCGCATTCGACGTATCGAGCTTCTCGATCGCGGCCCAGAGCGCGTCCGATGCGAACACGTAGATCGAGCTGTTCAGCTCGGCGATCGCCAACTGCTCCGGCGTCGCGTCCCGTTCCTCGACGATCCGCTCGAGCGACCCGCCGGGAGCGCGCAGGAGCCGGCCGTACGGAAAGTCGTCGGTGGGCTCGAAGGAGAGAACGGTGACCTGAGCGCCCTCGGTGCGGTGCGCGTCGATCAGCCCGCGGAGGACATCCTCGGTGAGGAGCGGCGTGTCCCCGGAGAGGACCAGGACGTCCCCGCTGAAATCCGCCAGCGCCTCGCGTGCGGCAGCGACGGCGTCCCCGGTGCCCTGCGGCTCCTGTTGGACTGCGACCGTGAGGCCCTCGAAGGCGTCGGCCCGGTCCGGGGCGACCACGACGACGACCGGATCCGCCTCGACCGCGCGCGCCGACTCGACCACCCAGTCCACCATCCGGCGCCCGAGCACCGGGTGCAGATGCTTCGGCGTGTCGGAATGCATTCGCGTCCCGAGTCCAGCGGCCATCACGACGGCTGCGACGTTCGTGGTCATCCCGCCTCTCGACATGGCTGGGGCGCCAGGATTCGAACCTGGGATCGCGGGACCAAAACCCGCTGCCTTACCACTTGGCTACGCCCCACCAGAGCTCAAGTATCGCCACCGCCACGCCCGCGCGCGGGCGAGCGGCGACGGCGGCCGTCCCGGCGAAGCCGGGACGGCCTTGATGGTCGGCGCCGCAAGACGGCGCCTCAGCACTTGGCTACGCCCCACTAGATTGGACTCCGCGCGAGCCCGGCCCTGCAGGCCTCCGCTGCGCTGTCTCACCCTCTAAGTCTAAGCGGTCAGCGGCGATCGGTGAAGAGGACCACGAGCGCGACGACCGCAAGGATGCCGACGACGATCAGCGCGAGCGTGCCGACGACGATCAGCAGCACCGGGACGAGCGCGACCAGCACCTGCGACGTTGCGGCGATCCAACTGGCGTGCCGGACAGCGTCGGAGCGCATCGTCCGCCCGATGAAGACGTAGAAGAGAAACAGCGCGGCCGCCGCGAGAAGCGCGCTCAGCTTCGGGATCACGTGAGCGACCACGAGGATCGCCTCGAGCAGCGCGATCCACGCCGCGAGGCGCAACCGGCGCTCGCGAAGCCAGCGGCCAAGCCGCGTCGTTCCCTGTTCGATCATGCGCGGCTGCCCCCACTCGACCATGCTTCAACGCTACCAGTCGGGTGTCGTGATCCAGGTGCGGCCGCGGGCCCGCAGCGCAGCCTCCGCGGCGCCCGCGGCCTCGCGATCCGTGAAGAGTCCGTAGACGACCGGTCCGGCCCCGCTCACGTCGGCGCGGAACGCCCCGAGCGCGCGCAGGTCGCCCGCGAGCGGCGAGGAGGCGAGGTCGTTCGGCGGGAGCGTGGCGAGGTCAGGTGGCGACAGCGCTGCGGCGAGCCGGGCTCGACGCTCCGCGAATCCGCGTGCGCCGTCGCGCCGGTCGAAGTCCTCGTAGACCGCCCGCGTCGACGGCTTGCGCTCGCCGGCCGGAAGGAGGAGCAGGACGACGAACTCCCGCGGCAGCTCGAGCGCTTCGAGCGTCGAGCCGTCTCCGGTGCCGAGCTGTGGCCCGTCGGCGAGGAAGAACGGCACGTCGGCGCCAAGAGCCGCGGCGAGCTGCGCGAGCTCGTCCGGCGGGAGCGGTTGCTCGAGGGTGGCGTTCGCGAGGAGAAGCGCGGTCGCCGCGTCGGAGCTGCCGCCGCCGAGCCCCGCCGCAACCGGTATCTCCTTCGTGATGCGTGCGTGCCAGTGCGGCTGGACACCGGCGCGCTCCGCGAGCGCCTCGAGCGCACCGCGGACGNNAGCGAGGCGCTGCAGCACGGTCGCGACCTCGTGCTTGCCGTCGGGCCGCCGCGGGCCCACGACGAGGGTCAGGTTGAGCTTGGCGGGCGCCGGCGCGGAGCTCACGTCAAGGCGTGCGCGAGCGCTACGAAGGCCTGCGGGGGGAGCGCCTCTGCGCGGATACCCGGGTCGCGTCCGATCGTCTCCAACGCGGCTCCGGCACGGTCACGGTCGGCGAGGCCCGCGAGCTCGAGCGAGTTGGGCAGCGTCTTCCGCCGGTGGGCGAAGGCCGCCTCGACGACCTGTTTCACCCGCGGATAGTCGGGCGGGAGCTCGCGTCGCGCGAAGGCGACTAGCGCGGAGTCGACGTTCGGGCGAGGCCGAAAGACATTGCGTGAGACCGGATGGAAGCCAACGCGCTCGGTGACGAGCTGGAGCAGGACGGAGACAGCCCCGTAAGCCTTGGTCGAAGGGGAGGCGAAGAACCGGTCGGCCACCTCGCGCTGGACCATGACGCACCACCGCTCGACGGTCGGGAGCCCGTCGAGGCTTTCGACCACGATCGGCGTCGCGACGTTGTAGGGCAGGTTCGCGACGAGCTTCCGCGGCGCGGGCTCGAGCGCCGCGAGGTCGAGCGCGAGCGCGTCGCCGAAGTGCAGGTGGACGTTGGGCCGCGCATCGAGGTCGGCGAGCCGGGGCGCCAGCGATCGGTCGAGCTCGATCGCGTGCACGTGCGACACATGGTCGGCGAGATAGCGGGTGAGCACGCCGAGGCCCGGGCCGATCTCGAGCACGATGTCGCCCGGATCGAGCGCGGCGAGGCGGCCGATCACGCCGAGGATGTTGTCGTCAACCAGGAAGTGCTGGCCGAGCTGCTTCTTTGCGTGCACGCTCACGGCAGAGAGAAGGCGACGCTCGCGTTCCGGTCGATCTGCGCGGCGAGCTCCGCCGTGTCTTCCCCGCGGGCGGCGGCGAGCGCGGCGACCGTGTGGACGACGTTCGCAGGCTCGTTCGGTCGACCGCGCCGCGGCTGGGGCGCGAGGTAGGGACAGTCGGTCTCGGCGAGCAGGCGGTCGGCGGGTACCTGGGTCGCCGCGGCGCGCAGCTCGTCGGCCTTCGGGAATGTGACGTTCCCCGCGAACGAGACGTAGTAGCGACGCTCGAGCGCGACGGGCAACAGCCGCGGCGACGAGAAGCAGTGCAGGACGACAGACCCTGCGAATCCGGCGAGCGCGGTTGCGACCTCCTCGTCGGCGTCGCGCGTGTGGATGACGACCGGCTTTCCCAGCCCCGACGCCAGCTCGAGATGCTGCTCGAACAGCCGAAGCTGGGCATTGCGCGACGCGTAGTCGCGGAAGAAGTCCAGCCCGGTCTCGCCGACCGCGACGGCGCGCTCGTGCCCGAGCAGGCCGCGGAGCTCTTCCATTCGACCCGCCTCGCCCCCGCCGGCCTCGTGGGGATGCACGCCGAGCGTTGCGAACACCCCTTCGTCCCGGCCTGCGGTCTCGAGCGCCGCGCGGCACGACTCGATCGTCGTGCCAACCGTGATCACGCGGTCGACTCCGACCTCGCGCGCCCGGGAGAGCAAGTCGGCGGGAGGATCGGCGCACGCGTCGAGGTGCGCGTGCGTGTCGATCACGCGGCGGCGGTCGGCAGCTCGATACGCGGGAAGAGCGGCTGCGCCGGCTCGATGCCTTCGGTCGGCTCGGCCGCCCCAGGGCCGATCCGGTCCCAGGACAGGTCGGCAGGCTGCTTCAGCGCTTCGAGGATCCTCGGGGCCGTGTCCGGGAGGTACGACGCCAGCGCGACCGCAACCGCGACGAGGCCGTCGGCGAGATTCGCCAGCACCGTGTCAAGCTCCGCGGCGCGGGACTCGTCCTTGGCGAGCTGCCAAGGAGCGCTCTCCTCGACGTACTGGTTCAGACGGCGCACGACCTGCCAGACCGCCTCGGCCGCGCCCGTGATGTCGAACCGGTCGAGCCGCTCGGACACGTCCGTGCGAAGCGCGTCGAGATCGGCGGGCGGGTCGCTCCCGGCGGCCGTCAGCCGTCCGCCCCGGTAGCGGGCGATCATCGCCGTCGTCCGCGAGACGAGATTGCCCAGATCGTTTGCGAGCTCGCGCTCGTAGCGCTCGTGCACGGAATCGAGCGACGTCGAGCCGTCCTGACCGAAGGAAATCGCGCGGGCGCACCAGAACCGCACGGCATCGGGCCCGTAGACGTCGACGAGGTCGAGCGGGTCGATCACGTTCCCGCGCGTCTTCGAGATCTTCTTCGCGTCGAGCAGCAGGTAGCCGTGGACGAAGATCTGCTTCGGCACCTCATAGCCGGCGGAGAGCAAGAGCGCCGGCCAGTACACGCAGTGGAAGCGCAGGATGTCCTTCGCCAACAGGTGTCGGACCTCCGGCCAGAACTCGGGAATGAGGTTCTCGCCCTCGCGTGCGTACGTCAGCGCGCTGAGGTAGTTCGGCAGCGCGTCGACCCAGACGTATGCGACCTGGCTCTCGTCCCAGGGGAGCGACACGCCCCAGGGCTGGCCCGCGCGGCTGATGCTGAAGTCGCGCAGGCCTCCCTCGATGAAACGACGGGCCTCGTTGTAGCGAAACCCGGGCAGCACGAAGTCGGGCCGCTCCTCGTAGAGCTGCAGCAGCTTGTCCTGATACGCCGACAGGCGGAAGAAGTAGTTCTTCTCCTCGATCCACTCTGTCGGGCGTTCGTGGATGGGGCACAGGCCTCCTTCGAGCAGCTCGTCTTCGGAGTAGAACGCCTCGCAGCTGACGCAGTAGTGACCGGCGTAGACGTCCTCGTAGACGTCGCCGTTGTCGTAGATGCGCTGGACGAACTCGCGGACAAAGCGCTTGTGCCCCTCGTCGCTCGTGCGGATGAAGAAGTCGGGGCGCGCATTGAGCCGTTCAGGCAGCCCTTTCCAGGCGATTGCGATCTGGTCGACGTACTCGTGCGGGTCGACTCCTTGCTCCTGTGCGATGCGGTAGACCCCCGACGCGTGCTCGTCGATTCCGGTCAGGAAGAACGTCTCGGCGCCGCGCTGACGGTGATGCCGCGCCAGGATGTCCGCCGCAATCGTCGTGTACGCGTGCCCGATGTGCGGGGTCGAGTTCACGTAGTAGATCGG
>DHWI01000112.1:12525-22724 GCA_002413095.1 Thermoleophilia bacterium UBA5186
GCGGCGGAGCACGGCGACCAATGCGAGCGGGAGCAGCAGGACGAGGAGGACGAGACGGCGTCCGGGCAGCCGCGCCGCACGAGAAGCATGCGCCCGCGGCCCTGATCCCGCCTCGGACGGTCGGTTCTCGACTGGAACGAGCGCCCGCGCCACACCGCCACGGCCAGCGGCCAGGCCGGCATGGGTCGCGGTCGTCGGGAGCGTTCGCCTGACGTCGGACGGAGTGCTCATCGAAGCATCGCCGACACGACCGAGCGTGTGCGCGGCGCGGACACGTGCGAAGCGCATTCGGATCGGATCGGCTTGCCGGGCGACCAAGACCCAGGTCGCGCGCACTGCGGTGATCCTCGGTTCGGTCAAGGTGTGAATAGCCGGTTCAACACCGTCGGCGCCGGAGACCGAGGCTGCAGGAGCAGGGTCGACCGCTGGAGCGGGCGCAACCTCGGCCGACGCCGAAGGTGCGGTCACGACGGGTGCATCGGTCGCGGGAGACGCGGCGGACTCGGCCGACGGGGCGGGTGCAGCAGCCTCTTCGGTTGCGACCGGGCTGGCAGCCGGAAGCTCCTCGGCGGGCATGTTCGCAGTCGGATCCTCGTCGTAGGGGACGGGTGGCCGTGCGACCGGCGTCGTTGTGGGCGGAGAGGTGGCCGGCGACGCCTGCGGTGACTGGGAGACCGGCGTCGTCGGCGCCGCCTCGGCAGTCGGCGTTGGCTGGCCGGCTGCGGCTGACGGCACCGTCTGTGGTGGCGCGGGGGCCTGCGTCGTCTGCGCCGGCGCGGGAGCAGGCGCTGACGGCGATGACGCCGCCGGGGACACCGGCAGCTGCGCTACGGCCGAGGGCACGCCGAGGTCTGGCGCGGCCGGCACGACTGCGACCGGCTGCTCGACTTGTGGGGCAGCGGTCGACGCCGAATCCATGGCGGTCTCTTTCGGCGAGGTCGCATCGCCCGCCGCCGGGACCGACGGCGGAGCGGCCGTCGGTGCCGGCGCCGCGCCGGTGTCACCGCCGGCCGACGTGCTCGCGGCGGCTCCGTCGGCAACGGGCGCAGGAATGACGCTCGGCGGTTCCGAAACCACTGCCGACGTCCCGGACTGGCCGGTTGTAGCGCCTGCCGTCGACCCAGCCGCAATGGGCGCGGCCTCAGCGGTCGTGGCACCGGCTGCCGCCTCGGCGGACGCAGCATCTGCGGACGGCTGCGTCACCGCGGTTGCGGTCTCCGGGGCCGGAGACGTCGTCGCCTGTGGGGTAGCCGGCGCGGGCTCAGCCGCAGCCTCGCCGACAGGGATGGTCACCGGCGGCGAAACGGGCGCAGGCTCAGCCGCGGGAGCAGTAGCGGGTGGGGCCGGTTTCGGAGCGACGGCGGGCCGCGGCGGGAAAAAGCCAAGCGGGTCGACGTAGCCTTGCGGATCGGACGCGACGCGGATGCCGAGGTGGACGTACGGCTGCTCGAACTCGGGGGTGCCGCTCGGGCCGACGCCGCCGACCGAAGAGCCTTCCGCGACGACGGCGCCCTTCAGCACGCCGATCGAGCCTAGATGGACGAGCGTCACCGAGTACCCGTCGTCCGTACGGATCGCCACCGTCTTGCCGCCGCTGGGCACCGAACCGGCGAACGTGACGATTCCGCCGGCAGGGGCGGCGATGTCTGCGCCGGACGGGTCGGCGACGTCGATGCCGCGATGCTGTCCCGGGCCGTAGGGGTTGCCGCCGAAGGAGAACCCCTGCAGCACCGGACCCTCTGCCGGCCAACTCCACGCAGCCGCACCGGGCGTCCACATGAGCGCGATCGAAAGAGCAAGCAGCACCATCCGGCGCATTCCCCCACCTCCGTTTGTTGTCTGAATTGAGAACGAGCAGGCCACGGTAGCAAGGCCGTCGGCTGTTGTCAAATCAGACTACGGAGGACTACAACGAGTCGCGGTAGAGCTCGTTCCGCGGCACACCCGTCAGTCTCGCGACGAGCTCCGCCGCCCGCCGCCGCGCAACCCCGGCTGCGATGAGCTCCGCGACCGCCTGCACGGCTTCGCCGGCACCCTGCGGCTCGCGTACAGCGTCCGTGGCACCGCCGACCACCACGGTGATCTCGCCCTTGGGCGGCTCCCGGAACCGGTCGGCGACCTCCGCGGCCGTCCCGCGCACCACCTCCTCGAACCGTTTGGTGAGCTCGCGACAGACCGCGACGGAGCGCTCCGGCAACGCGCCGGCGAGCGACGCGAGCGACGCCGGTAGCCGACGAGGAGACTCGAAGGCGACGACGGGATGGACGGACTGCGCAAGCTCGGCCCACAGGTTCTCCCGCGCGCGCGCCGCGCGCGGGAGAAACCCGAGGAACTGGTACCGCTCACCCGCGAGCCCACTCGCCACGAGCGCGGTCTCGACCGCCGACGGGCCTGGCAGGACGGTCACAGGAACGCCGGCCTCGAGCGCCGCGGCGACCAGCCGGGCGCCCGGGTCGCTGATGCCCGGCATCCCCGCGTCGCTGACGAGGGCGACCCGCGCCCCCTCCTCGAGTCGGGGAAGGAGCTCGGCGGTCCGTTTCGCCTCGTTGTGCTCGTGGTAGCTCACGAGCCGCGCGTCGATCCCGTGGCGCTGGAGCAGCCCGCGCGTGTGCCGCGTGTCCTCGCAGAGCACGAGCTCTGCCTCGGCCAGCTCCCGCAGGACGCGCAACGTGACGTCGTCGAGATTCCCGATCGGCGTCGCGCAGACCGCGAGCGGCATGTCAGGCGGCCGCGTCGAGCGCCTCGAAGGCAACCAGGCCCGCGCCGACGAGGCCCGCCTCCGGGCCGAGCTCCGCCGGCACGATGCGAAGCAGCTCGTTGGTCGGCGTCAGCGACTCGCTCAGCGCCAGCTCGCGGGCCGGTTCGAGGACGAGATCTCCCGCGCCCGCCGCGAAGCCGCCGCCGATCACGATCAGCTCGGGATCGAAGACGTTCACGATCGTGACGAGCCCCGCGCCGAGCCGCCGGCCGATCTCCGCCAGCGCGTTCCGTGCGGCGGCGTCACCCTGCTGCGCGCGTTCGACGAGCTGGCGCGCCGTGGCGTGACCCCCGAGGACGGCGTGCGCGGCAGCCGTCGCCGCGGTACCGGACGCGAGCACCTCGAGGTGCCCGTGCCCCCGACAGGTCCCCTGGCAGGGAGGACCGTCGTAGTCGATGACCATGTGCCCGAGCTCGGCCCCCGCGCCGATCGAGCCTCGGTAGGGACGACCGTCGAGGATCAGCCCGCCGCCGACGCCGGTCCCGAGCGTGAGCATGACCATGTGCCGTACCCCACGGCCGGCGCCGAAGCGCCACTCGGCGATCGTCGCCGCGTTCCCGTCGTTGTCGATTCCCACCGGGAGACCGAAGCGCTCGCTCATCCGGTCGCGGAAGTCGACTCCTTCGAGCGGGATGTTGGTAGACGACAGCGTGCGCCCTGAACGCTGGTCGATTCGCGAGGGAATGCCGAAGCCGATCGCGCCGACCCCGTCGTCCAGCAGCTCCTCCACCACCTCATCGAGCCCTTCCAGAAGCTCGTTCTGGGAGGCGGTCGGAGTCGGCCGCTCGCGCCTCATTCGGACCGCGCCGTCGCGGTCCACGACGCCGCACGCGATCTTCGTGCCGCCGAGGTCGACGCCTATGACTCGTTGGGCGTCCACGGGGGCTGGCTAGCATACGCCGCCGAATGGCCTCGGGAGACAAGCCGTACCGTGTCTACCGCGGCGGACGCACCAAAGGACGCGTGCCGCTCGCGACCAGGCCGGAGCCGGGACGCGGCCGCGACGGCGGCACCGGAGGCGACGGCAAAGGGCAGGGCCGCGCCGACCGGCCGCGGCGGAAGCGTCAGACGACCTGGACGAAGAAGACGTGGTTCGGCCTTGCGTTCCTACTGCTCTTGGTCGTCTTCGTCGTCTGGGCCGTCGCGAGCTACCTCGCGTTCCGGAAGGGCGTGGAACACGCGAACAAGCGCGCGGCTGCCGTACCAGGTCTGCAGCGCGCGCTCGCGGCGCAGGACGGACTCCTGCTCTCGCGGCCCACGAACATCCTCGTCCTCGGCACCGACCACGCCAACACCGACGCGCGCGTGGGGCTCCAGCACTCCGACTCGATCATGCTCGTGCGGACAGATCCGACGCGTCACCGCATCACCTACCTCTCGATCCCGCGCGATCTCCGCGTCGCGATCCCGGGCCACGGCGACGACAAGATCAACGCCGCGTACCAGATCGGCGGGCCCGCGCTCGCGGTGCGCACGGTTGACAGCCTGCTCGGCGCGCGGCTCCAGGTGAACCACGTCGTCCTCGTCGAGTTCGACGGGTTCCGCCAGCTGATCGACGACCTGGGCGGGATCACGATCAACGTTCCGAAGCCGCTCCTGTCCGACAAGTTCGACTGCCCGTACTCGGCCGCGCGGTGCGCGCGCTGGAAAGGCTGGCGCTTCGCCAAAGGGCCGCAGCACATGAGCGGGGAGCGCGCGCTCATCTACTCGCGCATCCGCGTCGCCCAGAACTCGAACGAGAGCGACATCACGCGCGGGGAGCGGCAGCAGGCCGTCCTGCAGGCGCTGATGGGCAAGATCACGAGCCCCGGGACGCTGCTGCGCCTGCCGACGCGCGGGGACAAGCTGCTCAGTCCGCTTGCGACCGACCTGACCGCCGGCCAGCTCCTCCAGCTTGGCTGGGTGAAGTTCCGCGCGCCCGCCTCGCACGCGCTGCACTGCCGCCTCGGCGGGACCGCCGCGACGATCGGGAACCAGTCGGTGATCACCGCGTCCGAGGAGAACATCGCCGTCGCGCACATGGTCGCAGGCGACTCCGCGCCGCAGCCTCCGCCCCCCGGATCGGGGCCCTACGGGCCGGGTTGCGTTGTCGGTGCGAAGTCACTGCATTAGGCTCGCGTCGTGGGCCTCCTCGGACTGATCGTCTTCGGCTTCCTTGCAGGGCTCGTGGCCCGCTTCGTCACGCCCGGGAGGCAGCGCTACGGCTGCCTGGTCACGATCTGCGTCGGGATCGTCGGTGCGTTCATCGGCGGGGCAATCGGCAAGGTCGTGCTCGGCCACGGCGTCACCGCGCGGTGGGACCTCGTTCCGTTCCTGTTCGCGGTCGCCGGGTCAGTGCTCTTGCTGCTCGCACTGGAAGCGCTCAGCGGCGGCCGCGGCCGCCGCTTCTAGGCTTCGGCAGCCTTCTTCGTCTCGCCGGAGGAAGACTTGTCGCCGGTGGACGAGTCGGAGGGCGACGCGCTCTTCGAGTCGCCGTCCTTCGACGCCTCGCGCTTGCGGCCGCCCTTGCCGTAATCCGTCGAGTAGAACCCCGATCCCTTGAAGTGCACGGCGACCGGGTGGAGGACGATCTCAAGCGGTCCTTCGCCGCAAATCTCGCACTTTTCGGGCCGCGGCGCGCTCATCCGCTGAAAAAGCTCGAACCGGTGCCCTTTGGGACAACGGTACTCGTAGATCGGCATCAGAAAAGGCTACCAGCGGGGGTTGACTACGCTTCTCGCCCCGCCCGTGACGCAGACGGCTCCGACAGTCTCCGAACAACCCGCCCGCGCACGGCAGCCGAGCGCCCGCCCGCGTGCGGTCGAGCTCGCCGTCCGCGAACGCTGGTTCGAGCTCGGCGTGGCGCTCTGCACGCTCGCCGCGGGCGCCTTCGCCGCGATCCAGCGGTCGGCCTGGCCGCCCCATGAGGACGAGACGCTCGCGCTCTTCGTCGGGCGCGAATCGCTGCACGACTTGCTCCGGACGGTCCTTGGAGAGCGTGGCGGCGCGCCCCTCCACTTCCTCATCGCCTGGGCGGTCGCGCACCTCGGTGGCGGGCTCGGCTCGCTGCGGCTCGTCTCGGCGCTGTTCGCGGCTTTGAGCGTGCCGGTGATCGCGCTGCTCGTCGCGCGCCTGGCCGACCGGACCACTGGGCTCGTGGCGGCGTTTCTCGCGTCCTGGTCCTGGGTCTTCCTCTTCGACGGCGTGTACGGCCGGATGTACTCGCTCTTCCTCTTCACGAGCGCCCTTTCGTACCTCGCGCTGGTCGTGGCGCTGGAGGACGGCGGCGCGCGGCGCTGGACGCTGTGGGCGCTCGCGGTCCTCGCATGCGTCGCGACGCACCCGTACGGAGCGCTCGTGCTCGCCTCTCAGGGCCTGTATGTCCTGCTCGACCGGCGGCGGCTGCGCGAGGCGCTGGTCGCGGGGGCCGCGGTAATCGTCGCCGGGATCCCGTTCTGGCGCACCGATCTCGTCCTTGCCGGGCGGTTCGACGTCGGCGTCGGCGGCCGCGGGAACAAGCTCGGCGCGCCGCTGCCGGTCCTCCGGTACCTGCGGATGGCATTCGGCGACCTTTCGGTGGGATACACGGCTGGCTTCCTCGTCGTCTGCGGCCTCGCACTCGCCGGGTTCGTGCTGCTGTGGAGGACGCGACGCACCAGCGCGTTCCTCGCGCTCCTCGTCTTCCTCACGCCCACCCTTGCCTTCCTCGGGGCGACGCTCGGCAGCTCGACCTCACCTGAATCGCGGCACCTCGTCTTCACGCTCCCGTTCCTCAGCGGACTCGTCGCCTGCGCGCTGGTGTGGCTCGCACGGCGCCCGTCCACGCTTGCCCCGGTGCTCGCGGCGGCCGCGGCGCTCCTGCTCGTCGGCGGCGAGATCGCCTGGGCGCGCCACAAGACGCCCCTCCTCTTCGACGGGGAGCCCGCCGCCGAGCTGACGGCGCGCGACGCAGCAACGGAGTGGCTCGCGCGGACCGGACGGACGGACGATGTCCTCTTCGGCTACGAGCCGTTGTATCTCGGCGCGTGGGAGCGGCGGCGAGAGCTCCGGCAGGAAGTCGTTCCGCGGGCGGATCCTCGCCTCGCGCTCGACGTCCTCCGCCGCGCGCATCGGCCGCTCGGCCGCGGCGTCTGGGTCTTCGACGCGAGCGATACGAACAACTCCTCGCAGCGCCAGTCGATCGACCTTGTGTACCCAGAGCCGGCCGCGGGGTTCGAGGCGCAGGCGTGGGGGCCGTACCTCGTCATCCGCACGATCCGGCCGACGAAGACCGTGGAGGGGTACCTGGAAGCGGCGGCACTCGCCCAGGGGGTCGGCAAGCGGCTCTACATCGGCGACGCGGACGTGAACCTCGTCACCGTGCAGCTCGCGCTCGCGCGGCTAGGTCAGACGCGCTCGCGCTCGACGACCTCGCGGTAGCACGGCGCGCCCTCGAACGCCGCGAGTCCTGCGGGCGTCTGGCGTTGCGGCCGGCGACGTGGGCGGCGCCTGCGTGCGGCGGCAATCGCGGCCGACGCCCCCAGCAGACTGCCGATGGCGAAGGACTGCAGCCGGTCACGCTTCCGCTCGCCGTCCATCCCCGGCATCGTACGCTCCCCCGTGTGCGGATCTGCACGCTCGGCGACCTGCTGCTGGACGTGATCGTCCGGCTCGAGGAGCCGCTCTCGCCCGGAGCGGACGCCGTCGCACGCACGCGCTCGGGCGCCGGAGGCCAGGCCGCGAACGTGACTGCCTGGGTCGCCGCGCTCGGGGCGGAGGCGCGCTTCGTGGGGAAGCGCGGGAGGGATGCGGCGGGAGAGCTCGTGGCGCACGAGCTCGAGGAGCGCGGCGTCGAGCTCTGCGGTCCGGTCGTCGACGGCGCGACGGGCACGGTCGTCTCGATCGTCGGACCGGACGGCGAGCGGACGATGGCCTCGGATCGCGGCGTCGCGCCTGAGCTCGAGCCGGCGGAGCTAGACGCTGCGTGGCTCGCCGACTGCGACTGGCTCCACATCCCCGGCTACTCCCTCCTGCGAAGCCCGATCGCGGAGGCTGCGGCGGAGGCCGCGCGGCTGGCGGCGGCGCCCGTCAGCGTCGACCTCTCGTCGTGGACTGAGATCCGGGAGTTCGGTGCCGAGCGCTTCCGCGCGCGCGTCGCCGCCCTTGATCCCGAGGTCGTGTTCGCCAACGAGCAGGAGCTCGATGTCCTCGCCGGCGATCTGCCCGGCCGCGTGCGCGTGGAGAAGCGCGGTGCGCGCGGCTTCTCCGTCGACGGGCGCGACTTCGGCGGCTCGGCCCGCGAGGCGGTGGACGCGACGGGGGCGGGGGACGCGCTCGCGGCAGGCTTCCTCGTCGGCGGCCCTGAGTTGGCGCTCGAAGCGGCGACGCGCTGCGTCGCGAAGCTCGGAGCGATGCCGTGAGGTTCGCGTTCGAGCAGATGGACGCCGAAGGCTTCCGCGAGACCGAGAGCTGGCGCTACCCACCGCCGTACGACTTCTATGACGGCGACGTCGACCCGGTGCTGAATCCCGAACGCCACTTCGCGGCGCGCGACGAGACCGGAGAGATCGTCGGCTTCCTCTACTTCGAGGAGCGCGGCCCGCGGCTCGAGTTCGGGCTCGGCCTGCGGCCCGACCTCGTCGGGCGCGGCCTCGGCGAAGAGTTCTTCCGCGCCGGGCTCGAGTTCGGCCGGGAGCGCTACAAGCCCGAGCTCGTCCAGCTCAGCGTCGCGAAGTTCAACGACCGCGCGCGGATCGTCTACGAGCGAGTCGGATTTCGCGTCGTCGGCGAGCACAACCGAACGTTCGCGCGCTGGGGCGTCGTCCCGTTCCTCGACCTGGAGGAGGCGCGGTGATCAAGCTGGCGGAGGAGATCCGCGAGGCGCTGGCGGCAGGCGGCCCCGTCGTCGCGCTCGAGACCACGCTCGTCGCCCACGGGTTCCCGGCACCCGAGGGCATCGAGGTCGCGGTCGAGTCGGAGCGTCGCGTGCGGGCGGCCGGGGCGATCCCGGCGACGATCGGCGTGCTCGACGGGGTCGTCCGAGTCGGGCTCGACGAGGACGAACTCGCGCGGTTCGGCCCCGAGGCGACGAAGTGCGGGCCGCGCGACCTCGCGGCGGCGGCCGTCCAGGGCGCGGTCGGAGCGACGACCGTCGGCGGGACGCTGGCGGTCGCCCGCAAGGCCGGGATCCGCTTCATGGGAACCGGCGGACTCGGCGGTGTCCATCGCGGCTTCCCCGATCCGCCCGACGTCTCAGCCGACCTCGGGGAGCTCGCGCGGACGCAGGTGCTTGTCGTGTCGGCGGGCGTGAAGTCCCTGCTCGACGTCCCGGCGACGGCGGAGGTGCTCGAGACGCTCGGCGTGCCCGTGCTCGGCTTCCGGACCGACGAGCTGCCGCTTTTCTACGCCGCGCGCGGCGGACCCGCGGTCTCGGCTCGCGTGGAGACGCCTGCCGAGGCGGCCGCGGTCGCACGCGCCCACTGGGAGCTCGGCGGCGCCGGTCTATTGCTCGGCCGCCCGCCGGACGAGAGCCTCGACGACCTCGAGCCGCTGATCGAGGAGGCGCTCGCGGAGGCGCGCGACCGCGGAGTCCATGGACAGGAGGTGACGCCGTTCGTCCTCGCGTTCCTGCACGATCGGAGCGGCGGCCGCACGGTGCGCGTGAACAAGGATCTGATCGCGGCGAACGCCGGGCTCGCGGGCGAGGTGGCGGCCGCGCTGTGACGCTCACGAACGACAGCGGCGGCCTGGAGCCGCAGACGGACTTCGACGGCGCGGCCCTCGAATTCGACTTCCCGGGTCTCCGGATCGGCGTCGCCGAGTACGACGAAGGCCCGACCGGCTGCACGGTCATTCGCTTCGCCGAGGCGGCGTCGCTGGCGGTCGACGTGCGCGGCGGCTCTCCCGGTGTGCTCGGTGCGCACTATCCGGTCGCAGACGCGATCTGCCTCGCAGGCGGGTCGGCGTACGGCCTCGAGGCGGCAACCGGCGTCGCGGCGGAGCTGCTGAAGGAGCGCGAGTACGTCGCGGAGTGGACGAGGATCCCGCTCGTCGCGGGCGCGATCATCTTCGACTTCCGCCGCGGCAACTCGATCTATCCCGACAAGGAGCTCGGTCGCGCGGCCGCGCGCACGGCCCGCGAGGGCTGGTTCCCGCTCGGTGCACGCGGAGCCGGACGGTCGGCGAGCGTCGGCAAGTTCCTCGACTTCGAAGGCCTCGAGGACGGCGGCCAGGGCGCGGCCTTCCGGCGGATCGGCGAGACCCGCGTCGCGGTCTTCACGGTCGTGAACTCGGTCGGCGCGATCGTCGATCGCGAGGGAAACGTCGTCCGCGGGCACCGCGCTGAGGACGGCTCGCGCCGGCCCCTCCTCCCCGCGCTGGAGCAGCAGCTGGCGGAGCACGCGCCGCCGGGGAACACGACACTGACCGTCGTCGTCACGAACCGGGCGCTCGACCAGCGCTCGCTGACGCAGCTCGGCCGGCA
>DHWI01000217.1 GCA_002413095.1 Thermoleophilia bacterium UBA5186
CTACCAACTGAGCTAAGAGGGCAGGCCGCGGATTGTAGCCGCGGCTTCTCGAGGGCGACCTGTCCGGCGACCGTCGCGCAGATTGCGAATGCCCGAACGGAAAAGGCAGGTCCGGCGGGGGAGGACCCGATTGCGTGGAACGCGTTGTCGCCCACCGGGTAGCCGGCCGCGTAGTACGCCGGACTACTGATCGGCTGGGCCCCTCCACCCACGTCTTGCTTCCCTGAGGGGCAGGTTGCCTCCGTCTCCTTGAGTCCCCCCGCGTTGTTGCTGACGGAGTTGCTGGTCACGATCTGGCCTGGGCACGATCGCCCGCGACACACTCCGCGCTCGCAGCCCACAGCTGGTTCAGCGGGCTGCTTTCGCCGAAGGACGACCAACGTTCCCGAGACCGGCTATCGCGCACGACGCCGGCCTGCAGTCGGCATGGAAGAGCGATCCCCAAGCAAACCCGGGTGGGAGCTGCGGGAGGTCACGACTCGCGATCGTGCACAGGCGCGTTCGGATAGGGGGTGCGGGGCCTGCGGCGCGGGCCCCGCACGAGGGTGCTTGCTAGCCGGCGATCATCCCCGCGACCAGCTGGCCGCGGATCGCTCCGCCCGGGTACTTCGCGTTGTGGATGTTCACGTAGTACCGGTTCGGATGCTGCTCGATCGCGGCGATCAACTTCGTCGCGGCCTTAGCACAGCCCTTGGCCTTGTAGGCGCCGCCGAGCGGAACGACGACCGGGCCGGCCACGCCGCGCGCGCCCTTGTGGATGTGGGCCACCTGCGGCGTTCCGATGTTCTTGATGCCCTTGAACTCCCAGCACGCGCTGCCCTTCGTCGCGTTCAGGTGGAGGAAGACGATGCCTGTCCCGTTCGGGTCGCCCTTGGGCACCTCGGTCTTACCGGACAGCTTGCTGGAGACAATGGGGCTCATCGACGTTCCCGCGGCCAGTGCAACGGCCGGCAGGAGGAACGCGGCGAGACCGGCTGCCAAGATTGTCCTTCGCATGGGTCTCCTTCTGGTCGGTGCGTTCGGCCGGCGAGCGCTGGCCCGCGCACGGTATTCGAAAGAAATCTTGCGCTCATGGAGAGAGGCTGCCCGAGTACACGAGCCTTTTGCGGGCCTCTTGATTCTCAATAGCCTTTCCTGGTGCTCGTACCGCCGGTGTTCGACTTACCTCCACCGCCGCCGCCGCCGCCGTAGCCGCTCCCACAACTCGAAAGCAGCGCCGAGAGGATGAGGCCGGTCGCGAAGATCGCGAGCAGAATCCCGATGCGCGCAAGTGTCTGGCTCATCTCATTTCCACTACGCGCGGCGAGCTGATTCGGATGTCGCGACTCGTCAAGAAGCCGAATCGGCAGTGAGGCCGGTTGCACCGGCTTACCATGGAGGTGCTCTACCAACTGAGCTAAGAGGGCGAGCCGCGGATTGTAGCGCCGCTAGAATGGCCCTCCTTCTGGGGGTGTGCCCGAGTGGCCAAAGGGAACGGGCTGTAAACCCGTCGGCTCAGCCTACGGAGGTTCGAATCCTCCCGCCCCCACCTTGGAGCAGTTCGACGTCGCAGTTGTTGGAGCCGGACCCGCGGGTTCGACCGCAGCACTGCGCCTCGCGCGAGCGGGCGCGCGTGTGCTCGTCGTCGACCGGGCCCGCTTCCCGCGCGACAAGCCGTGCGGCGGCGGCCTGACGTATCGCGCAGTCCGCGAGCTGCCGGTGGACGTCTCGCCCGTCGTCGAGGACACGGTCGACCGATTCGAGGTCCGGCTTCGCTACGGCCGCTCGATCGAGCGGCCGAGCATGGAGCCGCTGTGCTTGATGACGCAGCGGCGCCGTCTGGACGAGTTTCTTGCGCGCGCGTGCGCGCGCGAAGGAGCCGATTTCCGCGACGGCGTCCAGGTAACGGGGATCGTCGCGGATGAGGACGGCGTTTCGCTGACCGTCGACGGTGCTCCAGTGAGGGCTCTCGCGTTGCTCGGCGCCGACGGCGTCAACGGCACGGTCGGCCGCTCGGCGGGCCTCGAACAGCGTCACCGGATCGGCGTCGCCCTCGAGGGCAATCTCTCCTATCGACTTAGTAACAGTCTGTTACTTGGGGTCGAAAGGGAGCGTTACGCCGGGCGGCTCGTGCTCGAGCTCGGGAACGTGCCGGGCGGGTACGGCTGGGTCTTTCCGAAGGGCGACCACGTCAACTTCGGGATCGGCGGCTGGGAGAGCGAAGGCCCGCGTCTGCGGGAGCACCTCGCGCGGCTCTGCATCGAGCACGGCGTGGACGCAGGCGACCTGACCGACGTTCGCGGCTACCGGCTGCCGATGCGCCGTCCCGACGCCCTGCCGGCCCACGGTCGGATCGCGCTGATCGGCGACGCCGCGGGGCTCGTCGACCCGCTTTCCGGCGACGGGATGTACGAGGCGTTCGTCAGCGCGAGAATCGCCGCCGAGCACACGCTGCGGCTGCTCGCCGGCGAGACCGACACGTTCGACGCGTACGCGGAGGAGGTCGTCAGGACGCTCGGTCCGAACGCCGCCGCCTCCTGGAGCGCGAAGGTGGCGCTCGACCGGTTCCCGCGGGCGGTGTTCGCGGTCGTCTCGTTGCCGCCGTTCTGGCGGATGCTCGAGCGCCTCGTCCGCGGCGACATCGACCATCCCGGCGA
>DHWI01000105.1:0-2341 GCA_002413095.1 Thermoleophilia bacterium UBA5186
GCGCCCGCCGTGATCTCGTCCTCGAAGTCAAGCTGAAGCTCCCCCTCGGGAGCCAGGTGCTGGAGGAGCGCGGTCACGTTACGCGCGTAGAGCGAGCTCGCGTGGTACGGCATCGTCGCCGGCAGGTTCGTCAGCCCGACGATCGTCACGCCGTCGCGCTCGATCTCTGAGCCCGGCTCGGTCAGCTCGCAGTTGCCTCCCGCCTCCGCCGCGAGATCGACGATCACGGAGCCGGGCCGCATCGCCGCAACGGTTGCCGCCGGAATCAGCTTTGGAGCCGGACGCCCGGGAACGAGCGCGGTCGTGATCACCACGTCGTAGTCCGCCATCACGCGGGCGAGCTCTTCCTGCTGCCGCTGCTGCTCCTCCGCGGTCAGCTCGCTGGCATACCCGCCTTCGGTCTCCTCGCCGGTCACCCCGAGGTCGAGAAAGGTCGCGCCCAGGCTCTCCACCTGCTCGCGCACCGCCGGCCGAACATCGAATCCGGACACGACTGCGCCGAGGCGCCGCGCCGTCGCGAGCGCCTGCAGGCCGGCGACGCCTGCCCCGAGGACCAGCACCTTGGCGGGCGCCACGGTCCCCGCAGCAGTCATCAGCATCGGGAAGAACCGCGGCAGGCGATCCGCTGCGATCAGCACCGACTTGTACCCCGACACGGTCGCCTGGGAAGAGAGCGCGTCCATCGCCTGCGCACGCGTGATCCGCGGGATCGACTCCATCGCAAAGGCGACCACCCCGCGCTCGCCGAGCCGCTCGATCCCTTCCCGGTCGGTCAGCGGCTGGAGGAAGGCCACAAGCACTTGTCCGTCGCGCAGCCGTGCGGCCTCGTCGGCGCTCGGCTTCTGCACCTTGACGATCGCGTCGGCGTCCCACGCGCCGCCTCCGACCGTCGCGCCGGCCTGGGTGTACGCCTCGTCGAGGAACGACGCCCGCTCTCCGGCCCCCGGCTCGACTTCGACCTCGAAACCCGCCTGAACGAGCCGTCCGACGCTCTCCGGGACGAGCGCCACGCGGCGCTCTCCGGCCGCCGACTCGCTCGGGACCCCGATCCTCACGGGCGCTTACTCTATTCGTTCATCATTCGTCGTCGTGCCGCGGCTGAGCCCGCTTCGAGCCGGGATCGCCCTCGCGGCGCTCGTCGGCCTCTCGACCACTCTGCGCTGGTGGGCGGCGGAGCGGATCCCGACCCCGTGGATCGCGCCGGACGAAATGCTGTACGGGCTGCTCGGCCGTAGCCTGTGGGAGCACGGCAGCCTCGACCTGCTCGGACAGCCGACGCGCTTCTTCAGCCTTGTCTCGCCGGCGCTCGTGGGCGGGCCGCTTCGGATCGGGAACCTCAAAACGGGCTACGACCTGCTGAAGGGACTCCAGGCCCTCGCCATGTCGCTCGCCGCCGTGCCGGTCTACCTCTGGGGCCGCGCGTTCCTCACGCGGTTCGGGGCGTTTGCCGCGGCAGCGCTGACGGTTGCGATCCCCGGGCTCGTCTACTCCGGCCTGATCATGACCGAGGTCGCGTTTTACCCGATCCTCCTGCTCGCGGCGTGGGCGATCGCGCGGGCGCTCGTTCGTGGCACGGTCGGCTCGCAACTGCTTGCGCTCGGCGCGATCGCCCTCGCCTCGCTGACCCGTCTGCAGGCCGCGGTGCTCCTCCCGGTGTTCTTCACCGCGCTCTCGATCGATCTCTTGCTGGCGCGCGACCCCCGCCGGGCACGCCGATTCTGGCCGTTCGCGGCGGGCACTGTCGTGCTGGCCGTCCTGTGGAGTGCGTACCGGCTACGCCACGGTGGACCGTTCAGCCAGGTCCTGGGCGGCTACCAGGCGGCGGGGGAGACGCATTACTCCGTCGTGGACGCGCTGCGCTTCGTCCTCTACCACGCCGAGTACACGCTCGTCTTCACGGGCGTCGTCCCGGTCTGCGCCTTCGCTCTCCTGCTCGTCCAGGCGGTGCGCAGCCGTCCGGATCCCGAGGCGCGCGCGTACCTCGCCACGACGACGGCGCTGACCGTCTGGCTCGTGGCGGAGGTCGGGATCTTTGCCTCGCGCCACGTCGGCCTCCTCGCCGAGCGGAATCTCTTCGGGCTCGCGCCGCTCTTCTTCCTCGGCCTGATGCTCTGGATCGAGCGCGGCCTGCCGCGCCCGCGGATCGCGACGGGAGCCGTGGCCCTCGGCGCCGCCGTCCTGCTACTCGCGCTGCCCGTCGCGCGGTTCGTCTCGGTGCCCGCGCTCCCGGACACGTTCACGTTTATGCCGCTGTACCGC
Source organism: Thermoleophilia bacterium UBA5186 (assembly GCA_002413095.1). Taxonomy (GTDB): domain Bacteria; phylum Actinomycetota; class Thermoleophilia; order Gaiellales; family Gaiellaceae; genus UBA5186. The sequence continues at coordinate 2,260 of DHWI01000105.1, forward strand.
CTTGGCTTCCATTACCCACATCTGAACCTCGAGCTCGTCGCGAGTGCTGCGTTCCTGGTCGGCGTCGCGGTGTTCGTGGCGG
>DHWI01000105.1:2414-2574 GCA_002413095.1 Thermoleophilia bacterium UBA5186
CCGCCGCCTCGGTCTCGGCGAGTCGCGTTGTCGCCGGCCAGGCCACGCTTGTCCAGCCGGCCACCCTCGGGCCCGATCAGCGGTGGATCGACAAGGCTGCCGCAGGCCCGGTCGCGTTCGTCTACACGGGCGACGTCTACTGGAGCTCGGTCTGGGAGAG
>DHWI01000105.1:2836-4433 GCA_002413095.1 Thermoleophilia bacterium UBA5186
ACGGCGTCGTGGACGAGCACGCGAAGATCTTCGCCTACGACTGCCGCCGAGGCGTCTTCCGGATCGCCGTGCGGGCTCCGGGGCCGCGCAGCATCCGGCTGCTGCGCAACGAAGGTGCGTTCCGGCGCTTCGAGCTGGCGACGGGAGACACGATTGCACTCACCGTCCCCGTCTCTCCGCCGACCGGTCACCGGCTCTGCTCGTTCGACCTCCTCACAAACGCACCGGTCAAGGTGACCAGATTCGCGTTCGAGCCGGCGCGGTCATGAGGCGCCTCCGCGGCCCCGGCTTCCTCCTTGCAGGGTTGGTGTTCTGTTCGACGCTCGCGCGCTTCGCGGCAGCGCGCGGCGTCCACACGCCGTGGATCATGCCCGACGAGGTCGTTTACGGCGAGCTCGGGAAGAGCCTCTATCACTCGGGCCGCTTCGAGGTCCTGCACGAGCACATCGGCTTCTTCGGACTCGTCTTTCCCGCCCTCGTCGGCGGGCCCCTTGCCGTGTCGGATCTCGAGCGCGGCTACTACTGGCTGAAGCTCCTGCAGGCGCTCGTGATGTCGCTCACGGCGGTGCCGGTCTACCTCTGGACGCGGTCGCTCACCCGCCCCGCGTGGGCCCTGGTCGCCTCAGCGTTGACCGTCGCGGTTCCCGGGCTCGCCTATTCGGGGCTCGTCATGACGGAGGTGGCGTTCTATCCGGCGCTCGTCCTCGCGGCGTGGGCGCTCGCGCGCGCGCTCGAGCGACCGACGCTCCGGCGCCAGAGCTGGCTGGTCGCTGCAGCCGCGCTCGCGGCGATGACGAGGCTCCAGGCGTTCGTGCTCCTGCCCGTGTTCGTGACCGCCGTGGCGCTCAAGGCCGTCCTCGACCGTCGCCCACGGGAGGCGCTCCGGCTCTGGCCCGCAGCCGCCGGGCTCGTCGCGCTGGCGGGCGCGTGGGCGGCCTGGCGGCTCGCCGCCGACGGCAACCTGAGCTCGCTCTTCGGCGCGTACTCGCCTGCGGGAGAGACGAGCTACCCCGCAAGCGAGGCGCTCCGTTATGCGCTCTACCACGCCGGCGACCTCGTGCTCATGACCGGCGTCGTGCCTCTCTGCGCGGTGACGCTCCTCGTCGGCCTCCGTCGTGAGCGCGGCGGACTGACCGCCTATGTCGCGACGACGCTGGCCCTCTGCGCGTGGTTCGTGGTCGAGGTCGGCGTCTTCGCGTCTCGGCACGTCGGTTTGTTGGCCGAGCGCAACCTGCTGCCCCTGGCCCCGGTTGCGTTCATCGGGCTGGCGGTGTGGCTCGACCGGGGAGCTCCGCGGCCGAGATTGGCCACCGCGCTCGCGGCCGTCGGGGCCGTCGCGCTTGTCGCCGCGCTTCCGATGGCGAGGTTCGCGATCCTGGCGCAGTTCCCGGACTCCTTCACGCTCCAGCCGCTGATCGCCTATGCCACGGGGCATCCGGGCGCGCATCTCGACCTGATCGCAACGCTTGTCGCCGCAGCACTCGCGGCGGCCTTCGTGCTGGTGCCGCGCCGGTTCGTTGCGACCCTCCCGGCGCTGCTCGCCGCGCTCTTCGTCTGGATCTCGATCGATGCGAGTCAAGAGATCGTCGACCGCGAC
>DHWI01000105.1:4495-8949 GCA_002413095.1 Thermoleophilia bacterium UBA5186
ACGGGCCCGTCTCATACCTCTTCATCGGCGACGTGAACTGGCCCGCCGTCTGGCAGAACGTGTTCTGGAACCGCCGGATCGAGCGCATCTACGACCTCGGCGGGGTGTCCGTGCCCGGCGGCCTGCCGCAGACGCGCGTCGCGCCGACTCCGGATGGCCGCCTCGCCGGCGTGACGACCCGCTACATCGCCTCTCTCTATCCGGTGGCCTTCGTCGGGCGCCCGGTCAAGTCCATCACCCCAGGGATCGTCCTCTGGCGGCTCGATCTGCCTGCGCGAATCTCCGTCTGGACGCAGCGCGTCGCGGGCCACGTCCGCGTGCTCGCCTACGGCTGCCGTGGAGGCTCGCTTCGGCTGAAGCTGCACGGTCCGCTGCCGGACAATGTCGAGCTGCGCCGCAACGACGCTCCCTACGCTCGAGTTCGGCTGGACGCGGCAGGGCGCTGGAGCGGGACGATTCCGGCCGTTCCGCCGAGCCCGAACGGGATCTGCACCTTCGACGTCCTCACAGCGCCGGCGGTGACCGCGCCTACTGTCGTGTTCCGCCGCTAGCCTGATTCGGTGCGCAGGCTCCTCCTTGCGGCGCTCGCGGCGCTTGTACTCGTCCCGGGGGGCTCCGCGGGGCCACGGGCGGTGCCGGCCTTCAAGCACGTGTTCGTGATCGTCTTCGAGAACAAGGAGCGTTCGTCGGTGCTCGGCTCCGCCCCGACGTTCGACGCGCTCGCCGCCAGGTACGCCCAGCTCGCTGGATATCGCGGCGTGACCCATCCGAGCCTGCCGAACTACCTCGCGCTCGTCTCCGGCTCCACCCAGGGCATCACGTCGGACTGCACGGACTGCACGGTCTCCGCTCCGAGCCTCGCCGATTCGCTCGAGCGAGCGAAGAAGACGTGGAAGACCTACGCGGAGGGGTTGCCGTCGCCGGGCTGGACCGGGCCATCGCTGGGGCGCTACGCGAAGAAGCACGACCCGTTCCTCTACTTCAACGCCGTTCTCGCCAAGCCGGCGCGGCGGAACCGGGTCGTCCCGTTCGGACAACTCTGGCGCGATCTCTCACGCCGCAAGCTGCCCGACTTCGCGCTCCTCGTCCCCGACCTGTGCAACAGCATGCACGACTGCCCGGTCCAGACCGGGGACGCGTGGCTCGCCCGCGTCACGAAGGCGCTGCTCAAGAGCCCGCAGCTCAAAAACAGCGTGATCTTCGTGGTCTTCGACGAGGGCTCGACGAACGTCGGCGGAGGCGGCGAGACGCTCGCGCTCGCGCTCGGTCCGACGGTGCGCCCCGGGTCGAAGTACGCGCCCGTGCTGAGCCACTACGGGTTGCTGCGGACGATCGAGGATGCCTGGGGGCTGCGCCGGCTCGGCCACTCGGCGGGTGCGCTGCCGATTACCGGCATTTGGAAGAACTAATGCGTCGCCCAGATCTCGAGCTTCGTCCGCGTGCGCCGGATGACCTCGTCCGTGAACTCCGACGTGCCGGCGTGGCCACCGAGGTCGGCGGTCCGGACGCCTTCTGAGACCGCTTCAAGAGATGCCTCGCGAATCGCACGGCCTGCCTGCTGCGCTTCTTCGTCCCCGTAGGCGAGCAGCGCGGCCGCGGCAAGGATCATCGCCATCGGGTTCGCGACGTTCTTCCCCTCGAGCGACGGTGCGGTGCCGTGCGCTGCCTCCGCCATGACCGCTCTTGGGACGTACTCCTCGTTGAACGCGACGAGCAGCGACTCCGACCCGGCGATCGAGCCGAAGAGCGGCAGGACGAGGTCGGAGAGGATGTCCCCGTCGCGATTCAGGGCGGGAATCACCAGCGGCGCGCCTGTGGACGCGACCAGGAGCGCGAACGTCGCGTCGATCAGTTGCGGCTCGTACGGGACGTCGGGATGGCGCTTGGCGGCGGTGTCCATCTCCTCCTTGAGCATGCCCTCGTAGGTGGGACTGACCGTGTACTTGGGCCCGCCGAAGACCTTCGCGCCGGTGCGCTCGGCCTGCCGAAAGGAGAACTCGGCGACCGACCGGCAGATCCGCCGCTCGATCCGCTCGGTGCGGTATGCGACCTCGTCGTCGCCCTCGCCCTCGCGCCATTCCTTCGCGCCGTAGGCATCGCCTACCGCCATCCGCACGATCGAGATCGGAGCGTGCACACCGCCGAGCGGAACGACTCCTGGGATGCGCCGGCCGGTCCGGACGATGACCTGGCCGCCGATCTCCTCCCGCAGGATGCGATTCGGAGAGCCCACGTCGTCGCGGCCTTCCGGAGTCACGGTCGCGCCTTTCAGGCCGAGTCCGTGCTCGCGGATCGCCGCCGCGGCCTCGTACACGATGCGGTTCTCGGTCGCCCTGCGGGACTCGAGCGAGAGGTCGAATCGGGGGAAGTCCAGCGCGACTCCGATCACGTCGGGCTGCAGGACGCGCAGCGCTTCGTCGAGCAACTCCTGGCCGGTCTGATCGCCCTCGAGAACGACAATCGTGTTCGCATCCATCGCCGCGCGATTCTACTGGCGCGATTAGCGAGCCCCGGTCGCGGACACGATGGTGCCGATGGCGCGAAAAGGGGGGTGGCGGCGCACGGGCTCGAAGCGACGGTTCCGCTACGTCGACTCGCGCGGAAAGCCGATCGCCGACGAGGCAAAGCTCGCGAGGATCGAGACGCTTGTCATTCCCCCCGCATGGAAGGAGGTCTGGATCTCGCCGCGGGCAGGTGCGAAGCTGCAGGCGACCGGCGTCGACGCGGCGGGCCGGCGCCAGTACCTGTACCACCCGGAATATCGGGCTCGGCAGGAGCAGGCGAAGTACGACAACCTGATTCGGTTCGCGGAGGCGCTTCCCGAGCTTCGCGCCGCGATGGCGGAGCACATGGAGCGCGACATGTACGACCGGCTGCGCGTGTCGGCGATCGCGGTCCGCCTGATCAACCAAACGTGGTTTCGCCCGGGATCCGATCGCTACGTCAGGGAATCGCGCACGTATGGTGTGACGACGCTGACCAGACGGCACGTTTCGGTGCGCGGAAACACGATTGCGTTCCGCTTCCGCGGCAAGCACAAGGTGCTTGTTCGCACCGCCTTCGTCGACTCGGAGCTCGCCGACGCGGTGCGCGATCTGCTCAAGCTGCCCGGCGGGCGGCGCGTGTTTCGGTACGACGAGGAGGGGACGATCTCCAACCTCCACTCGCGGCGACTGAACGAGTACATCCAGGAATATCTCGGCGAAGAGTTCAGCGCGAAGGACTTCCGCACGTGGGGAGGCACGTTGCTCGCCGCGATTGCGTTCGCGGAGCGCGGCGCTCCGGAGTCGGAAGCAGAGGCGAAGCGCCGCGTCGCAGCCGTGATGAGGAGCGTCGCGGACCGGCTGGGAAATACGCCTGCGGTCACTCGCGCGTCGTACGTGAGCCCCGCGGTCGTCGAGCAGTATCTCGACGGTCGGACGATCGAGGACTTCCGCCCTCGGCATTTACGGATCGTCACGGCGCGCGATACCGGGCTCGACCTCGAGGAGCAGGCGTTGCTGAGCCTCCTTCGCTCGTGGCGCATTCGCCGAGCGCGCGCGGCCTAGTTAGCGGCGGACCATTGCGGTAAGGTATCCCGCCCTGTTCAGGAATCTCAAGGAGGAATCTTGGCTCGAAAGACAGTGCTCGTCTGCGACGATTGTGGCAAGGAAGTCGGAGACAACAAAGGCGCGACGATGCGCATGACATTCACCGACGCGCGACGCGGCGCGAGGCAGGCGGACCTGTGCGACGACTGCGCCGGCAAGATGCCCGGCCACGCAGCGGCGCGACGCGGCCGCCGGCCGAAGTCGGCTACCGCCGCCGCCTAACTGGATCTTGCCGTCAATACTGCGGGGCGGATCAAGCCCGCCCCGCTCATCCCTCTTCGTCAGGGCGGTCCGTGGGTTCGCGCTGCGTCCTCGCATCGTCGGTGCGATCCCGAAGCCCGTTCGCTGGACAGTGCGCCGCGCCCTGGCGGGACCGCCGGTCCGCCGCCACGTCGGGCGCTGCCGTGCCGTGACGTTCGTCGCGGTCACGGGCTCCCTCGGCAAGACCACGACGAAAGATCTGATCGCAGCGGCGCTCGCGACGGAAGGCCCGACGGCGAAGACGCCGCAAACCTCCAACGGCCTTGACGGCGTCCCCGAGACGCTGATGAGCGTCGGGCAGGACGATCGGTTTGCCGTCATCGAAGTGGGGATCGGCGATCAACCAGGAGAGATGCGCTGGCTGGCCAGCCTCGTCGAGCCGGACGTGGCTGTCCTGACGATGCTCACGAACGACCACGTGATCGCGTACCGAACGGTCGAGAGAGTCGCCCGCGAGAAGCGTGCGCTCCTCGAACAGGTTCCCGCCCACGGCACCGTCGTGCTCGATGCCGACGACCCGCTCTGCCGATCCATGGGCGAGGGACTGCGCGCGAAGGTGGTGCGGACGGGCACGCGCGACGACACCGACGTCCGGCTGCTCGA
>DHWI01000105.1:8992-13606 GCA_002413095.1 Thermoleophilia bacterium UBA5186
TGAGCGGCCGGGTCGGGCTGCACGCGCTCCACCTCGCGCCGCTCGTCCCGCTCGCGGTGGCGGCGGCGGCAGCGTGCGGCGTGCCGCCGGCGCGCACGCTGGCCGCGATCGCCGATTTCGTTCCCGAGGACGGCCGCATGCGCCCGGTCGCCGGACCCAACGGATCGATCATCCTCGCGGACGACTACAAGAGCCGTCCGCACAGCGCCCGGGCTGCAATTCGGGCTCTCGGTGCGACTGCCGCCGAGCGCCGGATTGCCGTGCACGGTGGGATCCAGAACGAGCCGCAGACGGTGGAGACGTACCGAGAACCGGCGCTCCTTCTGCGTGAGCACGCCGACGTTCTCGTCACGGTGGGCGAGTGCGCCGGCCCGTACCGCGAGCTGCTGGCGGGGACTGAGCTTGGCGCGACGCAGGTTTCGCTCGAGCGCCCATCCGAGGTCGCCGACTGGCTTGCGCGCGAGCTGAGGCCCGGGGACGTCGCGCTCCTCCACGGTGACGGGGAAGCCCACCTCGCGCGGGTGCGCCTGCGGCTCGAGGGCGTAGACGTGCGCTGCGACGTGCGGCGCTGCAAGCTGCGCCGCACCTGCTACACGTGCACGTTCCTCGCCACGCGCGGGCCGCCCGCGCCGTTCGTCGACGCCGCCTGACTCCCTTTCGCGCACGTTCCGGGTTTCTCTCGGACGCCCGCGCGGAGCCGTCCAACCCGGGCTCTATCCTGGGTAGGTGGGTCTGAGATTGCTGGCTGGCCCGGCGAATGCCGGGAAGGTGGAGCTCTTGCTCGACCGCTATCTCGACGCTCTCGATCGGTCTCCGATCCTCATCGTGCCGAACCGGGCGGACGTCAACCGGATCGAGCTCGAGCTCGTGCGGCGCCGGCCGGCGCTCCTCGCGGGCGAGATCGGCACGTTCGACGATGTCTTCCGCCGACTCGCCCGCTCGTCGGTCGGCGCCCGGCCGGTCGTGACCGAGCTCCAGCGGCTGTTCGTGGTCCGCCGCGCGATCGCAACGGCGCCCCTGAACGGGCTGTCGCGATCAGCGCGCTTCGGCGGGTTCGCGGACGCGCTGCTGTCCGCGGTCTCGGAGCTCGAATCGGGGCTCCTCGATCCGGCCGAGCTGGACGGCGACTTGGGCGGCCTCTACACCGCGTACCGCGCCGAGCTCGACCGCCTGGAGTTGTGGGATGCCGATCTCCTGCGGCGGCACGCGGCCGAACGGCTTGCGAGCGACCTCGACGCGTGGCACGGCGAGCCCGTCTTCGCGTACGGCTTCGAGGACCTGACGGGCGCGGAGTGGTCGCTGCTCGAGGCGTTGTCGGCGCGGGCCGAGGTGACCGTGTCGCTTCCCTACGAGCCCGGTCGCCCCGCCTTCGCCTCGCTCGCACGCACCGCGGAGGATCTCGCCGCGCTCGCGAACGGCACGGTCGAGGAGCTGCCGCCGAAGTGGTCCGAGTACGCGCATCCCGCGATCGCGCACGTCGAACGGCACCTGTTCAGCGACGCGCCCACGGCCGAGGCGCCGCCGATCGAGGGCGCGATTCGCTTCTTCGAGGGGGCAGGAGCGCGGGGCGCGCTCGAGCTCGTGACCGAAGAGGTCGCTGCTCTCCTGCGCGGCGGGATGGATCCGGAGCAGATCGGGATCGTCAGTCCCTCGCTCGACCGGCTGCGCGCGCCCCTCGAGACGGCGCTCGGGACACTCGGGCTGCCGTTCGCCTTCGAGGGCTACGGCAAGCTCGGCCAGACCCCGTTCGGCCGCGCGCTGCTCGCGCTGCTCCGGTTCGCGTGGCTCGGCGGCGGCCGTTCCGACGTCTTCTCGTTCCTGCGTAGCCCGTACTCGGGGATCCCACGCCCCGGCGTCGACTTCGTCGAAGGTCGCCTGCGCGGGCGCGCCGTGCACACGCCCGAGCGAATCGTCGAAGAGTTCGCGCACCTGCGCGGTGCGCCGATCCCACAGCTGGACGCCCTTCGCGACACGGCCGAAGTCGTCGGGGCGGTCCGCGACCTGGCGCCCGCGATGCTGCGCGCTGCCTACGGGCTCGAGGCGCCGCCTGTCAGCGAGTCGTCCCGGGAGGACTTGCGGGCCGCGGCAACCGTGGAACGGGCGCTCGAAGAGTTGGACGCCTGGCGGCGACGCGGGGAGGAGCTGTCCCGCGAAGACGTGTTTGGCGCCCTCGAACGCACCGAGGTTCGGCTTGCCCCGGCGACGGAGGGGCGCGTCACCGTCACCGACGTCCTGCGTGCCCGCACTCGCCGGTTCGAGGCCGTCTTCGTGCTCGGGCTCGAGGAGGGCTCGTTCCCGCGCCGCGGCCGGGAGACGCCGTTCCTCGACGACGACCGGCGCCGCGAGCTCGCGGATCGCCGCGGTGCACGGCTGCTGCGACCCGACAGCGTGAGCCGCGACCGCTACCTCTTCTACACGGCCTGCACCCGCGCGACCGAGCGGCTCTACCTCGTCCGCGAGGCGGCCACCGACGACGGCAGCCCCCGCGAGGCGAGCCCGTTCTGGGACGAGCTCAAGTCGCTGTTCCCCGAGGACGACGTCGTCCGCTGGACGCGGCGCCGTCCGCTCTCCGCGCTCACGTGGCCGCTCGAGACCGCGCCGTCCGAGCGCGAGCGGTTGCGCGGGCTTGCCGCCCTCGCCGCCACCGACCGGGACGATGCCGAGCACGTTGCGCGCGCCTACGCGTGGGACCGGCGCCTGCAGCGCGCTCTGCGCGCGTTCGACCGGCGCACGCGCCTGACGCATCCGCTCGTGCTCGAGCGGCTCGCGCAGCGCACGACCTTCAACGTCACCGAGCTCGAGCGCTTCGCCGACTGCTCGTCTGCGTGGTTCGTCGAGCGCTTCCTCGACCCGAAGACGATCGACGCGGACGTCGACGCCAAGCTCCGCGGCAGCGTCGCGCACACGGCGCTGCACCGGTTCTTCGCGGGTCTCCCGAAGGAGCTCGGGACGGAAGGGGTCCCGGCCGAGCGCGTCGAGGACGCGGTGCGGTTCATGCGCAAGTGCCTGGACCACGCGCTTTCGGGCGTGCGCATGGAGATGACCGAGATGCAGCGGCGCGAGCTCGACCAGTCGCTCTGGCGCGACCTCGAGGCGCTCGTCCGCGAGGAGGCGCAGGACGACCGGCCGCTCGTGCCACGCCGCTTCGAGGTGCTGTTCGGCTCCGACCGCGCGCCGCAGGAGTTGCAGCGCGGGCTCGAGATCGACGGGATCAAGCTCTCCGGAAAGATCGATCGCATCGACGTCGATCCCTTCAGCGCTCGCGGGATCGTCCAGGACTACAAGTCGGGCAAGCACGCCCACTCCGCACGCGAGATCGAGACCGAGCTGCGCCTGCAGATCCCGCTCTACATGCTCGTCCTGCGGGACCTCGTCGGGATCGAGCCGCTCGGCGGCGTCTACCGGCCGCTCGCGGGCGAGCGGCGCGCACGCGGGCTCCTTCGCGCGGCGGACGGCGAGACGCTGCCGGGTTACGTCAAGACGGATTACCTCGACGAGGACGCGTTCTGGGAGCAGGTCGAGGGCGCGAAGGTGAAGGCGGGCGAGCTCGCGCAGCGGATCCGCCTCGGCGACGTCCGCCACGACCCGAAGGGCGGCGAGTGCCCGAGCTGGTGCTCGCTGTGGCGTATGTGCCGGATCAGGCGCGCATGACGCAGCTCAATCCTGAGCAGATCGCGGCGGTCGAGGCCCGAGGCGAGGTCTTCGTCTCGGCGGGCGCCGGCACCGGCAAGACGTCGGTCCTCGTCGAGCGGTTCGTCCGCGCGGTGTGCGACGACGGGCTCGACGTCGACTCGCTGCTCGTCATCACCTACACGCGCAAGGCGGCGGCCGAGCTCCGCTCCCGCATCCGCGCGGCCCTGCACGAGCGCGGGCGGCCCGACCTCGCCCGCGAGCTCGACGGCGCGTGGATCTCGACCATCCACGGCTTCTGCCTTCGCCTGCTGAAGGCTCACCCGTTCGCAGCCGGGCTCGACCCGCGCTTCCGTGAGCTCGACGACTCGCAGGGCATGGTGATCCGCAAGGAGGCGTTCGACGCTGCGCTGGCCGAGTTCTGCGCCGGCGACGACCCAGCGCGGCTGCAGCTGCTCGCGACGTACGGGACCGCCGGGCTGCGCCGGATGCTCACCGGGATCTACGAGACGCTGCGCTCCGCGGGCCGCGAGCTCGTGCTCGAGCTCGGGGAGCGGCCGGAGCTCGCGCAGAGCGTGGCCGCGCTCGAGGACGCGGCGCGCTGCCTCGTCGACGACGCCGCAGCGACAGACGCCCAACGCGCGTCGGCGACGGGCGTCCTGCCTCTCCTCGACGACCCGCGCGCCGACAGGCTGCTCGATCTCGGCCCGTTCCGCGCCCGCGGCGAGCGCGGGGCCACGTACGAGGAGGCGCGGCGCGGCGTCGAGCAGGCCGCGCTGGACCAGACGGCCGCGCGCGACCGCGATCTCCTGCAGAAGCTCCTCGACGCCTTCGCGCTCGTGTACGCAGCCGCGAAGGAGCGCGAATCGGCCCTCGACTTCGAGGACCTCCAGCTCGCGGCGCGCGACCTCCTCCGCGACCGGTCGGAGATACGCGAGCGCGAGGCGCTGCGGTTCCGCTCCGTGATGGTCGACGAGTTCCAGG
>DHWI01000105.1:13776-15259 GCA_002413095.1 Thermoleophilia bacterium UBA5186
GACGCCGAGTGGTACGAGGAGGAGCTGCGGACGCTCGGGCTTCCGACCTACCGCGCCACGGGACGCGGGTACTTCGGCCAGCAGCAGGTCGTCGACCTCCTCGCGTACCTCCGGCTGCTGCAGAACCGCTACGACGACGAGGCGCTGCTGACGGTGCTCGCGTCGCCGTTCGTCGGCGTGTCGAACGACGCGCTCGTGCTGATTCGGGACGCCGCCGGCCGTCGGCCACTTTTCAGCGGGCTCGAGCGCGAGACTCCCCCGGCGCTCGCCGAGGACGACGCGAGGATGCTGAAAGCGTTCCGGCAGCGCTACGAGCGGCTTGCCGGCGCGATGGGGCGACTGTCGCTCGAGCGGCTCTGCGACGCGATCGTCTCGGAGCACGACTACGACCTCGCCGTCCTGGCTCAGTGGGACGGCCGCCGGCGCTACGCGAACCTGCGCAAGCTGGCGCGGCTCGCCCGCTCGTACGAGGAGCTGCGCGGCGCCGACGTCGAGGGCTTCATCCGCTTTGTGGCCGCGCAGGACGCGGTCGGCGCGCGCGAGCTCGAGGCCGTCGCCGAGGAGGAGGGGGCTGACGCGGTCCGGCTCCTGACGATCCACGCCGCGAAGGGTCTCGAGTTCAAAGTGGTGATCGTCGCCGACGCCGGGCGCGACAAGGCGCCGCCCGCCTCCGACGAGATCCTCGCCCTTTCCGACGGCCGTTTCGGCTTCCGTGTCGCCGATCCGAGCACGAGCATGCGCCGCGGCGCCTTCGAGTACGAGGCCGTGCGCGAGAGGCGGAAGACTGAGGAGGAGGCCGAGAAGCTCAGGCTCTACTACGTGGCCATGACGCGGGCGAAGGAGCGCCTGATCGTCTCGGGCGCGATCGACCGCGGGAAGCCGGCAGACGCGAATACGCCGATCGGCTGGGTGCTCGGCCGGCTCGACGCGGAGGCGGAGCTCGAGGCCGCCGGCGACGAGCCGCTGGATGTGGAGCGTGGAGGCGCATCCGTGCTCGTCCGCATCGACCGGTTCCGCGCTCAGCCGCCCGACTCGGTGGAGGTCCTGGTCGAGGACGGCCAGCTCGCGCTCTTCACCCAGGCGGAGGACATTCCCAGGCCGCGTACCACCCCCGTCTTGCCGCCGCTCGCGCCGCTCCCGGTCGCGCCGGTGCATCGCGTGCGGCGGCTGTCGTTCACGGCGCTCTCGCTCTTCGAGCAGTGCTCGTACCGCTACTACGCGCAGCGGGTGGCCGGGATGCGCGAGCGGCGTCCGGAGCGTGGGGCTTCCGGCGGCGCAGGCGGTCTCGCTGCCACCGAAATCGGCGACGCGGCGCACAAGCTGCTCGAGCAGGTCGACCTCGCGGCGCCGATAGCGGCCGACGCGGAACAGGTACGTGTCTGGTATCCGACCGTGACCGAGGAGGAGCTCACGCGCATTGCGGGCTTCGTCGAGAGCTACTGCGGGTCGGAGCTCGCGCGCCGGATCGCGACCCTCGACGGCG
>DHWI01000105.1:15304-15444 GCA_002413095.1 Thermoleophilia bacterium UBA5186
TACCTCGACGTGGTGCACCTCGGCGGCGACCGCGCCCTCGTCCTCGATTACAAGACCAACTCGCTTGCGGAAGTCACGCCGGAGGAGATCGTCGAGGCCGACTACCGGCTACAGCGCCTCGTGTACGCGCTCGCGTGCTT
>DHWI01000105.1:15481-18736 GCA_002413095.1 Thermoleophilia bacterium UBA5186
CTGACGCGGTCGTCTCGACGACGTTCTCGCAGGCCCAGGCTTCCGAGCTCGAGGCCGAGCTTTCCGCGGCGATCGCGCGGATCCACGCCGGCGAGTTCGTCCCGACGCCGACCGAATTCGTGTGCGCAACCTGTCCGGCGCTCGATCTGGTCTGCGCAGGCCCGCGGCTGAGGAACGCGCCGCCGCCGGCGACGCCTGCCCTTGCCGCTAGTCGCTGACCTCGACCGTCGTCACGCTGACGTTCGCAACCTCGCGCCAGGTCATCGACCCGATGTCCTCGTGCGCGAGATAAGCGGCCGCGAGCCGGATGGGCCCGCCGTGGCTCACGATGGCGATCTCGTCCGCGGGCTGATCCTCGAGTAGCCCGTCGAGGAAGGTGCTGACGCGGTTCCAGACTTCTCGCCGGCTCTCGCCGTCGTCAGGCCGCGTGTCGGGATCGCGCCAGAAGGCCGCGGAATCGTCGAGCCGGGCTTCGACCTCCGAGTCGTGGAGCCCTTCGAACACGCCGAAATTGCGCTCCCGGAGGACGGGATCGATGACCGATTCGAGGCCGAGGCGGTGTGCGAGCGGTCGGGCCGTGTCGAGCGCGCGGCGCAGGTCGCTCGAGTAGATCGCGCCGATCGGCCAAGCGGCGAGGCGAGCCGCCAGCTCCTCCGCCTGCTCCCGGCCACGTGCAGAGAGCGGAACGTCGCTGTGGCCCTGCATGCGACCGCCCGCGTTCCAGTCGGTCTCGCCGTGGCGGATGAAGTGGAGCGTCGGCACGGCCCGGACGCTAGCTGCGGGATCGGTAACGTCGCGTAGATGCCGCGCAGCTACGTCCACGAGGCGCGCCGGCGCGTCGGACCCAAGCGCGAGCGGGTCCGTCCGATCATCGAGCGTCTGCGGGCAGTGCATCCCGACGCGGGGATCGCGCTCCGCTCGCGGAGCGACCTCGAGCTGCTCGTCGCCGTGATGCTCTCCGCGCAGACGACCGACGTGAACGTGAACAAGGTCACCGAGAAGCTCTTCGCCAAGTACCGGCGGCCCGAGGATTACCTCGCGGTCCAGCCGGCGGAGCTCGAACGCGACATCTTCGCGACGGGCTTCTTCCGGCAGAAGACGAAGGCGCTCCGCGGCACGATGACGATGCTGCTCGAGGAGTTCGACGGCCGAGTGCCCGACGACTTCGACGACCTGCTGCGGCTGCCGGGCGTCGCGCGCAAGACCGCGAACGTGGTCTCGGCGGAGCGGGGGAGGCCGGTCGGGATCGTGGTCGACACTCACGTGCGCCGCCTGTCGCAGCGGCTGGGCCTCACGAAGCAGGAGGATCCGGTCAAGATCGAGCAGGATCTGATGAGGCTCGTGCCGCGCGAGGAGTGGGCGATCTTCCCGCACCTGCTGATCTGGCACGGCCGCCGCGTGTGTATCGCGCGCCGACCGCTGTGTGAGGAGTGCGTCCTGAACGACCTCTGCCCGTCGAGCCGAGTGGACGCCGCCCCGGCGCCACGCCCCGAACTGTCCAAGTAACAGACTGTTACTAAGTCGGGGTCGAGCGCGGCGCGAGCACGACGAGTAGGCCGCCGTCGTCGTCGAGCGCGGGGAAGAAGTCTCCAGTCACCGCCTTTCGGATACCTGCCTTCGTCTGGAGCTCGAGCCGCTCGCCAAGCCGCCGGACGCCCCACTCGAGAGCGAGCGAAGCCGGATTCTTCCCATCCTCGAACCCGGCGAGCCCGAACGCGTCGACCACGTCGCGGCCGAGCAACTCGGCCTCGCCGAGGCCGCTCAGCTCGAAAACGCCGCGTCCCGCGGCGAGCACGCGCCCTTCCTGATCGCAGACGACGAGACCCGCGTTCGGCGCCGGGTAGTAGTCGTCCATCAGCTCGAACAGAAACCCGAAGCCGCAGCGGTGGCACGCAGGCGCGCGGCCGGAGAACTCCTCGTAGCCATCCACGTCGATCGAGCGGTCCTTGCAGTTCGGGCAGATGTAGATCGGCACGGGTTCAGCGTAGCGACGGGGCCTTTTCCGACAATGGGCGCCTGGGGAGCGCAAGTGTCCGGAGAAAGCGCGGCCGCGCCGGTCAGATCCAGCGCTTGCGGCGGAAGTACCAGAGCTGCCCGACCGTCGTCGCGAGAATCAGCCCCCACGACCACAGGTAGCCGTACTGCCAATTGAGCTCGGGGAAATGGTGGCGGAAGTTCTGACCGTAGACGCCCACGATGAAGGTCGGCACTAGCAGCAGCGACGCGATCGCGGTCAGGCGCTTCATCACTTCGTTCTGGTCGATCGAGACCTTTGATTGCGCGTAGTCGCGCACGCCGCCGAGGAGATCCCGAGAGAGCTCGAGACCTTCGGTGGCTCGCAGCAGCTTGTCGTACACGTCGGAGAAGTGGACGTCGATCTCCGGCGGGAAGAGGTCGTAACCCTCGAGCTCGATCCGGTCGTCGACGACGCGTCGTACCGCGTCCCGCGTGGGCGCGACCGTCCGGCGGATCCGGAGCATGTCGTGCCGCAGATGCGACATGCGCGTCCTCACCTTGGCGGCGGGCCATTCGTCGACGTTGTCCTCCAGCTCGTCGATCTCGTCGTTGAGGTCGTCGATCAGGTCGAGGTAGCGCTCGGCGACCGTATCGACGACGTGGTAGGCGATCATCCCCGGCGCCTTCGGCTGCTCACACGCCTCGCGGATCTCTTCCGGATCGAACGGCTTCCCGTCGGGCGGCGTCTTGCGCACAGTGAGCACGAGGTCGCGCGTGACGACCACGTTGATCTCCTGGTAGTAGATGCGGTCGTTCTTCGGCTCGTCGACCGCGACGACGAAGACCCCGAAGACGTACTCGCCGTGCGATTCGAGGGTCGGGCGCGGCTCGTCCTCATGCGTGTGCGGCTCGAGGATCCTTTCCACGACGCGGTCAGCAAGCTTGCGCGGGAGCGCCTCGTCGAGCTGCGCCTGGTCCGGGTCGAGGACATCGACCCAGCGTGCGGATTCGGCCACCCCGCGAGGGTAGACCGCGGTTCGGCTAGACCTCCGCGGCTTCCGGACGCGGCGCCGTCGCCGCTGTGCCGGGATGCCCCTCGCGCGCTGCGAGGAACTTCTCCGCGTCGAGCGCCGCCATACAACCTGACCCGGCTGCGGTGACCGCCTGGCGGTAGGTGTGATCCTGGACGTCGCCGGCGGCGAACACACCTGGAACGTTCGTGTCTGTCGATCCGGGTTGCGTGACCAGATAGCCGGCCTCGTCGTGCTCGAGCTGGTCGACGAAGAGCGCCGTGTTCGG
>DHWI01000105.1:18782-24687 GCA_002413095.1 Thermoleophilia bacterium UBA5186
TCGTGGCCGATCGCGACGAACAGACCGTCCGCCTGAATCGTCCACGTGTCGTCGGTGATCGTGTTCCGGAGCCGGACTCCGGTCATCTTGTTGCCGTCGACGCCGAGTACCTCGTCGACGAGCGCGTTCATGACGAACTCGATCTTCGGGTTCGCGCGGGCGCGGTCGATCATGATCTGGGAGGCCCGGAACTCGTCGCGCCGGTGCACGACCGTGACCTTGGACGCGAACTTCGTCAGGAAGCTCGCCTCCTCCATCGCGGAGTCGCCGCCGCCCACGACGATGACCTCCTTCTCCCGGTAGAAGGCGCCGTCGCAGGTCGCGCAGTACGTGACGCCGCGGCCCTGGAGCGCCTCCTCGCTCGGCAGTCCGAGCTTGCGCGCGGTTGCGCCGGTGGCGACGATGACCGCCTCGCCCCGGTACTCGTCGTCCCCGACCCACACCCGGTAGGGCTCTTCCGAGAAGTCGACGCGGGTCACGTCGTCCGTCAGGAACTCCGTGCCGAAGCGCTCGGCCTGGCGCCTGAAGTCCTGCATCATCTCCGGGCCCATGACCCCGTCGGCGTAGCCCGGATAGTTCTCGACGTCGCTGGTGATCATCAGCTGGCCGCCCCACTGGAAGCCTTCGATCACGAGCGGCTTGAGATTCGCGCGCGCCGCGTAGAGCGCAGCGGTGTAGCCGGCGGGGCCCCCGCCGATGATGATCAGCTCTCGTACTTCGTTGTTGCTCACGTTTCCTCCACGAAAAAGACTACGGCCGGATTTCGGCCTCGCTGTATTTAACGAATCAGGCCGGATAGACGTTCCCGCCTACGCGCCCCGCTCACCGCAGAGATAGAGCTCGCCTTCGCGTGCCTCTGCGCTCGGGAAGGGCTTGTACGCCTCGCGCTCTGCCGATAGTGCAGGAATAGATTCGCGTTCCGCGGGCATGAAAGCAGCGGAGATGGCTGCGAACGCTACCACTGACGTGCTGCGCGAACTTGCCGGCTTCCGCGCGTCCAAGGGTCGCGCGATCAGCCTCTACGTCGCGCTCGACCCGAGTGCGGCGATCAATCCGGGCGACGTCCAGACGAAAACGAACTCGCTCCTGTCGGAGGCTCGGAGCGAGGTCGACACGGACGGTCTCTCGCACGACCAGCGCGAGGCGCTCAAGGCCGACATCGAGCGCATCGACGAGTTCTTCCAGGGCCTCGACCGGGACGGCGTGCGCGGGATGGCCGTCTTCGCGTCGCAGCTCGACGGCGTCTGGCGGACCCTGAGGCTGCCGCAGCCCGTCAACGACGCGGTCAAGGTGAACGACGAGTTCCACCTGTCGCCGCTCGTGCCGCTCCTGCGCGGGCTCGACGGGACGCTCGTTGTCCAGGTCGGCCGCGAGCAGGGCCGGTTCTTCCGGCTCAACCGCGGGCAGCTGCACGAGGTCGCCGACCACACCGAGGACGCGCCGGGGCAGCACGATCAGGGCGGCTGGTCGCAGGCGCGGTACCAGCGCCACATCGACAAGCTCGTCCACGAGCATCTGAAGACGGTCGCGGACGAGCTCGACAAGCGCCGGCGCGGTGGCGCGCCGAGGATCGTCCTCGTCGGCCCCGAGGGGATGGAGAGCGATTTCGTCGAGACGCTCTCGAAGGAGACCCAGCAGGCGATCGTCGGCTGGGCGCACGCGGAGGCTCACGCGGGCGCCGCGGAGCTGCTCGAGGCGGTGACGCCGCGGCTTGAGGAGGCCCTCGCCGAGGAGGAGACTGAGATCGCCGAAGCATGGCGCGAGTCGGCCGGCAAGGGCGGGCGCGCGGCCTCCGGCTGGGCCGAGACGCTTGAGGCCGCCTCTGACGGGCGCGTCGAAACGCTGCTCGTCCAGGACGGCGCGGAGCAGCCTGCCTACGAGTGCCCGAAGTGCGGGCGCGCGCAGCTCGACGCGGGGGCGTGTCCGCTCGACGGCGCGACGATGGAGCCCAACGAAGGGCTCGATCTCGCCGTCCGCCACACGCTCGCGATGGGCGGTTCCGTGGTGCCGCTGAGTCATCGTAAGGATCTCGCGCCTGTCGGCGGGATCGGCGCCTTGCTTCGCTTCTAAAGACCCTAGGCGGCGTCGAGCGCCGCGACCGCCGGTGGCTCGGCGTCGAGGGTGAGCTCGGGCGACTCGTGCTCGGTGGCGCGCTCGAGCTTGCCGTCGAAGCGGTCGAGCCGCTTCTCGGCCTCCACGTACTTGGTGTGCGCGTTGCCCAGGTGCTTGCCGACGACCTCGAAGTCGGCCCGGAAGCGATCGAAGTCACGGTTCAGGTCGGCGACGTAGGACATCACCTCTTGGGCGTGCTGCTCGATCTGCAGGCCCTTGAGCCCGAGCGCGATCACCTGCAGCTGTGACGTGAACGTCGTCGGCGAGACGGGGAAGACGCGCTTGTCATGCGCGTACTGGAGCAGCGCGCCCGTCTTCCCGCAGGTCACCTCGTAATAGATCGCCTCAGCGGGGACGTACATCAGCGCGAAGTCGTACGTGCCCTCGTCGGGCCGGATGTACTTGGTCGCGATCGCGTCGACGTGCCCCTTGACGTCGCGGGCGAACGCCTTCTCGTGCAGCTGCCTCTCGTCGTCTCCGTCCGCTTCGACCATCCGCTCGAAGTTGTCGAGCGGGAACTTGGCGTCGATCGGGACGAGCTTGCCCACGTCGATCACGGCATCGACACGCTCGCCGCCGCGGAACGTGTGCTGCATCGAATAGGAGCCCTGCGGAAGCCGGTCGCGAAGCAGGTTCTCGAGCATCAGCTCGCCGAACCCGCCGCGCGCCTTGGGGGGACGCAGCGCGTGTTCGAGCCGGCTGAGGTCCTTCACACGCTCGAGCATCTGGGCGGTCGCCTCGTTCGCCTTGCCAAGCCGCTCGTGGATCTGGTTCGTGGTCTGCGCCGCAGTCTCGAGCCGGCGGTCGACCTTCGTGTCGAGCTCGGAAAGTCGCCGGTCCATCGTCTCGGTCACGCCCCTGAGGCGCCGGTCGATCTCGCCGCTTCGCTCGGCGAGTTGGACGGCGGAGTCGCTGCGCAGCGCGCCGAGCTCGGTGCGCAAGACGCGCACGAGCCAGACCAGCGCGGCGGCCAGCCCGAGCGCGAGAGCAATGATGAGGGCGATGGTTGTCATCCGGGCCGACAGACGGTAGAGATCGGCCCGGACGGAGCCCTGAAACCCGCGTAAAAAGGCAAAAAAAACGTCAGACCCGACGAACCCGGGGGTCCATCGGATCTGACTGGGCGAGACTACGACGGCCGAGGAGGGGAGGTCAAGGGGCCGCTCGGCAAAAAGCCGCTCGGAGCGAAGATTTCGTGTTCCCAGCCCCCCGGACGGGCCCGCAGCGCCCGCTGGTAGCATCGCGACTCCCGTGGCGAAGAAGTCCCGTACGCCGCCTCCTCCGAGACGCGTCCAAGTTCCCAAGACCCGCACGGCTCAGCGCTCCGACGCTGAAGCGCGCAAGCTGCTGCCGTACCTGGGCGCCTTCTCCGCGCTCGGAATCATCGGGCTCGTCGTGGCGGTCTTCCTGCTCATGCACGCGGGCGGCTCCTCCAAGGCGCCTGCGCCGGTCGACTTCGCGGCGTTGCCCGGCCTTCAGACCGGAGCGCCCCCGTGGGACAACGGCCTCGCCGGGCTCGACGACCGCCTGCGTCCGCTGAACCTGCCGCAGTTGACGAACGAGGGCCAGGTCGTACACATCCACCAGCACCTCGACATCTGGGTGAACGGGAAGAAGGTGAACGTGCCGATGTTCATCGGCATCCAGGACAACACCTACATCACCTCGCTCCATACGCACGACACCACGGGCATCATCCACGTCGAGTCGCCGGAGCACCGGAGGTTCAACCTCGGGGACTTCTTCGGAGTCTGGGGAGTGAGGCTCGACAAGAGCTGCATCTCGGAGCTCTGCGACAACACGACCGGCAACGGCGTGAAGATGTGGGTCAACGGCAAGCGGTACGTGGGCAACCCGGCCGATCTCGAGCTGAAGTCGCACCAGGAGATCGCGCTGGTCTTCGGCAAGCCGCCGGCGAAGATCCCGCAGAAGTACGCATTCCCGTCCGGCCTGTAAGGCGCGGCGCCCCGGGCTATCGTTCGACTCGCCGGGGTGGCGAAACTGGTCATACGCGCCTGACTTAAAATCAGGTGTCTCTTCATGAGGCGTGAGGGTTCGACTCCCTCCCCCGGCACTGGCCGCCACTAGACTCCCGCCGTGTCCGAGGTCGAGGAACTCTCGGTCGAGCAGACGCTCGAATGGGATACGCCGCTCTTCCAGCAGGCGCTGACCCAGTTCGAGCAGGCGCTGCCGCACGCGGACGTCTCGGAGTCGGTCGCCGAGCGGCTCCGCTTCCCCGAGCGGGCCCTCATGGTGAGCGTCCCCGTGCGCCTCGACGACCAGCGGTTCGCCGTCTACGCGGCCTATCGCGTCCAGCACTCGAGCGTGCTCGGGCCGACGAAGGGCGGCGTGCGCTTCGACCCGGATGTTTCGCTCGGGGAGTGCGCTGCCCTTGCGATGTGGATGACCTGGAAATGCGCCCTCCTGCGGCTGCCGTACGGAGGCGCCAAGGGCGGCGTTCGGTGCAATCCGAAAGAGCTTTCGCAGGCCGAGCTGCAGCGCCTGACCCGGCGGTACACGTCCGAGCTTCTGCCCGTGATCGGGCCGCAGGAGGACATTGCCGCGCCGGACATGGCGACGAACGAGCAGACGATGGCGTGGATGATGGACACGTACTCGATGCAGGTCGGCCACGCGGTGCCCGAGATCGTCACGGGCAAGCCGATCTCGCTCGGCGGGTCGCTCTTCCGGCACGAGGCGACGGGGGCCGGCGCCGTGATCGTGATCGAGCGCGCGTGCCAGCGACTCGGCTGGGATCTCGCCGAGCAGCGCTGCGTCGTGCAGGGCTTCGGCAACGTCGGTGGGATCGCGGCGACCGAACTCGTGGGCAAGGGAGCGAAGGTGCTGGCCGTCTCGGATGTGTCCGGCGGCGCCTATGCGGACGACGGACTCGACGTCATGGCCGCGCTCGCCTGGGCCGCCGAGCACGGCTCGCTCGAGACGTTTCCCGGCGTCGAGCACATCTCGAACGCGGAGCTGCTCGAGCTACCGTGCGACATCCTCGTGCTCGCCGCGCGCGAGGACCAGGTCACAGCCGAGAACGCCGGCGCGGTGCACGCGAAGCTCGTTGCGGAGGGCGCCAACGGGCCGACCACGGTCGAGGCGGACGCAATCCTGGCGGAGCGCGGGATCCCGGTCCTTCCGGACGTGCTCACGAACGCCGGCGGCGTCACCGTCTCGTACTTCGAGTGGGTGCAGGATCTCGGGCGCCTGTTCTGGGGCCGCGACGAGATCCGCGCCCGCCTTGCGGAGAAGCTCGGGGACGCATTCGACCGCGTCTGGGACCTGTCGGCAGAGAGCGGCATCTCGCTGCGCAGCGCAGCACTTGTCTCGGGGATCCGCGAGGTCGCCGCAGCCCTGACGGCGCGCGGAATCTTTCCTTAATGCGGGCCACCAACGTCGAATCTCGCACTCGCCAGGGCGCTGCAACGCTCCGCCTCGCGGCGTCCTCGGTTGCGCCCGTAGCCGCCGGCTACGAGCGCGCTCGTGAGCGCCGAAGGGGCGAGCGCCATTGCGAGGCGGGCGTTTCGCGGCTGGCGAGCACGAGCTTCGCCGCAGGTGACCCGTGACGGACACGCTCGTACGCGACGCGATGGTTCCGGACCCGACCTCGCTGGAGGACTCGGCGACGGCGCAGGAGGCGGGGCGGGAGCTCTCCGATCCGGACGTGCGCGCGGTGCTCGTGTGCGCCGACGGCGGCGCGCTTGTCGGCGTGGTCACGCGCAAGACGCTCGTGCGCGAGGTCGTCGCGGCGGGTCTCGACCCGCGCGAGACGCAGCTGCGCGCGATCGCG
>DHWI01000105.1:24721-27102 GCA_002413095.1 Thermoleophilia bacterium UBA5186
GATCTCGAGCGCGTTCCGGTCGTCGAGGACGGCAAGCTCGTCGGGATCCTGTCCCGAGCGGTCGTGCAGCGGCGTCTAGCGGAGGACGAGCCTCCGCCGGCCGAGTCCGATCTGGGCGACTAGAGCGCTTCGAGCGGGGTGTCGGGATCCGCGAGCCGCGCGCGGTCGACGGTTTCGCGCCCGCGGATCAGCGCCTCCAGCGGTTCCGTCGTATCGGGCACGTTGATGCTCATCCCTGCGATCACGCGGTCGTTCTCGAGCCAGAAAGCCATGACGCTCCGGCTCTCGGGATCTCCTCGCAGCACGACCCCGTCCCACTTGGGCGCGTAGCCCGAGTACTCCATCTTCGTGTCGAACTGGTCGGAGTAGAAGTACGGGATCCGGTCGTAGGGCTCGTCGCCGCCGAGCATGTTGGCCGCGGCGACCGGGCCCATGTTGGCGGCCGTGAACCAGTGCTCGACCCGGAGGCGGCTGCCGTAGAACGGATGCTCCGCCAGCGCGATGTCGCCGGCTGCGAAAATCCCGGGCACGCTCGTCTCGAGCCGCTCGCTCACCAGCACGCCGTTCTCGACCTCGAGGCCAGCAGCCTCGGCGAGCTCGGTGCGCGGGCTCACGCCGATCCCCACCACGACCAGGTCGGCCTCGAGCGTCCTGCCGTCCTCGAGCCGCGCTGCCTTGACCGCGCCGTTGCCGTCGAATCCCGCGAGCTTTGCGCCGGTCAGCACGTCGACGCCCTCCGCGACGTGCAGGTCGCGGTAGAAGGTTCCGATCTCCGGTCCGAAGACGTGCTCGAGCGGGAGGCGTCCGCCTTCGACGAGGGTCACCTCCAGCCCGAGCTGACGGAGCGACGCCGCCACCTCGGAGCCGATGAACCCTGCGCCGATCACCACCGCTCTGTGGCCGGCCTGTGCGGCCTCGCGGATCGCGTCCGAGTTTTCGATGTTCCGCAGGTAGTGGATTCCCGTGAGCTCCGCACCGGGGAGCCGGCGCGGCTCGGAGCCGGTCGCGAGCAGGAGGCGGTCGAACGGCAGCCGCTCGCCCGAATCGAGCACGATCTCACGGTCGCCGATCTCGGCGACGGTCGTCGAGAGCCGCAGGTCGAGCTCATCCGGCAGCGCGAGGAAGAACTTCTCGAGCTCGAGCTCGCCACGGAGATAGACCTTCGAGAGCGGCGGTCGGGCGTAGGGGGGATGCGGATCCGCCGTCACGAGCGTCAGGGAGCCGTCGTAGCCGCGCTGGCGCAGGCTCTCGGCTGCCTTCGTCCCGGCGCCGCCGCTGCCCACGACGACTATTCGCTCGACGCTCACCGGGTGATGGTACGCGCCCGAAGGAGAAGCGGATTCAACAACACGTGTAGGCGCCGGGAGGAGCTTCGCCTTCAGCCGGTGCCGGAAGCTCGGCGGCCTCGAGCGCGATCCCGTCCAGGAGGTCATGCTCGCTCACCTCGAGCTCGTCGAGCCCCAAGTGGCGCAAGAGCTCGCGGACGATCACGACGCCGCCGACGATCACCGGCGCCCGCTCGGGCTCGAGCCCGGGCAGCTCGCGGCGTTCCGCCACCGGCAACGCGGCCAGCCGCGCGAGCAGCTCGTCGATCGCGGCGGAGGCGATCCGGTGCCCGTGGACGCGTTCCCGGTCGTACTCCACGAGGCCCAGGTCGAGCCCGGCGAGCGTCGTCACGGTGCCTGCTACTCCGATCGCCGCCGTCGTCGAGGCCCGCACGTCGTCGAGCACGCGCTCGGCGAGCACGGCGCGCACCGCTGCCGCGGCCTCCTCGAGCTCGGCTGGGGTCGGCGGGTCGGAGGCGAGGAACCGTTCCGTGAGGCGGACCGAGCCGATGTCCAGGCTGACCCGGAGCCCGCCGGCGACGAGCTCGGTGGAGCCGCCGCCGAGATCGACGACCATCGTGCCGGGCTCGAGGCTGCGACCCGCGGTCACGCCGCGGTAGGTCAGCGCGGCCTCGTCCTCGCCCGAGGCCAGCCGCGTCGCGAAGCCGTAGCTCCACTCGATCTCGCCGAGGAACGCCTCGCCGTTCTCGGCGTCGCGGACGGCGCTCGTCGCGACGAGGAGCGTGCGCTCGGCGCCGAGCGACTCAGCCTGGCGGCGGTAGTCGGAGAGGCAGTTGCGGACGCGCGCGATCGGCAAGGGCAGCAGGCGGCGCCTGCCGTCGACCCCCTCGCCGAGCCGCGTGATCCTGGTCTCGCGCGCGAGGTCCTCGACGCGGCCTGCGTCGACGTCCGCAACGAGCAGCCGCGTCGAGTTCGTGCCGAGATCGATGGCTGCGACGCGCATGACAGAGAGCCTAGCCGCGGCTATAATGGGGCCAGCGACGCGGGGTGGAGCAGTCAGGTAGCTCGCCGGGCTCATAACCCGGAGGTCGCAGG
>DHWI01000109.1:0-195 GCA_002413095.1 Thermoleophilia bacterium UBA5186
CCAGGCGGCCACCACCGGCGCCAATGCGGTCACGTTCCGCGGTGGCAGGTACGTGGATCCGGTCCCGCTCACCCGTGCGCAGATCCAGTACACCTACGGGGCGTTCAAGCGCGCCGGCGGACGGATCGACGGACGGCCCGTCTATGTCCCGGTCAAGACGAGGCAAGGCCGGAAGCCCGGCGTCATCTTCGTGCT
>DHWI01000109.1:419-2621 GCA_002413095.1 Thermoleophilia bacterium UBA5186
GACCGCGGAGATCCAGGACGCCGCCGCGATCGCGGCCCGGGCCCGAGACGTCGGAGCGCACGTTGTGCTCGACGCGTACCAGTCGGCGGGAATCGTCCCCGTGGACCTGACAGCCTTCGGCGTGTCCTTCGCGGTCGGGGGCTCGGTGAAGTGGCTCTGCGGCGGGCCTGGGAACGGCTGGCTCTACGTTCGGCCCGATCTCATCGACGAGCTGGAGCCGACGCTCGTCGGCTGGCAGGCGCACGCGCGGCCCTTCGGCTTCGAACCGGAGCTCGAATACGCGGAGGGCGTCGCACGCTTCCTCACCGGGACGCCGAACGTTCCGGCGCTGTACGCGGCAACTGCGGGCTACGACGCAATCGAGGAGATCGGCGTAGGCCGGATCCGCGAGAATTCCGTCCGCCAGACCACGTTGCTGATCGACCTGCTCGAGAAGGCCGGCTTCGAGGTCGGCTCCCCACGCGACCCGGCGCGTCGCGGCGGCACCGTCACCGTCCTCGTGCCGGAGTTCGAGGCAGTGCACAAGGAGCTCGGCGAGCGCGGGATCCTTTGCGACTTCCGCCCAGACATCGGCCTCCGCCTCGGGCCGCATTTCTTCAACACCGACGACGAGCTTCGGCACACCGTTCAGGAGATCGGCGAGATCGTCGAGACCCGCGCCTACGAGCGCCATCTCGGCGCGACCGCGAGGTTCTAGCTGAGCAGCTCCGCGAGCCCCGCCGCGTATGCGGGCGCGGTCGGCTCGTCCTCGTGGCGCAGGTAGACGAACGCGGGCGCGGTCAGGGCGCCGATCCGCTCGGACCATTCGGCCAGCTGCTCGTCGGTATACGGAGGTTCGCGCAGGCGCAGGTAATGGAACGGCGCGTCGGGATCGAGCGAGTCGACGCGAACGGCGCCGGCTGCCGAGAGCTGCGGCTCGATCCCCTCCCACGACGGGTGCCGCAGGTCGAACGCGAGCTGCAGATCGGGGTCGAGCGAGCCGAGGAGGAGCTCGAGCATCCCCTCGTCGCGGGCGCTCTGCAGCACGACGCGGATCGGTCCGAGGCGGTCGCCGAGCGCGCGGACTCGCTCCACGAACGTCCCCGCCTGCTCCGCGCGGTAGGCCTGGAATTTGACCGCGAAGCGGAATCCGTCCGGAACCTGGGCGGCCCAGCGCTCGAACTGCTCCTCGGCCGGCAGGCGGTACCCGGTCGTATTGAGCTCGACGGTCTGGAAGCGCTCGGCATAGAAGCGCAGGAAGTCCGGCGGCCTCACGTCGGCCGGATAGAACCCGGGCTTCCAGGACGGGTACGACCACCCGGAGGTTCCGACGAACGCCTGCATGCGCGCACATTCTCGCGCCGCGCGCCTCCATCGGGGTCAGACCCCGGACGCGGCGGCCCGGGACACGCTCGGGGTCTGACCCCGGACATGGCTCGCGGGGAGCTACGACAGGACCCGCGGCTACACTCGCTTCGCGATGGCCGTGACGCACGACGTGATCCCCGACGGCACCCTGAGGGTGCTCGACCACGGCTTCGTGCGCCTCGACGACGCGATGGCCACCGACCTCTCGGTCGTCAACGCGGCGCGGGTCAGCTTCGCCCGCCGCAAGGACGAGATGGACGACTCCGACGCCGGGCTGATCCGCTTCCTGATGCGCGACCGCCACGGAACGCCGTTCGAGCACAACGCGTTCCGCTTCCACATCCGCTGCCCGATCTTCGTGGCGCGCGAGTGGTTCCGGCACCGCGTCGGCTCCTTCAACGAGTTCTCGATGCGCTACGCGCGCGCGACCGACGACTTCTACGTTCCGGAGCCCGAGGACGTGCGCAGCCAGGTCGGCAAGCCCGGCGCCTACTCGTTCGAGCCGGTCGACCCGGAGCTGGCGGAGCGCACCCGGGAGGAGCTGCGCGAGGTCTACGAGCACGCGTATGCGACGTACGAGCGGCTCGTCGAGGCGGGCGTCGCGCGCGAGCTCGCCCGCGCGGTCATGCCCGTCGGCGCCTATACGGAGTTCTTCTGGACGGTGAACGCCCGCGCGCTGATGAACTTCCTCTCGCTGCGCGCCGCCGAGACCGCCCAGCGCGAGATCCGGCGCTATGCCGAGGCCTGCGAGACCTTCTTCGCCGACGCGATGCCGATCACGCACGCGGCTTTCGTAGCGTCCGGGCGGATAGCGCCCTAGCAGGAGCGCTCGGCGAAACGTAGCTGTGTCGTCGG
>DHWI01000109.1:2636-9750 GCA_002413095.1 Thermoleophilia bacterium UBA5186
GCGACGTTCCGCCAAAACCTCCTAAGTCGTCAGCAGCGCGTCGTTCGCGTCCGCGCGGCCGGGCACGTGCGGCGTGACCACCCAGCCGTTGAACTTTTTGAGGACGTACGGCGCGTTCAATCGCACATCCGTCGTCCCGCCGTGGACGCGGAACGTGCCGCATTGCGGTCCGAGCTTGCCGTTCCGGGTCAGGTAGAGCTCGTAGTAGCCGTTCTTCGGCAGCTGCTTCAGGCCTCGCACCCGCATCACCATCGGCCAGTTGCCGGCGCCGTCGACCTCGAGCACCTGCAGTGACGCGACCGCCGCGGGGGCGCGGGGCGTGCCGTGCATCTTCACGGTGAACGCGACCGCGGACGACGACCCGCGGTCGTGATGGGCGAGGAGGGAACCGCCTCCAAAAGCGACGAGCAGCAGCGCGGCCGCGATGAGCAGCGTCGCGATGCGGCGCCTGCGTGGCAGGAATCGAACGGTGGCGCCGGTCGCGGGCGGCTCGGCCAACGCGGGCGGCAGCTCCGGCGGGGGCCCGGCGCGCACGAGCAGGTCGTGCGCCAGCCGCAGGCGCGCGCGTTCGTCAGGGGACAGCTCCTCGCCGCCGAGCAGCTCGTCGAAGTCGGGCGGCCGGCTCACCGCAGCTCCCCTTCCAGCAGGTCGGCGAGCCGCGCGAGCCCGCTCCGCGTGCGGGTCTTCACGGTTCCGAGGGGGATGTTGAGGAACTCCGCCACCTCGCTCTGGGACAGACCGCTCCAGTACGCGAGCTCCAACACCGTTCGCTCGTTTTCGGGCAACTCCTCGAGCGCACGGTGCACGCGCCAGGCGACGAAGGACGATTCGGCCCGGTCCGAAGGGTCGGGATCGCCGGCGGGTGTCTCCGGCAGCTCCGCCGTCGTTTCGGTGCGTGCGCGGGCGCGATCCACGATGGCGTTCCGGGCGACCGCGTACAGCCAGGGCGCGCCCGGACCCCGTTCGGGCTTGTAGCTCCGCGCCGACCGCCACACCGAGGCGAACGTCTCCTGCACCGCGTCCTCGGCTCGCCCGCGATCGCCAAGCCGCCGGAGCGCGAAGCCGTAGACCGGCCGCGAGAAGCGGCTGTACAGCAGCTCGAACGCGCCCTGGTCGCCGCCGGCGACGCGCTGGAGCAGCTCGCCGTCGGTCACCGCGTCGGCCTGCACGGCCTCGATCCTCGCGGGTCGTGAAGGGGCGCGCAAGATGCGCGGAATCGTTGCCGCGGCTTCCATCGTCTTTCCATTACGGCTCGCGCTGCCGCCTGGTTTCGCTCAGCAGCCATCCGCCGTCGACGACGAGCGAGGTCCCGGTGACGAAGTCGGCGCGCGCGAGATAGAGGATCGCGTCCGCGACGTCGTCCGGGGAGCCGACCCGCCCGAGCAGCGTCTCGGCGGCGCGCCGCTCGACCTCGTCCGGCTCGACGGCCACAGGGCCCGGCGCGATCCCGCACACGCGCGCCTCGGGTGCCAGCGCCCGGGCGAGCACGCGCGTGAGCATGGCCTGAGCGGCCTTGGCTGCACAGTGTGGCGCGAAGGAGACCCACGGCTGGTAGGCCGCCACGTCCTCGATCAGCACGAGCAGGCCCCGAGACGCGCGCAGATGCGAGGCGGCGGCCTGTCCGACGAAGAACGAGCCCTTGGCGGTCGCGCCGAGAGCCGCGTCCCAGTCCTCCTCGGTCACGTCCTCGAGGACGCGCGGAACGAAGCCGTCGCCGGCCGCGTGCACGACGAGGTCGAGTCCGCCGAGCTCGGTGGCGGCGCGCTCGACGAGGGCGCGAGCGTCTACGGCCCGCGAGAGATCCCCATCACGGCGTCCTGCGGCCAGCACGCGGTAGCCCTCCGCCTCGAGCCGGCGCGCGATTCCCGACCCGACCCGGCCGGTCCCGCCTGTGACGAGTGCGCGCATGACGGCCAGCTATACCAGTGGTTGTTCGGGCACGGCCAGATCCATTCGGAAGTTGTTAACGGGCGAACGGATCCTGTTCGGATCCGCAACCACGGCTCTAGGAGTTCGTTTCAACGGGTACAGGCATCAGGCAGGCACCCGAACGGAGGTACTCGAAATGCGCAGACTGCTGCTCGCGCTCGTGATTGGATTGGCGCTCGCTGTAGCCGGCGCCGCTCCTGCCGCGACCATCTCGGTGAAGATCACCAAGTCCGGCTTCACGCCGAGCTCGGTGACGATCAACTTCGGCGACACCGTGACGTGGCACAACTCGGATTCCGCCGACCACCAGCTCGTCGCGGATGACGGGACGTTCGCGTCCCCGATCCTCAAGGCGGGCAACGACTACTCGTTCACGTTCAAGCGGGCGGGGACGTTCCGCTACCACGACGCGCTCAAGCCGACGCTGAAGGGCCGCGTGACGGTCAAGGGGCCGCCGCCGTCGGTGACGCTCGGCGCATCGAACCCGATCGTCACGTACGGCACGCCGGTGACGCTAACCGGCACCGTCAACAACCAGAAGGCCGGCGAGACCGTGACGGTCTACGCCAAGCCGTATCCGCAGACCTCGCCCGTGCAGATCGCGAGCTTGCTCACCACGACCGGCGGCGGCTTCAGCTACACCGTCACGCCCGAGCTCTTCACCGTGTACGAGGCGCACTGGAAGAGCGCGGTCTCCGGCAGCGTCACGCTCCAGGTGGCGCCGAAGATGACGCTCAGCGCCCCGCACAACGGCTACTTCAAGACGCAGGTCAGCGCCGGCTCGCACTCGTTCGGCGGCCGCACCGTCTACCTGCAGCGGTACAACCGCTCGTTCGGGCAGTGGGTCACGATCCGCAGCCTCACGCTCGGACCGCTCGGCGGACGGCTGTTCCAGATCAGCGTCCGCGGTCTCCCTCGCGGGAAGAACTCGTTCCGGACCTTCCTCACGGTCAACCAGGCCGGTCCGGGCTATCTCTCCTCGCACAGCGGCTCGCAGCCGATCACGCGCCGCTAGCGCACCGCCTCGAATCGCGCCCCGACTGCCTCCCAGTTCACGACGTTCCACCAAGCGGAGAGGTAGTCGGGGCGGCGGTTCTGGTACGTGAGGTAGTACGCGTGCTCCCAGACGTCGATCCCGAGGAGCGGCGTGTCGGAGTTCATGATCGGCGAGTCCTGGTTCGGCGTCGAGACGACCGCGAGGCCGGTGCCGTCATGGATCAACCACGTCCAGCCTGAGCCGAAGCGCTTGACGCCCGCGTCGTTCACCTGCGTTTTCAGGTCGTCGAGGGAGCCGAACGTGTCGTTGATCGCGTCGCCGAGTGTGCCGGAGGGCTCGCCGCCGCCATCCGGGCCCATGATCTCCCAGAAGAGCGAGTGGTTCGCGTGGCCGCCGGCGTTGTTGCGCACGGCAGCTTGCTTGTCGTCCGGCAGCAGCTCGATGTTGGCGATGATCGCCTCAACCGGGCGGTCGGCCCACTCGGTTCCCTCGAGCGCCTTGTTCGCGTTGTCCACGTAGGCCTGGTGATGCTTGTCGTGATGGAGCCGCATCGTCTCAGCGTCGATCGTGGGCTCGAGCGCGTCGTAGTCGTACGGCAGCGGTGGTAGCTGCAGGGGCATGATCTGGCTCCTTTCGGCCGTTTCCTTCGTTGCCTGCGAGGATATGCTCCGGCCGCCCAGCTAGCCAGAAGAGAGGAGCCGAGTGGCGACGCTCGTCTATCAGTTCGAAGAGATCACTCCCCGCGAGCTCAAGCCGCAGCTCTATGAGCTCGACCGCATCTCGCGCGCGTCCGTCGAGGCGCACTACAAGCTCTACCAGGGGTACGTCGCCAAGCGGAACGAGATCCTCGGCAAGCTCGCCGACGTCGATCTCGCGAGCGCGAACCAGGTCTACTCGGAGATTCGCGCGCTCAAGGTCGACCTGTCGTTTGCGATCGGCGGGATCAAGAATCACGAGATCTACTTCGAGCATCTCGGCGGCGACGGCGGTGATCCGAGCGGGCTTGTCGGGCAGCTGATCAAGCGCGACTTCGGCTCGGTGGAGGCGTGGCGCTCCGACCTGAAAGCCACGGGGATGGGCGGGCGCGGGTGGGCCTGGACGGCGTACGACTGGGACGAGGGGCGCCTGTTCAATTACATCGGCGACGCGCAGAACACGTTCCCGATCTGGAACGCGACGCCGCTCGTCGCGCTCGACGTCTACGAGCACGCGTACTTCCTCGACTACCAGACGGATCGCGCGTCGTACATCGACGCGTTCTTCGACAACCTCGACTGGGCCACCGTCAACGACTGGGTGTCCAAGTACCAGATCCCGGCGAAGTAGCCGTGCCCGGGGTCAGACCCCGGACGTGCCCTAGGGAGCGATGACGCACCCGATCGCGACGCTGCTGGCAATCGCCGGCGGCTACCTCGCCGGCTCGATGCCGTTCGGCTACTGGGTCGTGCGTGTCCTCAAGCACGAGGACATCCGGCGAATCGGCAGCGGCGGGATCGGCGCCACGAACGTCTGGCGCGCGTACGGGCGCTGGTACGGGATCCCCGTCGTGCTCCTGGACACGCTGAAGGGCTTCGTCCCGGCGCTCCTCGCGGTCATCTTCGTCTCGCACCTCGCGGGAGTCCTCGCCGGCGCTGCCGCAATGCTGGGGCACTGGCGCCCGGTGTTTCTGCGCTTCGAGAAGGGCGGGAAGATGGTCGCAACCTGCGGCGGCGCGTTCTTCGGTCTCGCGCCCTACGCGGCTCTAGGCGCCGGACTGCTCTGGATCCTCGTGTTCGTCGTGACGCGCTACGCCTCGGTCGCTTCGTTGGTCGCTGCCCTGTCGCTGCCCGTGCTCGTCTATCTCACCGGGAAGCCCTGGTCGGTCGTCGGCTTCGCCGCTGCCGCCGCGGGCGCCGTCGTCGTCCTCCACCGCACGAACCTCCGCCGGCTGCGCGCGGGGACCGAGAACCGTTTCGAGCTCAGGCGCCGCCGTAAGGCCGCGACGCCCGCGCCCCCTACGCCGACGTGAGCCAGTCGCGGAGGTCGGTGTGCCGGGTCAGATGGACGCCGTCGGCCAGCTCGCCCCGGAGCTCGCCGACCGTCCCGTAGCGCTCGGCGAGCACGTCGTGGTCGTGGATCGTCTCGAGGTTGACCTGGCGGGAGAAGAGAAAGTCTCCGTCGTCGAGCTGTGGATACGACTCGAGCGTCTCGCTCAGCGCGGCGCGCACGGAATCCTCGACGAAGCGCGGCTGGAGGTGCGCATGCTCGACGACGAACAGCTCGTCGGGGCGCTTCAACAGCTCGTAGACCGGCGAGCTCATGGAGCGTTCGACGATTCCCACGAGCGCCTCGGCGTTGAGGGGCACGTCCGTGCCGACGTAGAGGGTCCCGCGCCCGCGCTGGTTGTGCGTCGCGAGCGGGACGAGCTCGAAGATGCGCTCGACCTCGCCTTCGTCGAAGCCCGCGTCGAGCAGGCGCTCCGATGCATGTCCGCGGACGAGTCCCTGCGCGCATGGACAGGCGTTGATCCCGGTCGCCTCGACCCCGACGATCCGCTTCAGAGTCGTTCGCGAGGCCGCGGCAATCCCGACGATCGAGACCATCTCCTGGGTCGGGAGGCCGGTCACGGGCGTGCGCCGCTCGAGCGGGTAGCGCGCGACGATCTTCACCTCGGCGCGGAGCGCTTCCTGACGGCTCAGGATTCTTCGGGCGACGTGCTCGGCCAGCACTTCGACGAGAAACGCCTCGCCGATCACGACCTCGTCCACGGCTTGCGCAAACTGCTCGGGGAAGCGCGACATGTGCACGCCCTTTTGGGCGGGGTCGAGGTCGACCGTGCACTCGATGTCTGCGTGGATGAGCTTCTCGGTGTCCCCGTGGCGCAGCCGGATCGCCTTCTGCACGCCGGTGACCCCCGCCCGGGAGAGCCCGAGCTGGACGTCGGGCAGGGAGGCTTGCAGGTCGTCCTGTAGAAGGTTCCGCGAGTCGGTCATGTCTGCCTCTGAGGATACGTCTTTCCCCCAGCTCGTCTCGCTCGCGTGCCATGACCTGCGCACGCCGCTCGCGACCGTGAGCGGGTTCGCGAAGACGCTCACGCGGGTGGAGGGCATCGACGACAAGCTCGCCCGATACCTCGGCCTGATGGAGACCGCCTCGGAGCAGCTCGGGGAGCTTTTGGAAGAGCTGAACGTCGCCGCGCGCATCGCTGGTGGGCGCTATGACCCGGTGCACCGGAAAGTCGACACCCTCGAGCTCGCCCGGGCCGCGGCTGAGCGCGTGGAAGGCGTGCAGGTCACGGGCTCGGGCGCGTCGGTCGAGATCGACGTCGACGCGGTGGAGCGCGCGCTTGCAGCGTTCGCGTCGTGCCTGCGCCGGCACGGCCCGGTCGAATCCGTCCGGGTCGAGGTCGCTGGCGAGGAGCTTCGCCTCGGGCCGGTGACCGAGGCGGCCGCGCCCGTCGTGCTCGGGGAGCAGCTTCGCGACCTCGGGTCGGCGGTCGGGCGGTCCGTCGTCGAGGCGCTCGGGGGCTCGGTCGCGGTCGCTGACGCGTCGCTGGTCGTCCGGCTGCCGGGCTAGCGGAGCAGGCGCGACAGGCGGCGATCCTTGAGCACACGCCCGCCTGTCTGGCAGTCCGGGCAGTAGTAGATCGTGTGCTCCTCGAAGTCGACGCGCGCGATCGGGGAGCCGCAGACGTGACATGGCTCGCCGAGCTTGTTGTGGACGCGATAGGTCTTCTGGTCGTTCGCGCCGCGCTCGCGCAGCTCCAGTCCGCGCGTCAGCTCGGAGCGGATCCCGGCGGCGAGGCGTTCGATTTCGCCGTGCTCGAGCTGGCCCGAGAGTGCGTAGGGCGACAGCTTCGCCGTGTGGAGGATCTCGTTCGCCCAGGCCCGCCCGATCCCCGCGATCGCGCGTTGGTCGCGCAAGAGGGAGTGGAGCCGGCGCGAGTCGGACGCGAGGACGGCGGCGAGGGCATCGGCGTCGACGTCGAGCGCGTCCGGGCCCAGGTGACCGAGCTCGAGCTCCGCTTCCTCGGGGTTCAGCAGCCAGACGCCGGCGCGCTTCTTCGAGCCGGCCTCGGTCAGGACGAGCTGCGAGCCGCCCTGGAACTGCAGTCGGAACGCGGGCGTCTTCGGGCCCTTCTCGCCCGCCTTGAGGTGGCGCAGCCGCCCGGCGGTCATGAGGTGGACGAGGACGACGAGCTCCCCGTCC
>DHWI01000109.1:9762-11307 GCA_002413095.1 Thermoleophilia bacterium UBA5186
CGTCCTTCGAGCGCGGAGAGCGGCGGGTCGAAGGTCTTGAGCGTAGCGATGTGGGCGGGGCCGGCGCGCTCGATCGGGAACGTCGAGACGGGCGCGTCGAGGGCGCGTCGCCAGGCCTCGATCTCGGGCAGCTCAGGCACGTCGTCACGGTACCGCGACTAGGCTCCGCCGTCGTGGAGCCGATCCGCGTAGAGGTTCGTCGCGGCCACAGGATCGAGGCCGTCCACCGCGTGCACGCGGTGGCCATTCGAGACGGCGAGATCGTCGAGGCCGCCGGCGATCGCGAGCTCCTGACCTTCCTCCGCTCGTCCGCAAAGCCGTTCCAGGCGCTGCCGCTAGCCGACGCGCGCGACGATCTGGACGAAAGAGACCTGGCGATCGCCTCCGCGTCGCACCTCGCCCGCCCAGATCAGCTCGCCGCGGTGCGGGCCCTGCTCGCGAAGGCTCCGGCCACCGACGACGAGCTCGAGTGCGGCCCCGAGCCTACGCGCCTCGAGCACAACTGCTCGGGCAAGCACGCGGGGATGCTCGCCGTCTGCGTCGCGCGCAACTGGCCGAAGCGGGACTATCGGCTTGCCGAGCACCCGGTCCAGCAGGCGTGCCTCGAAGTGGTAGCCGATGCCGCCGAGGTCGCGCCCGACAAGATCCCGACGGGAACGGACGGCTGCGGCGTGGTCGCGTTCGCGCTCACCCTGGAGCGGATGGCTCACATGTTCGCCCGCCTGCCCGTGCTCGAGCACGGCGCGCGCGTCGCCGCTGCGATGCGGGCTCACCCCGACCTGATCCGGGGGCCCGGAGCCGCCGATACCGAGCTGATGCGCACGCACGAGGGCTGGGCGGCGAAGGGTGGGGCGGAGGGTTTGGTCTGCGCGTCGGGCCCCGATGGGATCGGCCTGGCGCTGAAGGTGGAGGACGGCGGCCACCGAGCCGTCGGCCCCGCGCTGGCGGCCTTCGCAGATCGGCTCGGCCTCCCTCTGCCGCAGCTCGCCGTTGCCTTTGTGGCAAACAGCCGCGGAGAGCGCGTCGGCGAGGTCGAGGCCGTGTCCTGAAAACATCGCAAAGTCCGCTCAAAACACGGGCGAACTTGTAGTAATGTCCCGCCCCTGTTGAGTGGTGAGCCGGGGGGACATCACCGGCTCCGTGTGTGTCGTACTGGTAGTGCCGGCCCGTCCACCCACGCGAGAAAGCCGAGGTCCATGCTCACCGTTGACATCGCCCTTCCCGACGTCGAGGAACTCCACAAGCTCGTCACCGAAGGTCAGGAGAAGGGCTTCCTCACCTACGACGAGATCGCGAACGCGCTCGAAGAGGTGGAGCTGACGAAGGAGCAGATCGAAGACTTCTACACGTATCTCATCGACCACTCGATCGAGCTCCTGGAGGGCGAGCAGCACAAGCATCCCCCGCACGAGCAGCCGGCGCTCGCGGAGGAGGAGAAGGTTCCCAAGCTCGACCTCACCGTCGAGCCTTCGCTCGACTCGCTGCGGCTCTATCTCCGGGAAATCGGGAAGGTCAACCTGCTTACCGCCGACCAGGAGGTCTACC
>DHWI01000109.1:11401-11618 GCA_002413095.1 Thermoleophilia bacterium UBA5186
CCGCCGACCAGGAGGTCTACCTCGCGAAGAAGATCGAGCGCGGGGACATGGTCGCGAAGACGCAGATGATCGAGGCCAACCTGCGCCTGGTCGTCTCGATCGCGAAGAGCTACCTCGGGCGCGGACTGAGCTTCCTCGACCTGATCCAGGAGGGCTCGCTCGGCCTGATCCGTGCGGTCGAGAAGTTCGACTACCGGAAGGGCTACAAGTTCTCGAC
>DHWI01000026.1:0-1324 GCA_002413095.1 Thermoleophilia bacterium UBA5186
ATCATCCGGTTGCACGAGCGCGTGCAGGCCGGGATTCCGCCGGCCTACGAAGTGCGGGGCGTCGCGTCTTGAGCTGGGAAGAAGTGCCCGGCTTCGTGTCGGTGGGGGAGGCGCTCGGCGAGACGACGGTGGTGGTCGAGGCCGACCGGATCGTCGAGGCCGCGACGCACATGCGCGACGACGAGGGCTTCAACTTCCTCGCCGACGTCGCAACTGCTGATTACCTCGGCTGGGGCGAGCCCGGGGTCTCCGGCTACATCGGCACCGACCGCGGGCACGACCTCAACTACCCGATGACCCGCGGTTTCCAGCGCGTCCCCGACCAGAAACCCAAGCGCTTCTCGGTCTCGTATCACCTCCTGGCTCTGGGTCCGAAGCCGCGCCGCATCCGCCTGCAGGTCTGGGTCGACGAGGACGAGCCGGTTCCGAGCGTGGTCACGGTCTGGCCGACCGCCGACTGGTTCGAGCGCGAGGCCTGGGATCTGATGGGGATCAACGTGGAAGGCCACCCGAACCTGAAGCGGCTGATCATGGAGGACGACTGGGTCGGCCACCCGCTGCGCAAGGACTACCCGCTGGGCGGAGAGCCGGTGCGGTTCTCGGGCGAGGAGTAGCGGGTGGCCGTCACCGAGCGCCCCCGCACCGTCATCTACGAGGGCTCGCGCGTCCCGCACCCGACGCCGACGGTGCTGACCGTCCCGCAGAAGCTCGCCGAGTCGGGCGACGTCCTCCAGGTCAACTTCGGGCCGAACCACCCGTCGACCCACGGCGTCCTCCGCCTGATCATCGACCTCCACGGCGAGCAGGTCGTCGGGCTCTCGGCGGTCGTCGGCTACCTCCACACAGGCTTCGAGAAGAACATGGAGGCGAAGACGTGGTGGAAGGCGATCACGTACGCGCCGCGGATCGACTACGTGGCCTACCAGGCAAACGAGCTCGGCTTCGTCAGCGCGATCGAGAAGCTGCTGCAGATCGAGATCCCCGAGAAGGCCGTCTGGATGCGGATGCTGCTCGCCGAGCTGAACCGCATCCACTCCCACCTGATCTGGCTCGGCACGTCGGCGCTCGAGCTCGGCGCGATCTCGATGTTCTGGTACGCGTTCCGCGAGCGTGAGCGGCTGCTCGACCTGTTCGAGCTGGTGGCCGGATACCGGATGCACACGCGCTACTTCCAGACGGGCGGCCTCGCCGAGGACATCCCGCCGGGCTTCTTCCCGGAGGCGCGCAAGTTCGTCGAGTCGATGCCGGGCGCCGTCGACGACTACGAAGCGCTCCTGAACCGGAACGAGATCTGGCTCGAGCGCACACAGGGACTCGGGCTGCT
>DHWI01000026.1:1422-1685 GCA_002413095.1 Thermoleophilia bacterium UBA5186
CTCCCGCCGCGCGAGGAGCTGCACACCTCGATGGAGTCGCTGATCCACCACTTCAAGATCGTCACCGAGGGCTACCGCGTCCCGGAGGGCGAGATCTACGTGGCGATCGAGTCGCCTCGCGGCGAGTTCGGCACCTACCTCGTCTCCGACGGCGGGTCGCGACCGTGGCGCGTCAAGTTCCGCGCGCCCTCCTTCGTCGCGCTACAGGCGACCGCGACCTGCATGTCCGACGCGTACATCGCCGATCTGATCGCGATCGTCGG
>DHWI01000026.1:1792-2265 GCA_002413095.1 Thermoleophilia bacterium UBA5186
GAGTCGCGTTCCGCGGTCCTGCCGGCGCTGCGGATGGCGCAGGAGCGACACGGCTGGCTCTCGACCGAGGCGATCCGCGAGGTGGCGGACGCGCTCGACCTGACGCCTGCGTACTGCAAGTCGGTCGCGTCCTTCTACGACATGTTCCACCTGCAGCCCGTCGGCCGGCACATCGTCGAGGTCTGCACGAACGTCTCGTGCGCGCTCGTCGGCGCGCAGCAGGTGCTCGAGGCCTTCGAGCAGGAGCTCGACACGCGCGCGGGCGGAAGCTCGCCGGACGGCACCGCGACGCTGAAGACGATCGAGTGCCTGGGCGGCTGCGGCTGGGCGACGATCGTCGCTGTCGACGGCCACTACCGCCGCTACGTCAAGCCCGAGGACGTCCCGGAGATCGTCGAGGAGCTGCGGAATGGCTGAGGCGAAGCAGATCGTCCTCGGCGGCGCCGACGAGCGCGACCTGACGAAGCTCGCCG
>DHWI01000026.1:2304-2732 GCA_002413095.1 Thermoleophilia bacterium UBA5186
TACGAGGCGATCGGCGGCTACAAGCAGCTCGCGCGCGCGCGCGCGATGGAGCCCGCGGCGGTGATCGACGCCGTCCTCGCCTCGAACCTGCGCGGCCGCGGCGGCGCCTTCTTCGCCACGGGGCGCAAGTGGAGCTTCATCCCGAAGCCCGACCAGAACCCGAACCCGCACTACCTCGTCGTGAACGCCGACGAGTCCGAGCCCGGGAGCTTCAAGGACAACGAGATCATGCAGCGCGTCCCGCACCGCTTCATCGAGGGCTGTCTGATCACCGCGCACGCGGTCGAGTCGAAGCAGGTGTTCATCTATGTGCGCGGCGAGTACCTCGAGGCCTACGAGATCCTCGTCGCCGCGCTCGAGGAGCTGGGCGGGCGGCCGGAGGTTCGCGGCGACGTGACGATCGTCGTCCACCGTGGCGCCGGCGCGTA
>DHWI01000026.1:2782-6931 GCA_002413095.1 Thermoleophilia bacterium UBA5186
TACATCTGCGGCGAGGAGACGGGGCTGATCGAGTCGCTCGAGGGCAAGCGCGGCCAGCCGCGCTCCAAGCCGCCTTTCCCGGCCATCTCAGGGCTCTACGCGTCGCCGACCGTGGTGAACAACGTCGAGACCATGGCGACGATCCCGCCGATTCTCGAGCTCGGCCCGGCGGAGTACGCGAAGCTCGGAGTCGAGAACTCCGCGGGAACGCGCGTCGTCTCGCTCTCTGGCCACGTCGAGCGCGGCGGGAACTACGAGATCGAGCAGGGGATCACGCTCCGCGAGATGATCTACGACCTGGCCGGAGGCATTCCGGGCGGCCGCAAGCTGAAGGCGGTCATCCCGGGCGGCTCCTCCACGGTCGTCCTCACCGGCGAGGAGATCGACGTCTCGTACGACTTCGACTCGCTCGCGCAGCTGAAGACCGCGATGGGCTCGGCCGGCGTGATCGTTATGGATGAGCGCGTCTGCATGGTCCAGCTCGGGATCCGCGTCTCGGAGTTCTACGAGCACGAGTCCTGCGGCAAATGCACGCCCTGCCGCGAGGGGACGCGCTGGATGACGGCGATCCTGCGCAAGCTCGAGGCCGGCGACGCGAGCGAGTACGAGCTCGAGCTGCTCCTCAGCGTGTGCGACCGGATCAACGGCAAGTGCCTCTGCCCGCTCGGCGAGACCGCCGCGATCGCGGTGGCGAGCTACGTCGCCAAGTTCCGCGACGAGTTCGTGGCCCATCTCGAGGGTGGCGGCTGCCCGTTCGGCGGCGACTCGCCGCTCGACCACGTCATGGCGCCCGTCGCGCAGCACCACCACAGCCCCACCGCGGTCGAGGTGCCGGTCGGATGATGGCCTACGGCCTCTGGAATCGCCGGAAGACCATCGGCTCCGTCCGAACTTCTGCTCCGCATCAGCTGCAAGGAGTGGCGGGTTGAGCGCTCAGCCGGAGCTCGTAACCGTCACGATCGACGACCGGACCGTCCAGGTCCCGAAGGGAACGGGCCTCGTCGAGACGGCCGCCACGGCCGGGATCGAGATTCCTGTCTTCTGCTACGAGCCGCGCCTCGGGCCGGCGGTCGGCGCGTGCCGCATGTGCCTGTGTGAGGTAGAGGGCATGCCGCCGAAGCCGCAGGCCGCGTGCACGCTGACCGCGCAGGAAGGCATGGTCGTGAAGACCGCCCAGACCTCGCCGATGGCCGCCGAGGCGCAGGAGGCGACGCTCGAGTTCATCCTGGTCAACCACCCGCTCGACTGCCCGGTCTGCGACAAAGGCGGGGAGTGCCCGCTGCAGGACCTGACCTTCCGTTACGGCCCCGGTTCCTCGCGGATGCAGTTCCCGAAGCGCACGTTCGAGAAGCCGATCCCGATCTCGCCGGCGATCTCGCTCGATCGCGAGCGGTGCATCCTCTGCTACCGCTGCACGCGCTTCTCGGAGAGCGTGTCCGAAGACGGGCAGCTCGTCGCCGAGAACCGCGGTTCCCAGACCCTGATCACGACCTTCGAGGACGAGCCCTACACCGGCGCGTTCACGGGGAACGTGACCGAGCTCTGCCCGGTCGGCGCCCTGTTGCCGACGCAGAGCCGCTTCCTCATTCGCCCGTGGGAGCTGCAGGCGGCGCCCTCCATCTGCGGGATGTGCCCGGTCGGCTGCAACATCAGCGTCGAGACGCGCGAGGGCAAGGTGCGCAGAATCCACTCCCGGAACCATCCCGAGGTCGACCAGGGCTGGCTTTGCGACAAGGGACGCTTCGTCTACTCGCACATCTACGCCGAGGACCGAATCGTGGACCCGATGCGGCGCGTTCGACGGCGCGGGTTCGGCGCCGTGTCGTGGGACGACGCTCTGGACGAGGTCGAGCGCATGATCCGCGCGGCCGGGACGCGCATCGTCACAGCGCTGTCGGGCTCGGAGACGATCGAGCAGGCTTACGCGCTCGCGCAACTGCTGCGCTGCGGGGTCGGCGCGCATTCCGCCGTGCTGCCGGAGGAGTTCGACGAGTGGATCGCTGCCTACCGGCTGCCGCTATCGGCGATCGCGGCTGCCGAGGCCGTCGTCGTGCTCGGGGACGACCCAGTCGTCGAGCGCGCGCCGATCGTCGACCTCTGGATCCGTCAGGCGCGGCGAAACGGCGCCCGCATCCTGGACGCCTCCGACAAGCTCGATGGACTCGAGCGCATCGTCCTGATCGACTCGGGTGACGGTGGAGAACGGATCGGCCGGCTCGCGGCCAAGCTGGGGCTCGCCGACAAGGAGGGCTCGGGTGCCTTCTACCTGCCCGAGACCGCAAATGGCCGCGGCGTGGTGGACGCATGGGCGGCCGCCTCCGACGACGAGCCGGTCGACCCGGAGCCGATCAGCCTGCTGATCGTCTCGGGCGACGAGGCTGCGGCGAACCCGAATGTCCGTGCGCTGGCGGAGAAGGCCGAAGCCGTGCTCGCGATCACGATGTTCCAGGGCGTGGCGGTGGGCTGGGCCGATGTCGTGCTCCCCGGGACGAGCTACCTCGAGCGCGACGGCACTTACGTCAATCTCGAGGGCCGGCTGCAGCGTCTGCGCCGGTCGGTGATCCCGCCCGCGCCGGACGAGCTCGCGTGGATCTCGAAGCTCGCGGAGCGCTTCGGCGTCGAGGTCTCGCCGTATCCCGCCGTGGTCTTCGAGGAGCTGTCCGGGAAGTGCTACGGCGGCATCTCGTACGCGGAGGTCGGCGAGCACGCCCCCCTCCCCGCGCGGCCGGCGAGGTCCGATGTGACCCCGCCGAGCGCGCCGGCACGCCCGTCGAAGGACAAGAGCTCCGCCGGGCTGCAGCTCGTCCGCTATCGCCCGCTGTTCTCGGGGCCCGCGGTCGAGCGCGTGCCGGAAATCCAGTTCCAGCGGCCCGCACCCGAGGTCGAGCTGTCCATGAAGGACGCGCGCAGCCGCGGCATCGCAAACGGCGACGAGGTGGTCGTGGGCTCAAACGGATCTTCGCGCGAGCTCCGCGCCCGCCTCAGCCGGACGCTCCGGCCCGGCACGGTGCGCATCGCCGACGAGCACGCCGAGGGCCTGCAACAGCGTGTCGAGGTGAGCAAGCCTGATGCATGAACCGTGGTGGATCAGCCTCCCGAAGGCGTTCGTGATCATCAACCTGCTGCTCGTCACGTTCGCCTACCTCACCCTTGTCGAGCGGAAGGCGATGGCTCGGATGCAGCTGCGCTACGGCCCGAACCGCGCCGGGCCGTTCGGCCTGCTGCAGCCGGCCGCCGACCTGCTGAAGCTGATCCGCAAGGAGAGCTTCTTCCCCGCGGCGGCGATCAACGCCCCGTACATCCTCGCGCCGGTGCTCTCCGCATTCACCGCTCTCGCCGCGTTCGCGGTGATCCCCTTCGGCCCGGGTTGGACGATCAGCGGCTACCGCGTCGACGGTTGGATCGCGAACGTCCCGATCGCGCTGATCCTTGTCTTCGCGCTCGGCTCGGTCGGGATCTACGGCTTCATCGTCGGCGGGTGGGCGTCCGAGTCGAAGTACTCGCTGCTCGGCTCGATGCGCACGTGCGCGCAGCTCGTGTCGTACGAGGTCGCGCTCGCCCTCTCGGCGCTCGGCGTCGTGCTGATGGGCCAGTCGCTCTCGCTCGTCGACATCGTGAACAAGCAGCAGGCGACGCTCTGGTTCTTCATTCCGCAGTTCGTCGGGATGGTCTGTTTCTTCTTCGGGGGGATCGCCGAGACCTCGCGCGCCCCGTTCGACCTGCCCGAGGCCGAGCAGGAGCTCGTCGCCGGCTACCACACCGAGTACAGCGGCATGCGCTGGGGGCTGTTCCAGATGGCCGAGTACATCAACCTGATCACGATCTCGGCGCTGATCGTGACCCTGTTCTTCGACGGCTGGCACTTCCCGTGGGTGCACGCGCTCGACCAGCTCGGTCCGCTTTGGTTCGTGCTGAAGCTCTTCGTCCTGCTCTTCGTCTTCATCTGGCTGCGGACGACGCTGCCGCGTCTGCGCTACGACCAGCTGATGAGCTTCGGCTGGAAGATCCTCCTCCCCGTCGCGACGCTGAACGCACTCGTGACGGCGTTCTTCGTGGTCCTCTTGTGAGCCCTCAACCCTTTGACACGCTGAAGGGCTTCGGGGTCACGTTCAGGCAGATCTTCAACAAGCCGATCACGCAGCAGTACCC
>DHWI01000101.1:0-4945 GCA_002413095.1 Thermoleophilia bacterium UBA5186
CCGCCGGCGTCGATCAAGGACTCGATGGAGAAGCAGATGCGGGCCGACCGCGAGAAGCGCGCCACGATCCTGAATGCCGAGGGCGTCAAGCAGTCGCAGATTCTGACCGCGGAGGGCGAGAAGCAGAGCGCGATCCTGCG
Organism: Thermoleophilia bacterium UBA5186; assembly: GCA_002413095.1. Lineage (GTDB taxonomy): Bacteria > Actinomycetota > Thermoleophilia > Gaiellales > Gaiellaceae > UBA5186. The sequence continues at coordinate 141 of DHWI01000101.1, forward strand.
CGCCCAGGGCCAGCGCGAGGCGCAGATCCTGCAGGCGGAAGGCCAGGCGAAGGCGATCGGGACGGTCTTCGCGGCGATCCATGAGGGCGACGCCGACCCGAAGCTGCTGGCCTACCAGTACCTCCAGGTGCTGCCGCAGATCGCGCAGGGCGAGTCGAACAAGGTCTGGATCATCCCGAGCGAGGTGACGCAGGCGCTGGGGCAGCTTACGAAGGCGCTGCCCGGTGGGGACAAGAAGCCGCCGGACGGGAGCTAGCCGCCGAATTCCGCGGCCGCTTCCTCGAGCGTTGCGACCGGGCCCGCGCAGACGTCCTCGCCGTCGAACAGCTCGAGCCACTCGGCTAGCGGCCGCTCGCGGATGCGCGCTTCCAGCTCGGGCAGGCGCGGCTCCCACTGGCGCGGGCCGAGGTGGGGGAGCCCGACGAGCTCGACGAGGCGGAGCCAGAACTTGGGCTCGAGCGCGGCCACCGTGAGCCAGCGGCCGTCGGCCGCGCGGTAGATCCGGTAGCACGCCGCGCCGCCGGTCAGCATCTGTGGGACTGGCTCGCCGCCGAGGCGGTGCGCTGCAAGCCGGTGCGAGCCGTGCGTCATCGAAACGACGACGTGTTGCCCGCGGCCGGTGCGCTCGCGCTCGAGCAGGGCCGCGAGGATCTCCGCGACCGCTCCGAGCGCGCCGGCGGCGAGATCGGCGATCTGTACCGGGGGAAGCGCCGGAGCGGTGTCGTCCAGCACGCCCGCCCAACCGAGGTAGTTCAGGTCGTGGCCCGCGCGCTGCTCGTGGCGGCCGCCGAGCCCGAAGCCCGTGATGGAGCAGTAAACGAGGCGCTCCGTGAGGTCGTCCGGCCCGACGCCGAGCCGCGCCGCGACGCCCGGACGGAAGCTCTCGATTACGACGTCTGCGCTCGAGCAGAGCTCGCGGCCCGCCTCCGGATCGGCCTTCAGGTCGAGCCGAACCGACTCCTTGCCGGCGTTGATCGCAGCGTCCCAGGCAGGCGCCGTCGTCCGCATCGGATCGCCTTCCGGCGGCTCGATTCTGACGACGCGCGCGCCGAGCCGTAGCAGCTCGCGCGAGGCGAACGGTCCCGGCAGATAGCGCGAGAGATCGACGACGAGCATTCCGTCCAGCGGTTGCACGCGCCGATTCTCGCCGACTACAGTGCATCGGCTTTGACTGACCGTTCAATCGCGCCGGAAGAGAAGCGGCGGCGGATCCTCCAAGCGGCGGTGCGCGTCTTCGCCCGCAAGGGCTTCCACACCTCGCGAGTCGGCGACATCGCCGAGGAGGCGGGCGTCGCGCACGGACTCCTCTACCACTACTTCGATTCGAAGGACGAGCTGCTCGAGACGATCTTCCACGACACGTGGACGGATCTCCTCGCGGCGATGCAGGACGTCGAGGAGTCGGGTGTGCCGGCGCGCGAGCAGCTGCGCGGCGTGGCGGCGATCCTCCTGCGCTCGTGGCGGCGGGACCCCGATCTCGTCCGCGTGCTCGTGCGCGAGGTCGCGCGTAGCCCGCAACTCCAGGAGCAGCTGGCCGAGGTCGGCGAGGCGTTCGCCGCGATCCAGCGGATGATCGAGCGCGGCCAGGCCGACGGCGACTTCCGGGCCGACCTCGACGCGCGCCTCGCGAGCTTCGTCTTCTACGGCGCTCTCGAGGAGATCCTGACCGGTTGGGTGCTCGGCCAGCTTCCGGACGACGACGAGCAGGTGGCGCTGGCCGAGTCGACGATCGTCGACGTGATCTGCGGCGGCTTCGCCGGCGTCCCGGCCGGCGCGGCGGCCTGATGGACGAGCGCGGAAGCCCGGCCGCGAAGGTCATCCCGCTCCCGACGCCGCGGCCGAGGCTCGTCTGGCTGCTCGGCTTCGGAGCCTTCGGGCTTGCGTTCTCGCTCACGACGACCGCGGCGTATCTCCCGCCGCTGCTCGGCAAGTTCACCGGGTCGCGCACGCTCATCGCGCTCGTCCTGGGCTCCGAAGGGCTCTTCGCGCTGACCCTCCCGCTGGTGATCGGTCCGTGGAGCGACACGTTCCACACCCCGATGGGACGCCGGCGGCCGTTCATGCTCGTCGCGCTCGGGCCGATGTGCTTCTGCCTCGCGCTGATGGCGTTCATGCCGAAGCTCTGGCTGATGACGCTCGTCGTCCTCGGGTTCTTCTTCGCGTACTACATCTATGAGCCCCCGTATCGCGGGCTGTATCCCGACCTGCTGCCGAAGTCGGTTTACGGGCGCGCGCAGAGCGTCCAGCACGTTCTGCGTGGGATCGCGCTCGGCGCGGGCCTCGTCGGCGGAGGCTTCCTGTTCCGCGCGTGGGCGCCGACGCCGTTCCTGATCGCGGCGCTCGTGACGACGGCGTTTTGCGGCGCGACCGTCTTCTTCGTGAAGGAGGACACGAGCAAGCAGACGAGGGTGTTCGAGGGCGTGCGCAGCTACGTCGCGCGCAGCTGGCGCGTCCTCCACGAGGAGCCGGACGTGCGCCGGTTCCTGCTCGCGAACTCGGCCTGGGAGGGCGCGTTCGCGGGTGCGCGCACGTTCGTCGTCCTCTACATCGTCCGGGGCCTGCACCAGCCGCTCGAGGTGACGACTGCTGCTCTCGCGGTCGTCGCGCTCGGCTACGTCGTCGCCGCGCTCTTCTCGGGCACGCTCGGCGATCGCTTCGGCCTCGCCCGCGTGATGTTCTACGCGTCGTTCGTCTACGGCTTCGGGATGCTCGCGGGCGGCCTCGCGCGGAGCTGGCACGACTGGTACCTGGCGCTGATCTTCCCCGTCGCGATCGCCGGGGGCGTCGTGATGACGCTCGCGTGGGGGCTCCTGTTCAAGCTGATGCCGGACGAGCACCGGGGTGCGATCTCGGGCCTCGCCACGATGACGAAGGGCTTGGGGCTGATCATCGGCCCGATCGTCGCAGGCGCCTCGATCGACCTGCTCGCGCCCTATCTGCAGGCCACGGATGGGTACCAGGTGCTGTGGCCGATCCTCGCCGTGCCGATCCTGCTCGCGATCCCCCTCGTCGGCCACCTGGCGCGCGTCGAGCCTAGCGGCAGAGTCGAACCCCTGGCCGGCTGATCCCGAAGCCCCAGACCTTCCCGTCGTGGACGTAGATCGCGGTGGTCGCGCCGCGGCCGGGAATCCTGTACGCCGAGTAGAACCCGCAGCCGACGAGCTTCAGCCCTCCGTACAGCGCGGAGATCCGCGGCGCCTCGTCCCCGATCTTCAGTCCCTTGGACGTGCGCCAGTTGGGAGGCGACCAGAGGGTGAAGAGCGCCACGACGCGGTGCTTGCGGAACGTGACTCCCGCGCCCTGAGGCTGGAACTTCGTGTACGTGAAGTACCACGTCGGCAGGTCGCAGATCGCGCAGAGGCCGAAGTCAGCGCCCCAGGCTCGTTTGACCTGCACGTCGCTCGCGCCGAGCCGGATCCCGCCAAGCCTCATGCCTGGGACGACGACGCCTCGGTTCGGGATGGCCGCTGAGGCGGGCGCCGCGAGCGTGAGTGCGAGGGCGGTCGTTGCGAGGAGCCTCACGACCCGACCATAGATAATCGCGCCGTGGAGCGATTCAACGTCTTCAGCGGCGCGCTGGAGCCCGGGTTCGAGCGGGAGGGCTACGGCGCTCGCTGGCAGCGGGTCGGGCCGCTGGTCGGCGCGGAGCGGATCGGCGCGAGCGTCTACGAGCTGGAGGAGGGCCAGCAGACGTTTCCGTACCACTTCCACCACGGCGTCGAGGAGTGGCTACTCGTCCTCGACGGGACGCCGACGCTGCGGGAGCCGGGCGGCGAGCGGGCGCTGCGGCGCGGCGATCTCGTCTGCTTTCCGTCCGGGCCGGAGGGCGCGCACGCGTTGCGTGGGCCGGGCCGGATCGTGATCTTCTCCACGGGACAGCGTCCGTCCGTCTCCGTGTACCCGGACAGCGACAAGGTCGGCGTGCGCGCGGTGGGCGACGAGGAGCCTCTCAATTTTCGCCGCGGCGATGCCGTCGATTACTGGGAGGGCGAGTGACCGACGTGAACGTCTTCGAGGCCGAGCTGCAGACCGACGAGGGCGATCCGGCCGGCTACAACGCGTCGTACGTGCGGCTCGGCCCGCTGATTGGCGCGTCGAAGCTGGGAATGACGGTGTACGGGCNNGGGCAGAGCATCTGCCCGTATCACTATGAGTACGGCAACGAAGAGTGGCTGCTCGTGCTGGAGGGAACGCCCACGCTTCGGCATCCGGACGGCGAGGACGAGCTCGAGCCGGGAGACTTCGTGGCGTTCCCGGAAGGGCCGGCCGGGACGCACAAGCTGACGAACCGCGGGGAGGGGCGCGTGCTCCTCGGCATCATGTCGACGAAGGTGGATCCGTCGCTTGCGATCTACCCGGACTCGAACAAGATCGGCGCGTGGTCCGGGCCCGGAGAGTCCGACAAGATCATGGCGCGTCTCGGCGAGGACCTCGACTACTGGGACGGCGAGCTCTAGTCCCCTGGCGCCACTGTCCGGGGTCAGACCCCTGCCGTGCCCGGAACGGGCACGGCCTTTGACGCGTTCCGGCTCGAGCAGCCGCAGGCGGTGCATAGGTGCCGCTCGCGGGCCATGTCCGGGGTCTGACCCCGGACGTGGCCCGAAGGGGCACGCCCGGGACGCCGGGGCTCGCGGGACCTAGCTGCCGGTCGCGACCGGCTGGCGGTGGATTGGCGCCAGCGCCGGGGCCCACGAGCAAAGCGGCGAGACGTCCCCGCCTCGCCCGTTCATCTGCCTGAAGCCGAGCGCGTGCTCGGCCTGCAGCATCTTGTGGATCTGCGTCGTCCCCTCGTAGATGATCGGCGC
>DHWI01000101.1:5019-5402 GCA_002413095.1 Thermoleophilia bacterium UBA5186
ACCTGGATCGCCAGGTGCGCCGCCTCGAACGCCGACTCGGTTGCGTGCCACTTCGCGAGCGACGTCTCGCGGGTGTTCCGGCGGCCCTCGTTCTTCATCCACGCAGCCTGCATCACGAGCAGCTTGGACGTCTCGTACCCAAGCACCATCGTCGCGATCATGTCCTGGACGAACTGGTACTTCCCGATCGCCTGGCCGAAGGTCTCGCGCTCGCGGGCGTACTCGACCGAGCGCTCGAGGCACGCGCGCACGACCCCGCAGGCGCCCGCGGCGACCGTGAACCGGCCCTGGTCGAGCCCGTACATGGCGATCTCGAACCCCTGCCCCTCCTCGCCGATCAAGTTCTCCGCCGGCACCTCGACGTTCTCGAAGAAGAGCTCGCC
>DHWI01000101.1:5477-9904 GCA_002413095.1 Thermoleophilia bacterium UBA5186
GTCTTCGCGAACACGAGCGCGTGATCCGCGACGGTCGCGTACGAGATCCAGTTCTTCGAGCCGTTCAGGACGTACACGTCGCCCTCGCGCCGGGCCGTGGTCTTCATCGCCGCGACGTCCGAGCCCGCTGCCGGCTCCGTCAGCCCGAAGCAGGCGAGTTTCTCGCCGCGCGCCTGCGGGGCGAGCCAGCGCTGCTTCTGCTCCTCGCTCGCGTACTTGAGCAGCGAGAGCGAGTTCAGGCCCACGTGGACAGAGATGAGCGTGCGGAAGGCTGCCTCGCCGCGCTCGATCTCCTCGCACGCGAGCGCCTCGCAGACGTAGTCCAACCCCGCGCCGCCGTATTCCTCGGGGATGACGATGCCCAGGATCCCGAGCTCGGCCATTCCCTCGATCGCGCCCAGGTCGAGGTGGTGGTTGATGTCGTTCTCGATCGCGTTCGGCAGCACGCGCTCGTCGACGAACGTGCGGACGGTGTCCTGGAGGAGGCGCTGCTCGTCGTTCAGCGAGAAGTCCATCGCGCCTAGTCTAAGGATGGGCTGGGGCTTGCAGCCGAACGCTAGCCGGATCGAGCGCGCGTCGAGACGAAGGCCGCCACGTCGCGGATCTGAGCTTCGCTCAGCTTGCTCCCGAATGCGGGCATTCCGCCGCCGCCTCCCTCGACCTTCTGCCGCACCTGCTCGAAGCTCGGACGGAGATCGTCCAGATTCGGCCCGACCGCGCCGGTGCTGTGCGCGGCCGAGAGCGTATGGCAGCCGCCGCAGCCGGCAATGGCGAACACGCGCGCACCGTTCGCCGCATTTGCCGATGCCGGCGCGGCCGCAGCCGGCGGCGCGGCCGAGGCGTCCTGGCGGTAGAGCCAGAGCGCGCTCGTGTACCAGAGCCCGATCAGCAGCGTGAAGACCAGGCCGCCCGCGATCGGGAGCACCAGGCGCGGGAAGCGATGCAGGCGGACGATCGTGATCTTGGCGGCGTACGCGCCGAAGAAGAGCGTCCCGAACAGCGAGTGCGCCAACGTCCGCGAATCGGCGCCCTGCCAGCCGAGCTTGAAGATGCAGTGGTAGGCGACCGGCAGGATGCAGACGAATACGAGCCGCCCCGACCAGCGGTGCGCCGGGTTGATCCACGCCGGCTTCTGCCACGGGAGCTTGCGGAAGATCCATGCTGCCGAGAAGACCTGGAAGCACGCCAGCGCCACGGCGGCCGTCGCGAAGCCGGCCTTCAGGTGGATCGGGTCGCTGAAGAAGAGCCGGAAGTACGCCTTCGACCGCGGGTCGTGCGCCGACAGGATGCCCGCGGTGAGGGAGAAGACCGCGAACGCCGTGATCGGCGCAGCGAGCCATGCGTAGGACCGCGTCCCCACAAGGCGATCAAATCGAACCGGCGCCCGCCGCGTCAAACGAGGCCCTGGCTATCATTGACTGACAAGTCAATCAAGTCCCAGGAGCGAGAAATGGCCACGATCGAGCAGTCGAGCGCGACGGGAGTTTCCTTCGCGCTCACGGACGAGCAGCGCGAGCTCCGCGCACTCGCCCGCGCGTTCGCCGAGAAGGAGATCCGCCCGAAGGCGGCCGAGTACGACGAGCACTCAGCGCACCCCGCCGACGTGATCGCGAAGGCGCACGAGCTCGGCCTGATGAACCTCCACGTCCCGGCCGAGTACGGCGGCCTCGAGCTGTCGACCTTCGACGGGATCCTCATCGGCGAGGAGACGAACTGGGGCTGCTCGGGGATGGGCACTGCGATCGGCGCGAACGGGCTCGGCTCCGGCCCGGTGATCATCGCCGGCACCGACGAGCAGAAGGCGAAATGGCTGCCGCCGCTCCTTGACGAGCCGATCCTGTGCTCGTTCGGCCTGTCCGAGCCCGAGGCCGGCTCGGACGTGGCGAAGCTCAAGACGACGGCCGTGCGGCGCGGCGACGAGTACGTCCTCAACGGCTCGAAGACGTTCATCACGAACGCGGGCCACGCGGCGTGGACGGTCGTCTTCGCCAAGACCGACACGTCCAAGGGTCACAAGGGGATCTCGGCCTTCATCGTCCCGATGGACACGCCCGGCGTTCGGATCGAGCAGCACCTCGACAAAATGGGCCAGCGCTCCACAGACACCTCGGCGTTCGCCATGGCCGACGTGGTCATCCCGGCCGAGAACCGGCTCGGGGAGGAGGGCGACGGCTTCAAGATCGCCATGAAGACGCTCGACTTCACGCGTCCCGGCACGGCCGCGGGCGCGGTCGGCGTCGCGCAGGCGGCGTACGAGCTCGCGGTCGAGTACGCGAAGGAGCGCGTGACGTTCGACGTCCCGATCGCGATGCACCAGGGCGTGAGCTTCATGATCGCGGACATGGCCACGGAGATCGAGGCTGCACGCCTGCTCGTGTGGCAGGCCGCATGGCTCCACGACCAGGGAGAGCGCGCGACGCTGCAGTCGTCCTTCGCGAAGCGCTTCGCGGCGGACACCGCGATGAAGGTCACGACCGACGCCGTCCAGGTCTTCGGCGGTTACGGCTACATGAAGGAGTACCCGGTCGAGAAGCTCATGCGCGACGCCAAGCTGTTCCAGATCTACGAGGGAACGAGCCAGATCCAGCGCCTCGTGATCGCCAAAGAGATCTTCATGCCGCGCTAGGCGATCCCCGCCCGAGGTGACGCTCGGCCGGCGGTAGAGTTCGGGCCGTGCCTCGCCACTCCCGCCACCGCACGGTCCCGGCTCGGCGGCGGCGGCGGAAGCAGCGCGGGCTGCGCCTGCGGCCCCTGACGCTCGGCGCCATCCTCATCGCAATCGGGCTCCTCGTCGGCCTGGCCTTCGCCGGATCGGAGGCGAAGCTCGCGTCCGGTGTCCGTATCGCAGGCGTGGACGTGGGCGGACTGACCCCGTCCGAGGCTCAGGCGCTGCTCGAAGCGCGCTCGAAGTCGCTGGAGAACGTCGCGGTCACGTTCACCGCGCCGGGGCACACCTGGCGCCTGCGGCCGAAGCAGCTCGGCGTCGAGGTCGACTGGCACGGCGCGGTCGCCGCTGCGACGCGGGAAGGCGGTGGCCTCGGGCCGCTGCGCGGCTTCCGTCGCATCGAGGTGCGGGTCTTCGGGGCCGACGTCGCGCCGCCGACGCGCGTGTACGACGGGGCGCTGCAATACGAGCTGACACGGTTCGCGCGCGCGATCGATCAGCGGGAGCACGAGCCTGCGGTGAAGCTGCGCGGGCTGAAGCCCGTCGTCGTGGCGGGGAAGGCTGGCCGGAAGCTGTCGCGTCCTGCGGCCGCCACGACGATCGTCCGGGCGCTTGCGGCCTTCGCGCGCGCCTCGGTCACGCTGCCGGTGCACGTCCGTTCGCCCCGCCTGACCGCAGCCGATCTCCAGCCAGCCGTCGTCGAGACCCGCACCGCAGTCTCCGCTCCCGTCCACCTGACGCTCGGCCCGACACGCTGGCGGCTGCCGCGCTGGCGGGTCGCGCAGCTGCTCGACCTCCCGCAGGGCGGCCGAAGCACGCTGCGGATCGGCGGCGACGGCGCCGACGCGTACTTCACGCGCCTCCGCCACACCGTCGACCGCGCGCCGGTCGACGCGGGCTGGCGCGAGACCGCGAGCGGCGCGGTCGCCGTCGTGCCGGACGAGCCGGGCTACGCGGTGGACGTCCGCAAGACGGTCAGCTCGCTCCTCGCAGCGGCCCTCTCGCCGGCGGTTCGGGTGGCGCGCGTCGCCGTCCAGACGACCCCCGCGAAGCGGACGACCGCCGACGCGAAGGCGCTGAAGATCACGCGCAGGATCTCCGCGTACGAGACCTTCTACGGCGGGGAGCCGAACCGGATCCACAACGTCCAGCTCGTCGCGCACCTCGTCGACGGGACGCTGATCCGCCCCGGAGCGACGTTCTCGTTCAACGGCACGACGGGCGACCGCACGGCCGCGAAGGGCTTCCTCGAGGCGCCCGTGATCATCAACGGCGAGCTGGGGACGGGGCTCGGGGGCGGCGTGTGCCAGGTCTCGACGACCGTGTTCAACGCGGCCTACGAGGCGGGTCTCGACATCACTGCGCGCACGAATCACGCCCTCTACATCAGCCACTACCCGCTCGGGCGGGACGCCACGGTGAACTACCCCGACACGGATCTCAAGTTCGTAAACGACAGCCCGTACTGGCTGCTGCTGCGGACGTACGTGGGCTCGTCGTCGCTCATCGTCGCGCTCTACGGTCAGCCGCTCGGGCGACGTGTCGAGTCTGAGAACACCCCGCTCAAGGATGTGGCACCGCCGCCCGTGAAGCGGGTGCCGGATCCGGCGCTCGAGAAGGGACAGCAGTGGCTCGAGTCCGCAGGCGAGCCCGCGCGCACGACGAGCGTCCGGCGTCGCGTGTTCGACGCCAACGGGAAGCTGATTCACGACACCGTCTGGTATTCGTCCTATCGCGCAGAGCCGCGGATCGTCCACGTCGG
>DHWI01000101.1:10082-11727 GCA_002413095.1 Thermoleophilia bacterium UBA5186
TCAGCGGTGCGGGCTTCGCCCGCGCGGCGTCTCCGCTCTCTGATCGGACGGCTAACCGGTAGCGGACTCGGCTCGAGCGATAGCCTCCGCCAGCCAGGCGGGGACTCGGGTCGGAGCGAGCGTCTTGGCGACAACGACCGCGTGTCCCGTCCAGCCCTCGGCGACTCGGGCCCCATCGGCCCGCTCGACGACGTACTCGTACCGGAACCGCGCGCCGCGGACGTCGACGCAGCGCGCATGGATCGTCAGCCGGTCGTCGAACCGCGCCGGAGTCCGGTAGAGGATGTGCGACTCGGTCACGATCGCCTCGAGCCCGCGGTCGCGCATCGCCTGGTAGCCGCCTGCGTGGCGCGCGAGGTACTCGACGCGCGCGACCTCGAACCAGATCAGGTAGTTCGAGTTGTGCGCGATTCCCTGCGAGTCGGTCTCGGCGAACCGAACCGCGATCTCGGTCGAGAAGTTGTAGCCGTCCACGCTCGGACTCTAGAGTCGAGGGGTGGACGCGCGCGAACTTTTGAACCGGACGGCGGCGCACGCGGCTGACTTCCTGGAATCGCTCGACGAGCGCCCGCTCGAGCCCGCGGCGACCGTTGACGTGCTTCGTGCGGAGCTGGGTGGAACGCTTCCGGACGGTCCGACCGACGCGGCGGCGGTGCTCGACGAGGCGCACGCAGAAGGTCGGCCGCCGCGTGCGCGAGTCGGGTGAGGCGTGGATGAGCGGCATCCGCTGGCACGACCTCGACGCGCTGCGCATTTCCTTGTCGAGCTGGCAGACGACGGACACGGACGTCGAGCGCGCGGTCCGCGCCATCCTGCAGGCCGTCGAGGACACTCGTCCGGCCGCCGTTCGCGGTTGAGCGCGGCCCGGCTCGCCGAGCTGATTCGAGACGCTCAGCCCTGCGTCGTCCTAACGGGCGCGGGCGTGTCGACCGAGAGCGGCATCCCGGATTTCCGCTCGCCGACCGGGATCTGGGCGGAGTTCGATCCATTGGAGTACGCGTCGATCGAGGCGTTCCGGCGCGATCCCGCCAAGGTCTGGAGCTTCTACGCGCCGCGGTTCGCGATGCTGACCGAGGCCGAGCCGAACGATGCGCACCGCGCGCTCGCCGCGCTGGAGGAGGCGGGCTACGTCCGGGCGATCGTCACGCAGAACATCGACCTCCTGCACGAGCGGGCGGGATCGCGGGACGTGATCGAGGTACACGGCTCGATCCGGACTTCGAGCTGTCGAGCGTGCGGGGCGTCATATCCGCTCGCGGAGGTCGTCGCGCTGCTCGAGCGCGAGCCGGCCCCGAGCTGCGTGGCCTGCGGAGGCGTGCTCAAGCCGGACGTCGTCTTCTTCGGCGAGCTGTTGCCCGAGTGGGCGATCGAGCGAGCCTCCGAGCTGGCACGTGAGGCAGGGCTGCTACTCGTCGTCGGCTCCTCGCTCGAGGTCTACCCCGTCGCCGGGCTGCCGCTCGAGACCGTGCAGGCCGGCGGACGCCTCGCGATCGTCAACCGTGACCCGACCCCGTTCGACGGGGACGCGGAGCTCGTCGTGCACGCGGCGGCCGGCGAGACTCTGCGCGCGACCGCCGATCTGCTGCTGTGACGGATTTCGACGTCCTCGTCGTCGGGAGCGGCTTTGGCGGCAGCGTCGCGGCCC
>DHWI01000157.1:0-2279 GCA_002413095.1 Thermoleophilia bacterium UBA5186
CGGAAGAGCCGCAGGTCGTCCGTCTCCGTCGCGAACCGGCCCGCTGCGAGCGCGTCTTCCAGCGTCCCGTACTCGTGCAGGATCTCCGCCGCCTTCTTCGGCCCTACGCCGCGCGCGCCCGGGAGCTTGTCCGAAGGGTCGCCGCGCAGAGCGATGAAGTCGGGCACCTGCGCGGGCTCGACGCCGTAGCGCTCACGCACCTCCGCAGGGCCGACGCGCGCGATCTCGCTCACGCCGCGCGTCGGCTGCAGGACTGTCGTCCGCGCGCTGACGAGCTGGAACGCGTCACGGTCGGACGTGGCCACGAGCGTCTTCCCGCCACGGGCCTCCTCGCTCGCCACGGCTGCGGCGAGGAAGTCGTCCGCCTCGTACCCGGGCGCCTTCGCGCGCGTGAACCCGAGTGCGTCGCAGAGCTCGGGAAGCAGGTCGAGCTGCTCGAGCAGCTCCTCGTCGAACACCCGCCCGGACTGGTAGGCCGGAAACGCCTCGAGCCGGTACGTCGGCGAGGTCAGCGTGTCCCAGCCCACGAACACGGCCCGAGGCTTCTCGGCCTCCCAGAGGCGGATCATCATGTTCGCGAAGCCGACAAGCGCGTTCCCGGGCCGGCCCTCGGCGCGGCGGATCTGCTTCGGTAGCGCGTGGTAGGCGCGGTGCGCGAACGAGTCGCCGTCGACCACGAGGAGGGGCCGGCTCACAGGGTCGCCTCCAGGCGCCCGATCGCCTCCATGAGCCGTTCCGTGGCCACAGTCGCAGCGTCGCGGATGTCCTGGTCACTGAGGTCGTCGAGCGGGATGGGCGGGCCGTACGCCACCGAGAGCGGAGCGAACCGCGCCAGCCGGTCAGTCCCTTTGATCGCGGCGGGGACGAGCGGCACGCCGGCCTCGAGCGCGATCCGCGCCGTGCCCGTGTGCGCCTTCGCCTCGTGCTTCTTCACGAGGCCCTTCTTCCGGCGTGTGCCCTCGGGGAACATCACGACCGCGTGGCCCTCTCGGCAGAGCTCGACAGCCGTTTGGATCGCCTCGAGATCCTTCTGACCCCGTCGCACCGGAAACGCGCCCGCTGCGCCGATGAACGCACCGAGCGGGAACCAGAACAGCTCTGACTTCCCCATGAAACGCAAGAATCGGCCTGGAAAGAGCGCCACGCCGAGCGGCCAGGGATCGAAGTTGGAGGTGTGGTTCGCGGCGAGGACGAAGCCGCCCTCCGAGGGGATGTGCTCGAGTCCGGTCACGCGCAGGCGGAAGAGGCCGCGGAGCACCGGGATGCTGGCAGTGGCGATCGCGCGGTAGAGCGGGGTCGGCCGCACCCGGGCAGTATCGGTCACACTTCCGGCGCGATGATCTCGAACCCCTTGCACCGCCTTCCACCACGGTTTCACGTGGCCGCGGACTGGATCGTGACTCTGCTCGTCGCCGTGCTCTTCGTGCTCGTCTTCGAAGCGGAGGTCGCGAAGCCGTATCGCATCCCGTCGGCGTCGATGGAGCCGACGCTGCACTGCGCGCGACCGGCGGAGGGCTGTGAGGCTGCAAGCTCGGATCGGGTGATCGCCGACAGGCTCGCGTACCGCTTTCACGGTCCGCAGCGTGGCGACATCGTCGTCTTCACCGCGCCCTCGGCGGCCGCACGGCAATGCCAGACCGGCGGGACGTTCGTCAAGCGCGTGGTCGGCCTTCCCGGCGAGCAGCTCTCCTCTGGGAACGGGCGCGTCCTCGTCGACGGGCGCCCGCTCGACGAATCCGCGTACCTCCGCGCCGGCGTCGTCACGTCGCTTGCGCCGACCAGGGTTCCGCGAGACGCGTACTTCGTGATGGGAGACAACCGCGGGGACTCCTGTGACTCGCGCGCGTGGGGCGCGGTCCCGCGCCGGAACGTGATCGGACGCGTCGACCTCACGTACTGGCCTCCTACACGGCTCGGGTCTCCCTAAGCAGGAGCCCGGATGCCGTTCGCTAACGTGTTCGGCCGATGAGCAAAACCTTGATCGTCGCCGAGAAGCCGTCCGTCGGCCGCGACCTCGCGGGCGCGCTGCCGGGCACCTTCGAGAAGAACGAGGCGTTCCTCGAGTCGGACGAGTACGTGATCACGTGGGCCGTGGGCCACCTGGTCGAGCTCGCTCAGCCCGAGGAGTACGACGAGAAGTTCAAGAAGTGGCGGATGGCCGACCTGCCGATCGTCCCGGAGCCCTTCATGCTGAAGCCGCGCGACGTGAAGTCGAAGAAGCAGCTGAACGCGATCCTCAAGCTGATGAAGCGCGACGACGTCGAGCGGATCGTGAACGC
>DHWI01000157.1:2332-4769 GCA_002413095.1 Thermoleophilia bacterium UBA5186
AACGGCGAGAAGCCGAAGCGCAAGAAGAAGGCGCCGCCCGAGCCGAAGCCCGTCGAGCGGCTCTGGATCTCCTCGATGACGAAGCAGGCCATCCGCGAAGGGTTCGAGAAGCTCCGGCCCGGCGAGCAGCTCGCCGATCTCGAGGCCGCCGCCCGGTCACGCAGCGAGGCGGACTGGCTCGTCGGCATGAACGCGACCCGCGCCGCGACGATCCGCGGACGCGCCTGGGTCGGCGGCGTGGTCTCGCTCGGACGCGTCCAGACCCCGACGCTTGCGATGATCGTCAAGCGCGAGCGCGAGATCCAGGCCTTCGTCCCCGAGCCGTACTGGCTCGTCCATGGCACTTTCGATCCGCGCTACCAGGGCCTCTGGTTCGACGGGAAGGACGAGACGCGGATCTTCGGCGACCCGAACCGCGCCGACGAGATCGTGGCCAAGGTCGAGGGCAAGGACGGGATCGTCGAGAAGGTCGAGCGCAAGGAGCAGTCCGAGCGCGCTCCGCTCCTCTATGACCTGACGACGCTGCAGCGCGAGTCGAACCGCCGCTACAGCTTCTCCGCGCGCCGCACGCTGCAGGCCGCACAGTCTCTTTACGAGTCGAAGAAGGCGATCACGTACCCGCGAACGTCGTCCCGCTTCCTCTCCGGCGATCTCGTCCCGCAGCTCAAGCCGACCGCCGCGACCCTCGCGCCGATCTCCGAGTATTCCGCGGCCGCGCGCTACGTCCTCGACCTTGTGCAACTCCCGCTCGGCCGGGTCGTCAGCGACGCCAAGGTCGACGACCACCACGCGATCATCCCGACCGACATCGAGCACGACATGTCCGCGTTCTCGCCGGACGAGCGCCGCGTGTTCGACCTGATCGCGCGCCGATTCCTCGCCGTCTTCCATCCGCCGGCCCGCTACGCGCGAACGACCGTCGTCACGCTCGTCGAGGAGGAGCGCTTCCGCACGCGCGGCAAGATCACGCTGGAGGCCGGCTGGCGCGGGGTCTACGGACTCGAGACCGAGGAGGAGCTGAAGGCCAAGCAGTCGGAGGAGGACTCGGAGGGCGAGGGCACCGAGATCCCGCCGCTCGAGCAGGGCCAGACCGTCCGCTGCGTCGCCGCCGAGAGCGAGGCGAAGGAGACGAAGCCGCCGCCGCGCTACACCGAGGCCACGCTCCTCTCCGCGATGGAGACCGCCGGGAAGCTGATCGACGACGAGGAGCTCCGCGAGGCGATGAAGGACTCCGGCCTCGGCACCCCCGCGACCCGCGCCGAGACGATCGAGACGCTGATCCGCCGCGAGTACATCGAGCGCGCGGGCAGGGACCTGCAGGCGACCCCGAAGGGCATCCAGGTGATCACGATGCTCGAGGAGCACAAGCTGACCTCGCCCGAGCTGACGGGCGACTGGGAGAAGCGGCTGTCCGACATCGAGCACGGGTCGGGCGACCGCGAGGCCTTCATGCGCGAGATCGTCGGCTTCGCGAAGGAGACCGTCGAGCAGATCGCCGCGCTCGACAAGGAGAAGCTTCGCCCCGAGCGCGTCGAGCTCGGCCAGTGCCCGCGCTGCGGCGCAGTCACCGGCGAGATCATCCGCGAGAACTCCCGCGCTTACGGCTGCACGAGCTGGAAGAGCCGCGAGGAGCCCGGCTGCGGATTCGTGATCTGGAAGCGCGTCGCCGGCCGCACGATCACGCCCGAGGTGGCGCGCCAACTAATGGAAGAAGGACGCACGAAAGAGGTCCTCTCGGGCTTCCGGTCGCGTAGCGGCAAACCTTTCCGCGCGCGGCTCGTCTTCACTCAAGACGGCAAGGTCGAGTTCGACTTTCCGCCGCGCGGGCAGGCGTCCGAGCAGCAGGCCGAGCAAACCGCTGAGCCCGCAGCCGCGGAATAACAGAACCCGAACCTTCGTTCGTCACACTAGCGTTACAGGTACGTGCGCGGTTGCCCTGGCAAGTCGAGGAATTTCTTCCTACAGTGAGAAAGTTTGCAAGACGACATCGAATGGCCATCCGAAGGGACTGAAAGACTCACTTGACGCAGAACCAGCTTCACGAACTGCTTGATTCAGATCAGGCCAAGACCCTCGTCGAGGGCTCGGAAGAGCGCGGCTACATCGAGCCGAACGAGTTCGAGGCGTTCACGCTCGAGCACGACCTGAACGATCAGGAGATCGAGGAGGTCACGCGCGAGTTCGAGCGCATCGGCCTGGAGATCGGACCGCCCCAGGCGGCCGCGGCCGAGGCTGCCGCCAAGGAGAAGGAAAAGGAGGAGTCCGCCGCCGCCGAGACGCATACGCTCAGCGGCTCAGCCGACTCGCTTCAGCTCTTCCTCGCCGACGTCGGACGGCACAAGCTGCTGACCGCGCACGAAGAGGTCATCCTCGCCAAGGCGATCGAGCGCGGCGACCCTGTCGCCAAGCGCCGGATGATCGAGTCGAACCTGCGCCT
>DHWI01000067.1:0-8540 GCA_002413095.1 Thermoleophilia bacterium UBA5186
CGCACCTCGCGCGCGAGCGTGTCGGGCGCGAAGCCCTCCGGGAGCGACTTGGTGGCGATCGAGAACGCCACGTAGCGCACCTCGGCGCCCGCGTCGACGAGCCGCGCCATCGTGCCGCCGCAGCCGAACTCGCCGTCGTCGGTGTGCGGCGCCAGCACGAGGACGCGCTTCCAGGCCTCGATCACGTCGCTCGTTCCCGGTCGACCGCAGCGGCCGCGAGCACGGCGAGCGCGAGCAGCGCGAAGGTCATGGGATCCTCGAAGAAAGCGTTGTAGAAGAGGCTGTGGACGGCGATCGCGGTCAAGGCGAGCCCCACGATAAGCGACGCACGCCCGGCGAACGTCGCCGGAATGCGTCGAAACGCGAGCAGGAGCGCGGCCGCCCCGAGCCAGACGAGGAGCGCGAGCCCGATCAGGCCGGTCTCCGCCGCCACCGTCACCGGCGTATCGTGCGACGCCGCCTTCTTGGGCTCCCTCCCCTTCAGGCCGAGCCGGTCGGCATAGGCGCGCTTGAAGCCGCCGATCCCCACGCCGCCGAGGGGATGGTGGAACGCGATGCGCACGCCGTTGCCGACGAGGCTCGCGCGACCGCTCGTGGCGCTGTTCAGGCCGGTGCGCGACTTCCCGAGCAGCGTGTGGCGAACCTGAGGCGCGGAGATCCCGACCGTGACGAGGACGGCTGCGACGAGCCCCAAGGCCGCGGCCGCGCGCCAGCGCCAGACGACCGCCGCGGCGATCAGCACACCCGCGATCAGCGCGGCGAAGCTCGACTGTGAGAACGAGAAGACGAGCCCGGCCCAGACCAGCGCAATCCCCGCCGCGGCCGCGATCGCAATTCGCTGCCCGGCGCCGCGCAGAACGAGCACGAGAGCCGCGAGAATTGCCACGACGAGGAAGCGGCCGTAGATCGACGGGTCGTAGAAGACGGAGTTGACCCGGTAGAACGGCGCGCGAGCATACGCGTTCCCGACGATCACCTTTGGGTTCCAGAAAACGTCGCGCGTCGCGTACTGCACCACGCCGATCGCCGCGAACACCACAGCCATCGCCGCGAGCTCCGCGAACAGCCAGGTCAGCGCGCGCCGGCTCCACGGTAGTCGCGCGAACGAGACCGCGAGGATCCCGAACGGCAGGTAGAACGCGGCGAGGTCGATGGCGCCCTGGCGGACGTCGCCGCTCCACGCAAGCGAGAGGCCGCTCCAGAGGACGAACGCCGCGAGCGGCCAGGCCAACGGGCCGAGCTCGCGCGAGCGCGTGTCACCGCGGACGAGGTCCCACGCGAGCACGATCGCCGCACCGCCGAGCAGCGCGTAGAGCGGAAGGAGCAGGTTGGCGTCGGTCGATCCGAGCTTGACCGGGATGCGGGCCGGAACGCACGCGAGAGCGGCGAAGGCAAGCGCCCAGGGCCAGCGCCGCAGCGCGAACGCGATCGCGACGGCGAGCGCGAGACCGCCGAGGGCAGCCGCGGCGAGCAGCTTCGCGTGACCGCCCGGTGCCAGGTACGCGACGAGAGCCGCTCCTCCGGCCGCCCAAGCGGCCAAGCCGACGAGGCGAAGGTCGCGGCGGCGCGCGACGAGCAGGAGCGCGAGGCCCGCGCATGCCAGCGGGCCGCCCACACGGGCGAGCTCGGTCACGCGGGGACCACCGTGACGATCGCGCGGTCGGCGTGGCCGTCCTGCAGCACGAAGAGCCCGTAGCGGCCGTATGCCCGCGGCGCCCGAATCCGAACGATTCCGTGGCGCGAGATCCCGGTCCGGCCGTCGAGTCGCCAGCGCACGGATCCGGCTCCCGAGTAGCGCACGGCGATCACGCCTCCGGCCCGCACGGTAATCGCCCGCCGCGCGAGGGTCACGTAGCGGACGAAGATGTCCTGAGGCGCTGTCGCGCGGCCGACGTTCCCGGCGAGGTCGACGGCGCCGACGGACACAGTGTGCCGACCGCGCGAGAGGTCTGCGCCGTGCACCCGCAGGTAGAGATCGAGCTTTCCGTCGAGCGGATAGAAGAGGCTGGCGACGACGCGGCGACCGTCCACGTACACGATCCCGTGGGCCTGCTCGGAGACCCGGTAACGAATCTTTGCCTTGTGGTGCACCGGCGTGAGCTCGTGCGGCTCGATGGAGACGAGCGTCGTCCGCGGCGGGGTCGTGTCCACGCGGATCGGGTTCGGGAGGATGATCGTCTGGTGCGCGCGGGCGAGGTGGACACGCGGGCGGTACTCGCCGTCGGGAGCAATCGCGCCGTCGTCGGTGCGTCCGTTCCAGACGAAGCTCTGCGAGCCGCGCGCGAACCGGGCGCGCTCGACGAGTCTTCGCACCTCGCGCCCGTTTGCGTCGATCATCGTGATCGTCAGGCGATCGGCCTTCCGCAGCTTGAAGTCAACGGCCGTCGAGTCCTGGCCGCACTCGCAGCGCGGCGAGAACGTCTTGACGACGCTCGTTCCTGTGATCGGGCTGGGAGCGAGCTTCAGTCCCTCCGTCACCGCGAAAGCTGCAGCAGTTCCTCCGAGCAGAAAGAGGACGAGCAACGTCGTGAGAAACCGGGCCACAGCCTGGTCGATTCTAGGCGTGTGGAGGCTTTAGACGGCCGCGAACACTCGCGCGCGCCGTGGCCGGACGTGTGTTCGAACGCCTGCGGCAAGCCCGAGCCGCTCGCACTCCTCGCGCGTGACCTGGGCCCAGAGCTCGCCGTCCTCGTCCAACTGCAGCTCGACCCGCACCTCGAATCCCAGGTGAACGACGCGCTGGACCGTCGCTGCCGTGGTGCCGTCTTCGGGCTCGAGCAGCAACTCGACGTCGTGCGGCCGGATGTACGCGTCTCCGAGCTTGCTGACCGGCCCCACGAAGGTCATCACGAACTCGTTTGCGGGCTCCTCGTACAGCTCCCGCGGAGCGCCGACCTGCTCCACACGCCCGCTGTTCATCAGGACGATCTGGTCGGCGACGTCCATTGCCTCTTCCTGGTCATGCGTGACGAAGACCGTCGTGACGTGCACCTCGTCGTGGAGGCGGCGGAGCCACGCGCGCAGTTCCTTCCGCACCCGCGCGTCGAGCGCGCCGAAAGGCTCGTCGAGGAGCAGCACCTCCGGCTCGACCGCGAGCGCACGGGCAAGCGCCATCCGCTGCCGCTGGCCGCCGGAGAGCTGCGCCGGGTACCGCTTGCCGAGTCCCTGGAGTTGGACGAGCTCGAGCAACTGGTCGACACGAGCGCGAATCTCGCGGCGCGGCCGGCGGCGGATCTGAAGGCCGAAGGCGACGTTCTCGCGCACCGTCATGTGCTTGAACGGCGCGTAGTGCTGGAAGACGAAGCCGACGCCGCGCTTCTGCGGTGCGAGCGCCGTCGCCTCCTTGCCGGAGATGAACACCGCGCCGGCGTCGGGCCGTTCGAGCCCGGCGATCACGCGCAGCAGCGTCGACTTGCCGCTGCCGCTCGGCCCGAGGATCGCTGTGAGCGAACCGCTCTCCACCGCGACGGAGACGTCCTCGAGCGCGACGAAGTCGCCGAACCGCTTGGTCACGCCTCGTGCTTCGATCANNCGCAGCACGGACATGAGCAGCAAGGTCAGCATCGCGAGCGTCGCGAGCATCACCGACGCGGTGTACGCGTTCACGGTCTGGAACTCCTGATAGGAGCCGTCGACGTAGGTCGTAAGCGTCTGCGTCCGCCCGGCGATCGAGCCGGAGACGACCGCGAGGGCGCCGTATTCGCCGATCGCGCGCGCCATTGTCAGTACGACGCCGTAGGCCACGGCCCAGCGGATCGCGGGGAACGTCACGCGTCGGAACGTCGTGAACGCGGACGCGCCCAGGGTCGCCGCGGCCTCCTCCTGGTCGGTGCCGATCTCCCGCAAGACGGGGACGACCTCCCGGACGACAAACGGGAGCGAGACGAAGATCGTCGCGAGCAGCATCGACGGGAACGCGAACAGGATCTGGATCGGCAGCCCGTGGAGCCAGCCACCCGGGCCGTAGAGCAGTACGAGCGAGAAGCCGACGACGACCGGCGAGAGCGCAAGTGGCAGGTCGACGAGCGCGTTCACGATCCCGACGCCCGGCAACCTGTGACGGACTACCGCCAGCGCGCAGAGGACGCCGAAGACCGTATTCAGCGGAACCGCGATCAGCGCGATCTCGAGCGTCAGCTTGAGCGCGTGGCGGAACTCGGGCGTCGCAAGGACCTGCCGGACCGGCTCGAGCCCGTGCTCGAACGTCCTGTGGAAGACGACTCCGACGGGAGCGAGCAGGAGCAGACCGACGTAGGCGACGGCAGCGAGCCGCAGTCCCCATCTAGCGATCATGGCGCGTCGACCACCTCCTCAGGCCGCCGATCCCGAGCAGCACGACGAACGAGAGCAACAGCAGCTCGATGGAGAGCGCGGCGGCCCCGTTCGTGTTGTCCGCGTTCAGCTGGCCGAAGATGAAGACGGAGGCGACCTCGGTCTTGAAGGGCAAGTTGCCGGAGATCAGCACGACGGCGCCGAACTCGCCGATCGCGCGGGCGAACGCGAGCGCGACGCCCGAGAGGATCGCGGGCAACAGGTTCGGAAAGACGATCCGCCGGAACACCGCGACCTTCCCGGCGCCAAGCGAGGCAGCGGCCTCCTCCATCTCGCGATCGAGTTCGAGGAGAACGGGCTGCACCGTGCGGACGACGAACGGCAGCGTGACGAACAGGAGCGCGACGAGGACGCCCGCGCGGGTGAACGCAAGGCTGTGGATCTTGCTGTTGGGCCCGTACAGCGTCAGCAAGGTCAGGCCGGCGACGATCGTCGGGAGCGCGAAGGGCAAGTCGATCACCGCGTTGAGCAACACCTTCCCCGGGAAGTCGTCGCGGACGAGCACCCACGCGATCAGCGTCCCCATCACCGCGTTGACCAGGACGACGCCACAGGCCAGCCCTAGCGTCAGCTTCAGGGCGGCGGTCGCTTGCGGATTCGACGCGGCCTGCCAGAAGTCGTGCCAACCGCCGCTCCGCGCCCGCGCCGCAAGCGCGGCCAGCGGGAGGAGAACGACGAGGCTCAGGTACGTGACGGAGATGCCGCCCGTGATGAGCGGCGCGCCGAGCGACCGTCTGGTCGCCCGGGGCGCAGGTCCCGCGAGAGCGGCGGCCTCAGCCAGTGGAGTTCCCCAGGCTGCGCTCGATCTTCGCCATCACGCCGTTCNNAACAACTTCTGGGCCGCCGGGGCGTAGAGATAGCGGTAGAACGCCTGCGCTTGCGCCTTGTTCTTGCTCTTCGAGATGACCGCGAGCGGGTTCTCGATCTGGATTGTCGCCTTCGGGATGATGAAGTACACGGGACGGCCCTGCTGCTGCGCGAGGATCGCCTCGTTCTCGTACGTGAGCAGGACGTCTCCGCGCCCGGCGAGGAACGTCTGCAGCGCGTTGCGGGCGCTCGTGTCCTGCGAGACCACGTGCCTGAACAGCTCGCCGAGGTACGCGATCGCCTGCTTCGGCGTCTTCTTGTTGCGCAGCTGGGCGCCGTACGCGGCCATCACGTTCCAGCGCGCGCCGCCCGACGTGAACGGGTTCGGCGTCACGACCTGGACGCCCGGCTTCACGAGGTCGTCCCACGTCTTGATCTTCTTGGGATTGCCGTTACGAACGACGAAGACCACGACGGACCTCGTCACGAACCCGCCGTACGCGTTCTTGTTCCAGTTCCTCGCGACGAGGCCCGCGCTGACGAGGCGCTGCATGTCCGGCTCGAGCGAGAGGTCGACGACGTCCGCGGGCAGGCCGGCGATGACCGCCTTCGCCTGCACCTCGGAGGCGCCGTAGGACTGGTCGAACGAGATGTTCCGGCCGGCCGCGGTCTTCTGGAAGGCCGGGATGATCTTCGCGAACGCCGCGCCCGGCGTCGAGTAGGCGACAAGCGACAGCTTCGTGTCCTTCGTCGCGCCGGCCGCACTGCTCGCGAGAACGAGCGCTGCGATTACTGCAAGGATGCTTCTACGCGCGGAGCCTCCTATTGATAGGCAGAACTAATTCGAGAGATTAGCGATGTCTATCTAGAGGCTCCGTGCGTGTCAAGCACGAACCGCGCCGCCGCTTGCGGTGGCGCCATCAGGGCGTGAGGGCTTTGCCCGCGCGCCTGTCTGAACCGACCGGTCGGCCCGATGACCGCCAGCGCATCCGTCCGGCGTTTATTCCGGCACGGGCTCGGCGCGCCGCGCCATGAGGGTGCGCACCCAGTACACGGCGAGCGCGACGGTTCCTAGCGCCAACGAGATCGCGATGATCAGCGACGCCTGCGGGACGCCCACGAGCTTGATCCCGGACAGAATCAGGACGACGGCGAAGCCGATCCGCAGGGCGGTGTCCGGGATCTTGATCGACATCTGACTCCCGAGCAGGACCCCCGGAATCGAACCGACCAGCAGCCACGCCATCGCATGCAGATCAACGTTGCCGTGAAGAAGGTGACTGGCCCCGGCGACCCAGAGCAGCGCGGCCGCGTGGAAGACGTCGGTTCCAACGATCTTCCGCGCAGTGAGCGGATAGATCAGGAGCATCGCCAGCCCGAAGAACGTCCCGGAGCCGACCGACGTCAGCCCGACCACGAAGCCGCAGAGCGCGCCGATGGTTACCGCGATCACCTTGTCGCGAGTGACGAGGAGGAACGGAGCGTCGTCGACTTTTCCCGACAGGAAGGTCTTCGCGACGAAGCCGAGGCCACCGAGGATCAGCGCCGCGCCGACGATCTTCCCCATCACGGAGTCGGCGCCGTCTCCGAACCCGCTCGCGATCTGGACGCCGACGAGCGACATCGGCGCCGACCCGAGCAGCATCCACAGAGCCAGGCGCGCATGAACCGTCCCGAGCATCCGGTGCCGCACCGCCCCGAACGACTTGAACACCGCGCCGTGGAGGATGTCGGTGCCGACGGCGGTCTTCGGGTCGAAGCCGAACAGCAGGATCAGGATCGGCGTCATCAGCGACCCGCCGCCCATCCCCGTCATGCCGACGAGGATCCCGACGGCGAGCCCCGCTAGTGAGAACTGCCAGGTCACTGCGGCGCCGCTTGCGGTGCCGCCGTCAGGAGGAGCGGGCTACGCCCGCGCCTCCGTCTGAACCGACCGGTCGACACGCTTGACGCCATCGCGACCACACTAGGAGGAGCGGTACGCCTCGATCAGCACCTCGGCGACCTCGGGCCGCGTGAACTCGGTCGGCGGGATCTCGCCCTTCGCGAGCAGCTCGCGCACCTTCGTCCCCGAGAGGAAGACGTGCTGCTCCGAGTCGTGCGGACAGGTCTTCGCCGAGGCCATCGATCCGCAGGCCTTGCAGTAGAACGAGTGCTCGAAGAACATCGGCTCGATGTCGAGCTCGTGCGGCTCGAACTCGTCGAAGATCAGCTGGGCGTCGTACGTGCCGTAGTAGCTGCCGACGCCGGCGTGGTCGCGGCCGACGATGANNCGTGCCAGATCGCCTCGCGCGGTCCCGCGTAGCGCATCGCGGCCGGGAAGCCCGCGAGCAGGACGCGGCTCGACGGGTAGTAGTCCGAGAGCAGGATGCGGTAGCACTCGATGCGCACGTCGGCCGGGACGTCGTCGCCCTTCGTGTCGCCGACGAGCGGGTGGACGAGCAGGCCGTCGACGGTCTCCAGCGCGACCTTCGTCAGGTACTCATGCGCCCGGTGGATCGGGTTCCGCGTCTGGAAGCCGACGACGCGCTTCCAGCCGCGCTCGGCGAACTGGGCCCTGGTGTCGGCCGGGTCGAGCGCCAGCTCGGGGAAGGCGGACTCGGCTCGCTCGAACACCGTGACCCGCCCGGCGAGGTAGTGCGGGTGCTGGCCGTAGAGGCGCGCGACGCCCGGGTGCTCTTCCTCGGTGGTGCGGAAGCAGAGCTCGGCTTCGCGGCGCTTGTCGTAGTCGTAGACCTCCTCGACGTCGAGCACGCCCACGATGCCGCCGCGCTCATCGGCCAATGCGACACGGTCGCCGGCCGGCGCACTCTCGATTGCGAGGCAGACCGGCAGCGCCCAGGGAAGGCCGCTCGCGAGATGCATGTCCTCGAGCACCCGCTCGTAGTCCTCCTGGGCCATGAAACCTTCGAGCGGCGAGAGCGCGCCCGAGGCGAGCATGTCCAGGTCGGACAGCTCCCGCGAGCTGAGGCGCACGCAGTCGAGGCCGGAGACGTCCTCCGCCTCGCCCGTGCGGTCGACGAGCGTCCCGCCGTGCGGCGCGATCAGGTGCTCGAGCGTCGTCGTGTTCATGCGGTCACCTGAGCGTTCTGCACGAGGCCGAGCTGCTCGAGCTTGTCGACGATGATCCGGGCGGACTCGTCGGGATCGTGCTCCTCGGTCTCGACCTTGATCTCCGGATTCTTCGGCTCCTCGTACGGGTCGTCGACGCCGGTGAAGCCCTTGATCTCGCCGGCGAACGCCTTCTCGTAGAGACCCTTCACGTCACGGCGCGCGCACTCCTCGACGGAGGTCGCGATGTGCACCTCGACGAACGTCCCCCACTCCTCGACGAGGTCGCGCGCCTTCTGCCGCGTCTCCTCGTAGGGGGAGATTGCCGCGGCGATCACGGCGGCGCCGTG
>DHWI01000067.1:8601-10193 GCA_002413095.1 Thermoleophilia bacterium UBA5186
GTGCGCACGGTGTCGCCGTCGAGGTACTCGACGACGTGGCCGCGGCGCTCGAGCTCGGGGCCGACGAGGTGCGCGATCGTGGTCTTGCCGGAGCCCGAGAGCCCGGTGAACCAGAGGGTGAAGCCGCCGTCGCGCTTCCGGTCGGACTCGGGATGCTCGTGCGCGTAAATGTGGTCTGTCAACTGTGCTCCTTGTGGTGGTGGAGTTGCTCGGCCGCAGGGTTCTCGACCAGAGGGGTGTCTTCGTGGATGCCGCACTCGAGCTTGTCGGAGTCGGTCCAGCGTCCGGCGCGCTCTTCCTCGCCGGGCGCCGTCGGCCGCGTACACGGGATGCACCCGATGGAGCGGTAGCCGGCTTCGTGGAGCGGGTTGTACGGAATCTCGTTGACCGCGATGTAGGCCCAGACGCGCTTCTCGTCCCAGTCGGCGAGCGGGTTCACCTTCCAGACGCCGTAGCGCTCCGACCAGGAGAGCTTCGGCGTGTCGGCGCGACTCGGCGACTGCTCGCGGCGGATGCCGGCGAGCCAGGCGTCGTAGGGTTCGAGCGCGCTGACGAGCGGCTCGACCTTGCGGATGTGGCAGCAGCGGTCGGGATCGCGCTCCCAGAGGTTCGGGCCTTCCTGCCGGTGCTGCTCGGCGACCGAGATCACGTGCGGCTGCACGAGCTTGAGGCCGTAGCGCTCCACGAGCGCGTCGCGCGTCTCGTAGGACTCGCGGAAGAAGAGCTGTGTGTCGAGCTCGATCACGTCGACTTCGATCTCGAGCTCCGAGACCATGTGGACGAGCACCGACGACTGCTTCTGCCACGAGCAGGTCAGGCAGAGCTTGTCGCCGTGCTCCTCGGCGGCCCAGCGCACGAGCTCCTCCGCCGAGAGGCTCTCGGCGTCGATCGGCGGAGCGCGGAACGGCTCGACGAGCTCGGTGTCAGGAAGTTGCCGGCTGCTCATCGCGCAGCAGGACCTCCTTCAGCGTGTCGCCGCGGAGACCGAGGCGCAGCGTCTCGAGCGGGATCACCTCGTCGGGCGGAATGTTCCCGAGGTTGACGCCCGGACCGAACTGCTTGATGAACCAGACCTGAGCGGCCTTCGTCGGCGCCTCGAAGATGACCTCGTCGAGCGGGACGGCGTCGCCGATCTCGGTGAGGAGGTCGGTGCGCATCTCGCCGGAGGAAGTGAACGTTCCCGCGCTGCCGCCTTCGCGCGCCTCTGTGATCACCTTCCAGGCGCCGGCGTCGAGCTCCTCGCGCAGCCAGCTCGTCCACTCCTCGCTCTCGAACTCGACGGACGAGTCCTTGGAGCCGACCTCGGAGAGAACGGTGAAGTCGCGCGCGAAGTCCGCGATCAGCTCCAGCTTGCGCTCGCGCGGGATCTCGACCGTGCCGTCGGAGATCTCGACGTGCGTCAGGCCGAGGTCACGCAACCACTGCTTGTACTCCTCGAGCTTGTCTTTGGCGTAGACGACCTCGAAGAAGGTGCCGCCGATCACGACCGGCTTCTCGCGCAGGACCTCGAGCTTCTTGGCCAGGTTCTGCGTGACGCAGGCCGTGCCCCAGCCGAGCTTCACGATCGAGATGTGGTCGCCGGAGACCTCGAG
>DHWI01000154.1:0-287 GCA_002413095.1 Thermoleophilia bacterium UBA5186
GAGGTCGACGAGGACCGTGGGCGAATCGGCCTCAAGCTGGTCGCCAAGCACGAGAACGGCAACCTCGTCCAGCGCGAGGAGCTGATCGAGCGGGCCAAGGACGCGCCTCCGCGTCCGCCCGAGGAGGACCGGCCGCGCCGGGACGGCGATCGCGGACGCGGCGGCGGCCGTGACCGCGGGCGCCGCTAGCGAGAGGAACGAGACGAGCCGGGACGCCGCCGAGGCGCCCCGGCTCGTCGGTCTTTCGACGGCGCCGCTCGTCGTGGCGCCGATCCGGATCGGGCTTG
>DHWI01000154.1:340-6213 GCA_002413095.1 Thermoleophilia bacterium UBA5186
CGCTCGGGCGGGTGGCCCTCCTGGCGACCTATCCGAGCACGGTCGGGCTGGCCGCCCTCACAGGCGTCTCCCTCGCCTTCAACGCGGCGCTCGCGGTGGTACTCGCCGGCGGGGTCGCGGGGTTGGGCGTTGCGGGTGCGATCACCGGCGCACAGATCGCCATGCGAGAGCGGGTGGGCGGCGTGCGGCTGTGCGTGGAGCGGGGAGGCCGGCGACTCTTCGCCGCGGAGACGACTCGCGAGCGCGCGTGACGCCCGCTCCAGTACTAGGCACACGCGTCTAACCCGGGAAACCCCACCTCCCTCCCCGTTGGCTCGAGCCTACCGCTGAAAAACGCACGGGTGGGTGACGATTCCTCCACAAGGCCGCTGGGCGTCGAGTGCGGCGGCCACTCGGACCAGCCGACGCCGAAGCCGCGCTATTCGGCGAACGCGAGGTCGATGTCGCGCTCGATCAGTCCGGCGTAGCGGCCGCCGAGGTCGACGAGCTCTTCGTGCGTCCCGCGCTCGACGATCCGACCGCCGTCGAGCACGACGATCTGGTCGGCGTCGCGCACGGTGGAGAGCCGGTGGGCGATCGCGATCGTCGTCCTGCCCTCGCTGAGCCGGTCGAGCTCCTCCTGCACGGCGCGCTCGGTGCGCGTGTCGAGCGAGCTGGTCGCCTCGTCCAGCACGAGCACCGGAGGGTTCCGGAGGACGGTGCGCGCGATCGCGATCCGCTGCTTCTCGCCTCCCGAGAAGCGGTAGCCCCGCTCGCCGACCTTCGTGTCGTAGCCGTCCTCGAGCCCGGCGATCAGCTCGTGGATCCGGGCGGCTCGGGCTGCGGCCTCGATCTCCTCGTCGGTCGCGTCCGGTCGCGCGAAGCGGAGGTTCTCGCGGATCGACGCATGGAAGAGGTACGTCTCCTGCGAGACGACTCCCACAGTGCGGGCGAGCGATTCGAACGTGGCGTCGCGGACGTCGATCTCGTCGAGGAGAACGCGACCGCGGTCGACGTCGTAGAGCCGTGCGACGAGGTATCCGAGGGTGGTCTTCCCCGATCCTGTCTCACCGACGATCGCTGTGCGCGTCCCGGCGGGGATCTCGATCGAGACGTCGCGGAGCGTCCACGGCCCGTCGGGTGAGTAGCGGAACCAGACCCCGTCGAACGCAACGTCGCCACGGCAGCGCGGCAGAGGGCGCGCCTCCGAGCGTTCCGAGATCTCGACCGGGAGGTCGAGGTACTCGAACACCCGGTCGAAGAGCGCGAGCGACGTCTGGACGTCGATGCCGACCGACAGCAGCTGGCCGATCGGGAAGAAGAGGCGCGTCTGGAGGGTCGTGAACGCGACGAGCGTCCCGATCGAGATCGCGCCGCTGCCGGTCGCGATCGCCATCCCGCCGAACCAGTACACCGCCGCGGGCATGACCGAGAAGGTCGTCTGGATCGAGGCCATCACCCACCGTCCCGCCATCTGCCGGCGCACCTCGAGGTCTGCGAGGCCCAGCGACTCGCCCTCGAAGCGATCGGCGAGCTCGCCTGAGCGGCCCATCGTCTTCCCGAGCAGCATCCCCGAGACGGAGAGCGACTCCTCGACCAGGGTGGACATGTCGGCGAGCGTCCCCTGGCGCTGCGTCGTGATCCGCCTGCGCTGAGCGCCGACCCGCCGCGTCAGGAAGACAAAAACCGGCAGCAGGGCGAGCGCGAACGCGGCGAGCCGCCAGTCCAGCAGGAACATGGCCACGATGGTCGTGATGACCGTCGTGAAGCTCGAAACGATCGAGGTCGCGGTGGAGGTGACGACGCTCTGGACGCCGCCGATGTCGTTCGCGATCCGGGACTGCACCTCGCCGGTGCGGGTCCGTGTGAAGAAGGCGAGGGAGAGGCGCTGGAGGTGGCGGTAGACCGCTGCCCGGAGGTCGTGCATGACCCGTTGGCCGACGACGTTCGAGAGCCAGGTCTGCACGACGCCGAGAACGCCGGTGACGATCGCGATCCCGATCATCCCGCCGACGAGCAGGTTCAGCAGGCGCGTGTCCCGATGCGGAATCGCGTCGTCGAGCAGCGCGCGGAGCAGGAACGGCGACGCCATGCCGAGCGTCGCTGAGGCCGCGATCAGGACGAGAACGGAGGTCAACCGGCCCGTGTACGGGCGAAACAGTCCGGCGACGCGGCGAAGGTTGGCGCGGCGAACAGCCGGATCGGCCGGGCGCTCCGGGGGTTCTTGCGCGTCGAACAGGCGACCGCGAGGCATGCGGATCACGGTACCCGGCGGCGACCGTGCTCGGCGAGCGGCGGGGCGCGCTAGACGATGACGACAGGCGTGCCGATGCGGACGTGCTCGAACAGCCACTCCGCCTGCGGGATCTGCATCCGGATGCAACCGTGGGAGGCCGAGTAGCCGATCGAGGCCGCGTCGGGCGTGCCGTGGATGCCGACGCCCGCGGCCGACGTCCCCATCCAGCGCGTTCCGAGCGGGTTGCCCGGACCGGGCGGCACCGGCTTGAGGCCCTTGGCCCAGTCGGACGCCGGCGGACGCCACCAGGGGTTGCGTTGCATGTCGACGATCGAGAACTGCCCGGCGGGAGTGGGGTACTGGGCGCGGCCGGTCGCCACGCCGAAGCTGCGGACGGCGTTCGACCCGTCGTAGAAGAAAAGCCGATTCGAGCTCCGCGAGATCACGATCACAGGACCGATCGTCGCGGGGGTCACCTTCGGCGCGACAGGCTTGGTGGCGAGCAGCATCGGCGGCCGGACGCCGTAGCGGAGCGCGTTCTCGATCCCGGCGGTCATGGTCGCGCGGTCGACGCGCAGGCCGGGCTTGGCGGGTGTGATCACCGGGCGGAGACCGGAGTTGACGCCGCGCACCTCCGAGTTCACTGGTTCCCTGGCGAAGCGGCGCTCGAGGTAGCGCACGTAGCTGCGCACCTCCGTCCGCGAGGACGAGACGCCGAGGTCGAGCTGCGCGCCGGGTCGCGCCTGGAGCGCATGCGTGATCGCATCCTCGACGTCGCTCGAGGCGCTGAACCGCGAGGGGCGCGCCGTCCAGTGCTGGCCGCGGAAGACGAAGCGGAGCGGACGGTCGAAGGCCGCACGGAGGCGTGTACGCGCGGGTTCGGAGGTGAGGCCGCCGATCTGGACGCCGTCGACCGTCACCCCGTACGGAATGGCGACCGCAGGATGCTCCGCTGACGGCGCCGCGGCAAAGGCCGCGATTGCGGCGACCGGGATGATGATCAACAGGCGGCGCATCGTTGGAGAGGGTCGAAGTATGCCCATTTCCAGCGAAAATTGCGAGGTGTCGCACCGGGTACGATCAGCCGGTGGAGAAGTACGTCCTCTCGGAACTCGATTCGGGGGAGCGCGTCGTGTCGGAGCGCGTGCCGAGCGTCCGCTCGATCGCGCTCGGCTTCTGGATCGGTGCGGGGTCGCGCGACGAGCGGGACGACCGCGCGGGCGTCTCGCACTTCATCGAGCACCTGCTTTTCAAAGGCTCGCGCGCCTACACCGCCCAGCAGATCGCGGAGATCTTCGACGGGCTCGGGGGTGAGCTGAACGCAGCCACCTCGCGGGAGCACACCGTCGTCTACGCGCGCGTGCCCGACGCCCACCTCGAGACCGCCGTCGACGTGATGGCCGACATGGTCTTCTGCCCGTCCCTCGCCGAGCTCGACGCCGAGCGCGAGGTCGTGCTCGAGGAGATCGCGATGTACGAGGACACGCCGCAGGAGCTCGTCCACGACCTCTTCTCCGAGGCGGTCTTCGGGTCGCACCCACTCGGGCGCCCCGTGATCGGCACTCGGGACGTGATCTCGACGATCAGCCGGCGGGCCATCGCCGGGTTCCATCGCTCGACGTACAACGGGGGCAACATCGTCATCGCGGCGGCCGGGAACCTCCAGCACGACCGTTTGCTGCGACTGGTCGACCGTGCGCGCAGCCAGAAGGCGGTCGCCGAGGCGAGGATGCGGCCGAGGCAGCCGCTCGTGCGCATCCCGGCTCCGGGCCTCCGCTTCGCACGCAAGGACACGGAGCAGTACCACGTCTGCATCGGCGCTCCGGGCATCTCGCGCTCCGACCGCAGGCGCTTCGCGGCCTCGATCCTCGACGCGATCCTCGGCGGCTCCGCCTCCTCGCGCCTGTTCCAGGAGATTCGCGAGAAGCGCGGGATGGCGTACTCCGTCTACTCGTTCGCGTCGCAGTACACCGACACGGGCCTGCTCGGCGTCTACGTCGGCACGCGCGAGGAGAACCTCGGACCGTGCCTCGAGATCGTCGGAACAGAGATCGCGGACATCGCGAACGGGAACCTGCGCGAGCGCGAGCTCGAGCGCGCCAAGGAGAACCTGAAGGGCCGGATCATGCTCTCGATGGAGTCGACGTCGAACCGGATGACACGGCTCGGGAAGTCACTCGTCTCCGAATCCGAGCTCCTGTCCTTCGAGCGGATCATCGCCGAGATCGAGGCGGTCGAGCCCGACGCCGTCGCCGAGCTCGCTGCGCTGCTGCTCGCGCCGGAGAAGCTGTCGATCTCGGGGATCGGCCCGAGCGCGGCGCGCTTCCGCAAGGCCGTGCGGCGCGTCAATCCAGCGTTGCTCGCGGCCGCGGCGTGACGGCGTGAAAGTCGCGCTGCTAGGGCATCGCGGGAAGGTCGGATCGGCGCTCGAGCCGGCGCTCGTCGCGGCGGGGCACGAGGTGCGCGGGATCGGCGCCGGCGAGCCCGTGGACGTGGCCGGGCTGGACGCGGCGATCGACTTCACGACGCCGGAGGCGGGGGAGGGGAACGTCCGCGCCTGCCTCGAGCAGGACGTGCCCTGCATCGTCGGGACGAGCGGCTTCCCGCTCGAGGCGCTCGGCGAGGAGGCGCGCGAGCGGGGACTCGTGCTTTTCCACGCGCCGAACTTCGCCATCGGCGCAGTCCTGATGATGCGGCTCGCCGTCGAGGCGGCGTCGTACCTCCCGCACGCGGAGATCGTCGAGCTGCACAACGCGGCGAAGCGCGACGCGCCGTCCGGGACGGCGAAGGCGACCGCGGCGCGCCTCGGCGGCGACGTGCCGATCCACTCCATCCGCCTGCCCGGGCTCGTGGCGCACCAGGAGGTCCTGCTCGGCGGGACGGGCGAGACGCTGACGATCCGGCACGACACGTACTCGCGCGACGCCTTCGCCCCGGGCGTGCTGCTCGCGCTCGAACGGCTGCCGACGCTGCCGCCCGGCCTGACCGTCGGGCTCGAGGCTCTGCTGGACTTCGCTCCCTCGGACGAGGGAAACTAGGGAACCGTGGTACCCGCCGGGTGCGGGGCCGCGTTCTCCCACTATGCGACGCCTGCTGCTGCTCCTTGCGCTCGCCACGGCCTCGGTCGCGGCGAGCGCAGCTCGCGCCGAGGCTCCGGCGGTGCCACCTGGCGCGGTTGCGGTCGTCGCCGGCGAGACGGTGACGCGGGCACGTCTCGACGAGTTGCTGGTGAGCGCGCGGCGAAGCTACGGCACGCGTTACCCGGCCCGCGGGACGCCTGCGTTCCGGCGGATCCAGGGCGAGGCGGTGCGCTTCCTCGTCGACTGGGCCGAGATCAGGCAGCAATCCGGAACGCTCGGCGTCGAGGTTACGCCTAGCCAGGTGTCGGCCCGCATCGCGGAGATCAAGCAGCTGTACTTCGGCGGGTCCGATCGGCTGTACCGGCAGGAGCTCGCACGGCAGGGGCTCACCACGGGCCAGGCGCGTGCGAACGTCCGCCGGCAGCTCCTCGGCGAGAGGATCTACGCGACGGTCGTGGGCGACACCGTCAGCGATGCAGCCGCCGCTGCGTCGTGGGCCGACTGGCTCACCGCGCTGCACGCGCGCTACGCGCCGCTGGTCGCGTACGCGCCCGGCTTCGAACCCTCGCGCTAGCTAG
>DHWI01000154.1:6313-12938 GCA_002413095.1 Thermoleophilia bacterium UBA5186
GCGACGTTCCGCCAAAACCTCCCAAGCAGGCGCGAGGCGCCGGACGGAGTACTATCGAACGGTGCTCGGCGAGGTCCTGACCGCGATCGTGACGCCGTTCGACGCGGACGGCGCGGTCGATTACGACGCGTTCCGCTCTCTGATGCGGCACCTGGTGGAGAACGGAAGCGATGGCCTCGTCGTCGCCGGGACGACGGGCGAGGCGCCGACGCTGTCCGACGACGAGCGGATCGAGCTGTTCCGCGTCGCGGTGGACGAGGTCGGCGGGCACGCCACTGTCGTCGCGGGAACCGGGACGTACTCGACCGCGCACTCCGTTCACCTGACCGAGCTCGCGCACGAGGCGGGCGTGGACGGGCTCCTCGTCGTGACGCCGTACTACAACAAGCCGCCCCCGCGCGGCATCGTCGAGCACTTCAAGGCGATCGCGGCCGTGAGCGACCTGCCGATCATCGTCTACAACATCCCGGCCCGCGTGGTGCTGAACCTCGAGCCGGAGACGATCGCGCAGCTCGCGCAGATCCCCAACGTGCGCGCCGTCAAGCAGGCGAACGCCGACCTCGAGCAGGCGGAGCGCATCGTCGCCGAGATCGGCCTCGACCTCTACGCGGGCGACGACGACCTGATCCTTCCGTTCGTACGGCTCGGCGGGATGGGCGGCGTCTGTGTGCACACGCACGTCGTCGGGCCGCAGGTGAAGGAGATGATCCGCCGCTTCCGCGAGGGCGACGAGAACGGCGCACGGGAGCTCGAGGCCGAGACCCAGCCGGCACTCGACATCCTCAAGGTGCAGGGGAACCCGATCGCGATCAAGGCGGCGCTGAACCTGCTCGGACACGAGGTCGGCGGCCTGCGGCTGCCGCTCGTCGAGGCGAACGAGGCCGAACGCGCGCAGATCCGCCTCTGCCTCGAGCGCCTCGGGCTGCTCGCGACCGCAACCGCCTAGCCCAACTAGACTCGGCGCGTGCCAGGCACCTGCAGGATCATTCCGCTCGGCGGCCTCGGAGAGGTCGGCAAGAACATGACCGTCTACGAGGCGAACGGCAAGATCGTCGTCGTCGACGCGGGCCTCGCGTTCCCTCGCGACGAGCACCTCGGGGTCGACCTCGTCCTCCCGGACATGAGCTATCTGCGCGACCGCGCGAAGGACGTGCTCGCCGTGATCCTCACGCACGGCCACGAGGACCACGTCGGCGCGCTCCCGTACCTGCTGCGCGAGGTCGCCGTTCCGGAGATCTGGGCGACGCGGCTGACCATGGGCCTGATCAAGTCGAAGCTCGACGAGCACGGCCTGCTGCGCGTCGCGGAGCTGAAGGAGGCCGATCCCTACGCGGCGCCGGTCGACATCGGCCCGTTCCGCGTCGAGTTCGTGCGGATGGCGCACTCGATCCCCGATGCGGTCGCGGTCGTGCTCGAGACGCCCGGCGGCCGAATCGTCCATACCGGCGACTACAAGCTCGACCACACGCCCGTCGACGGTCAGAAGACGGACGTCGGCAAGCTCGCCGAGCTCGGGAATCGCGGCGTCGACCTGATGCTCGGCGACTCGACGAACGCGGAGCGGCCGGGGATGACGCAGTCCGAGCGGGTCGTGGGCGAGGCCTTCCGCCAGATCATCCCGCAGCGCAAGGGCCGGATCCTCATCTCGTCGTTCGCCTCGAACATCCACCGCGTTCAGCAGGCCGTCGACGTCGCGATCCAGTGCAACCGGAAGGTCTGCGTGATCGGCCGCTCGATGCGCAAGAACGTCGGCATCGCGCGGAACCTCGGCTACATGCAGGTGCCCGACAGCGTCCTCATCCGGCCGCCCGAGCTCGACGACCTGCGCCCGGACCAGCAGATGATCGTCTGCACCGGCAGCCAGGGCGAGCCGCTTTCGGCGCTGACGCGGATCGCCTACCACGACCATCCCGCTGTATCTGTCGAGCGGGGCGACACGGTGATCATCTCGGCCAAGCCAGTCCCCGGAAACGAGCTGCGCGTCCACGACGCGATCAACCGGCTCGCGAAAGCAGGCGCCGAGGTCCTGCACCAGGAGATTGCACCGGTACATGTCTCGGGCCACGGCTGCTCCGAGGAGATGCGCACGGTCATCGCTCTGCTCCGGCCGCGTGCCGTGATGCCGGTGCATGGCGAGTTCCGGATGCTGGCGGCGCAGGCGCAGCTGGCGCGCGAGGCAGGCGTGCCCGCGGACGGGATCGTCCTGGCCGAGAACGGCTCGGTCGTCGAGCTGAGCGCCTCAGGCGCAAGGATCGTGGACACCATCGAGGCGGGCATGACGTTCGTGGACGGGCTCGGCGTGGGGGACGTGAAGGACGTCGCGCTGCGCGACCGGCGTCGGCTCTCCGAGGATGGCGTCCTGATCGTCGTGGCGACCCTCGGCGGCTCGAACGGCGCATCCGCGACGGCGCCGCCCGAGCTGATCGCGCGCGGGTTCGCGGGCTCGGAGGAGCTGCTGGCCGAGACGCGCGAAGAGGCGTCGCGCGTGCTCGACGAGCTCCTTGCGCAGGACGTGACCGAGATCAAGCTGCTGCAGGAGCACCTGCACGACGCGATCGGTCAGCTCGTCTACGACCGCATGCGCCGCCGGCCGATGATCCTCCCGGTGGTCGTCGAGGTATGAGGGTTCGGTACGAACCGACCTGGGCGGACGTGCTCGAGGAGCACGCGGCCGAGGAGGGCGGCGCGCGGCGGCTCGTCGCTCAGCTCGGCGCGTGCGAGGCCTCGGGGCTCGCGTTTTGCCGGTTGCTCGAGCGGTGGGCGCGGGGCGACGCGGCCCCGGCGACCGCAGGCGGGCGACAGGCTGCGCTGCGACACGCCGCCGACCGGGCAGAAACGGCTCTCGTCGGACTGGAGGGTCCCCTCGACCGCTATCTCCTCGAGCTCGAGCCCGAGCGCGTGGAAGGACGCTCGTGGTACGGCGGGCCCGGCGCGGCCGAGCTGCTCGAATGGCAGCCGATCCTCCTGCGCGCGGGCGTCCAGGTGAACGCCATTCGCGTCGCGCAGACGTATCTCGAGCTCGCGGTGCTCATCCGCGCGCTCGAAGGGCTCACGACCGCGGTGCGGATGGAAGCGGCGCCGGACCGGTCGTCCCTGTGGGCCGGCCTGTTCGACCTGCGCGACAACCTGCTCGGCCGCACGCTCGACGACCTGCGCGCGCTTGCCGCCTGAAATCACCGTCGTCGGGTCGATCAACATCGACCTGGTGGCGAAGGTCGACCGCCTGCCCAAGTCCGGTGAGACCGTCGGCGGCGCTTCGTTCCAGCGGATTCCGGGCGGAAAGGGCGCGAACCAAGCCGTCGCAGCCGCGCGCCTCGGCGCCGACGTGCGCCTGGTCGGTCGCGTTGGCGCCGACACGTTCGCGCTCGACGCGGTCGAGGCGGAAGGCATCGACGTGACGGCAGTCACCCGGGACGACGGGGAGAGCGGCGTCGCGCTGATCTTCGTCGACGCCGAGGGGGAAAACGTCATCGTCGTCGCGCCCGGGGCGAACGCCCGGCTCAAGCCTCAGCCGACGAAGGGCGCCGTCCTCTGCCAGCTCGAGATCCCGGACGAGCCCGTGCTCGCGGCAGCACGCGACGCCTCGTTCTTCTGCCTCAACGCAGCCCCGGCGCGCTCGATCGACGTCGAGCCCGACCTGCTGGTCGTCAACCGCTACGAGGTCGAGACGGTCTCGCGCGGGAAGCTTCTAGCGCTGACACTCGGCGCAGAGGGCGCGGTTCTGCTCCAAGAAGGGCAGGAGATCGCTCGCGCGGCCCCGCCGAAGGTCGACGCCGTTGACGGCACCGCCGCAGGCGACGCCTTCACCGCGTGCCTCGTCGTCTCGTACCTCGAGGGCCGCGAGTGGGACGAGGCGCTCATGCGAGCCTGCGCTGCGGGAGCGATCGCCGCCTCTCGCTTCGGCGCGCAACCATCCCTCCCGACCGCCGAGGAGGTGGATCAGATCCTTGCAGCCTGAATCGATCATCCTCGATTGCGACCCTGGCCACGACGACGCGGTCGCGCTCCTGCTGGCCCTCGCCTCGCCCGAGGTGGAGCTCGTCGGTGTGACAACCGTCTCGGGAAACCAGACGCTCGACAAGACGACCGCCAACGCGCTGAGGGTGCTCGAGTTCGTCGACCGCACCGACGTCCCGGTCGCCGCGGGAGCCGAACGCCCGCTCGTGCGCGAGCAGCACGTCGCTGCGCACGTCCATGGGGAAAGCGGTCTCGACGGGCCCGACCTGCCGCCGGCTCAAGGCACGCCGATCGACCGCCATGCGATCGACTTCATCGCCGACGAGATCCGCGCGCGCGACGGCGAGCTGACGCTCGTCCCCACGGGGCCGCTCACGAACGTCGCACTGCTCCTCGCCATCCACCCCGATGCGCGCCCACGCCGGATCGTCCTGATGGGCGGCGCGATCGGCGAGGGGAACGTCACTCCGGCGGCCGAGTTCAACATCTGGGCCGACCCCGAGGCGGCCCGGCGCGTCTTCGAGAGCGGCCTGGACGTGACGATGATCGGTCTGGACGTGACCCACCAGGCGGTCATCCGTCCCGAGCACTCGAAACGCCTGCGCAGCTCGGGGCGCGTCGGGGCGATGGTCGCCGAGCTCGTCGACTTCTACGGCAAGTTCCACGGGCGCACCTATCCGGAGCTCGGCGGCTCCCCGATGCACGACCCCGTCGCGCTCGCCCACGTCACAACACCCGGGCTGGTCGAAGTGGGGGAGTTCGCGGTGACGGTCGATTGTTCCTCGGAGCTCGGCCGCGGGCGGACCAACGTCGATCGGCGCGGCCGCAACGCCCAGCCGCCGAACGCGAAGGTCGGCGTCGGAATCGACGGCGACGCATTCGTCGAGCATCTGCTGGAGCGGCTCGGCACGCTTTGAGATTCGCCGCCCCCGTGCCATATTGCGGGCGTGGACGCGAGCATCGCCTGGGCCGAAGCCGACGACGCGCCGGAGGACGACGAGCCGGCCGACACCGAGCTGGCTGACGCAGAGGTCGAGGACATCGCGGCCCGCAGGCTGAGGCGCTGGCTCCGCGGGATGTTCGGCGGCACGACCGACGAACCGAAGGGGTAGCGCCCGGCGCGTCGAAGGACGCGCGACGTGGCCAAGCGACGGACGAAGCGCACCCCGAAGCGCACCCTCAAGCCCCGCACGCCCTCGCGCGTGAAGAAGCGCCGCAAGCAGCGGGGCCGGCACCATCACGAGCTGATCGGGCTCGGGCTCGTCGCGCTCGGGTTCTTCCTCGCGACGCTGCTCTATCTCGGCTTCGCCGGCGGGGTCGTCGGCGGCGGAATCGCCGACGGCGTGCGCTGGCTCGTCGGCTCGGCCGCGTACGTGGCGCCCATCGTCCTCCTCGTCCTCGGGGGACTGATGGTGGCTCGCAGCTCGCTCGTCGATCTCGGCCCGTTTCGCACCGGGCTCGTCCTGCTCGTGCTCGGCCTGATGATCGCGCTCGGCTCAGGTCACGGCGGGATCGTCGGCCGCGGGCTGGGCGGGCTGGTCGCGATCCTCCTCGGCACGACCGGCACGAGAATCCTCGGCGGTACGCTCGTGCTCGTCGGCGCGCTGTTGCTGTCGGGCGCCTCCGCCGGCGCGATCCTCCGCCGTTCCGGGCACGCGGTGCGGCACGCGGGCAAGCGAGCGCGCCGCTCCCTCGAGCGCGCGCAGGCTCCGGCCGAGACCCTGCCGGTGCTCGGCTCGAGGCCGGTCGCGCCTCCGGTCGACGCCGTGCACGACTACCCCGACGTGGTCAGCGAGAACGCGCCCCCGCCGCTGCTGATCCCGCTCGAGGACGAGGAGCAGCCGTCGCTCTTCGACGTGCGGCCGACGGGCGACGAGGCGGAGTACCGGCTTCCCGACCGCGGGATCCTCCGCGTCTCGGCGCCCACGAACGGGACCGCGAGCGAGGGCGGAGCGCACGTCGCCGAGGTGCTCGTCGAGACACTCGCGCACTTCGGCGTCGAAGCGTCGATCTGCGGGCAGATCTCCGGGCCGCGCGTGACGCGCTACGAGCTGCAGCTTGCGCCGGGAACGAAGGTCTCGAAGGTCGCGGCCCTCAAGGACGACCTCTCGTACGCGCTCGCGACGACCGAGATCCGCATCCTCGCTCCGATCCCCGGCAAGCAGGCTGTCGGCGTCGAGGTCCCGAACCTCAGCCCGAACCTCGTCACGCTCGGCGACATCTACGACGACCTGCCGGCGACCGCGAGCCCGCTCGCCGTCTGGCTCGGCAAGGACATCTCCGGGAACGCCGTCTGGACGGATCTCGCACGCATGCCGCATCTCTTGCTCGCGGGTACCACAGGCTCCGGCAAGTCCGGCTGCATCAACACGGTGCTCACGTCGATTCTGCTGCGCGCGACCCCGGACGAGGTCCGCCTCATCTTGATCGACCCGAAGCGGATCGAGCTCGGCTTCTACGAGTCGATCCCACACCTGCTCACCCCGGTCGTCTCGAGCCCGAAGGCGGCGGCGGCCGTGCTGGCGAACGTCTGCGAGGAGATGGAGCGCCGCTACGAGCGGATGAGCATCGTCCGCGCCCGCTCCCTCCCCGAGGCGAACCGGGCGCTCAGACAGCGCGGGGAGAAGCCGCTGCCGTACCTGCTCGTCGTCATCGACGAGCTCGCCGA
>DHWI01000154.1:13036-14721 GCA_002413095.1 Thermoleophilia bacterium UBA5186
GTCGACGTGATCACCGGGATGATCAAGGCGAACGTCCCGTCCCGGATCGCGTTCGCGGTGTCGAGCCAGACCGATTCGCGCGTGATCCTCGATCAGTCGGGCGCCGAGAGCCTGCTGGGCCAGGGAGACATGCTCTTCAAGCCGCTCGGCACCTCGCGGCTGCAGCGTCTCCAGGGCGCGTACGTGAGCGAGGAGGAAGTCGCCATGGTGGTCGAGCAGACGCGCCACCAGCGCGAGCAGGACCTCGACGAGTCGCTGCTCGAGCTGCCCGAGGCATTCGAAGAGGACGCCGCCGGCCACGACGGCGAGTTCGACCCCGACGAGGATCCGNNTGCTCGACAAGGCGATCGAGATCGTGGTCCAGACCCAGACGGCGTCCGTCTCGCTCATCCAGCGCCGACTCCGCGTCGGCTACACGCGGGCGGGTCGACTGATCGACATGCTCGAGCGCCGCGGGATCATCTCGGGCTACGAAGGATCCAAGCCGCGCCGGGTGCTCGTCGACGAGCACCAGCTCGAGCGCGTGACGACCGGCTGAGCCCGGCTCTCCTTGGTGGAACACGCCGCAACTTCGGCGTAGGATCGGCGTCGAAGTTTGAGCTGGCAGTTTTCCAAGAGGGAGGAAATGCTTTGAGATGGACCAAATTCGCGCTCGTCGGAGGGCTTACGACGCTGGCGCTCACAGTCGTCGTCGCTAGTGGCTTCGCCCGGAGCGCCGTCACGATCAAGATGGCGCTCGTCACCGACATCGGCGGGCTGAACGACAAGAGCTTCAACCAGGCGGCCAATGCGGGCCGGCTGAAGGTGCAATCCAAGCTGGGTGTCCAGACGCGCGTGTTCATCACGCAGTCGGCGAACGACCGGACGCCGAACCTGCAGACGGCGGCCCAGACGGGTTACAACATCGTCTTCGCGACCGGGTTCTTCATGGGCGATTCGCTCGACAAGGTCGCGCCGAAGTTCCCGAACACGAAGTTCGCGGGCATCGACGTGTCGGTTTCGAGCATCCCGTCCAAGCCCCCGAACGTGCGCGGCATCCAGTTCAAGGAGCAGGAGGCCGGCTATCTGGCGGGCTACATCGCCGGACTCACGGTCAAGCAGCAGAAGGGGCCGCAGGTCGTCAGCGCGATCGGCGCGAACACGGTTCCCCCGATCGTCCGTTACATGGGCGGGTACAGAGCCGGGGCCAAGCGGGCGAACCCGAAGGTGACGGTGATCCTCTCCTATGCGAATGATCCGACCTTCTCGGACCAGGCGAAGTGCAAGGAGACGGCGCTCAACCAGATCCAGAAGAAGACGCAGGTGATCTTCGCGGTCGCCGGCGGCTGCGGGCTCGGAGCGTTGAACGCCGCCAAGGAGGCCAAGCTCTGGGGGATCGGCGTCGACGTCGACCAGGGCTACCTCGGCAGCTACATGCTGACGAGCGCCTTGAAAGACGTCTCGGCGGCGGTCTACCTCACGACGAAGGAGTTCAAGGCGAACCCGTCCGCCTTCAAGGGCGGCTTCGACAAGATCTTCAACGTCAAGAACGGCGGCATCGGCTACGGCAAGGTCAGCACGAAGCTGAAGAACCGGGCCGTGATCATCAAGAAGACGAACGCGATCAAGAAGCTGATCGCCTCGGGCAAGATCAAGCCCCCGGCCAAGTAGCCAAGCGCAGCCGGTTCGCGGGGGGGGGGGGGCGG
>DHWI01000013.1:0-430 GCA_002413095.1 Thermoleophilia bacterium UBA5186
TCCCGGGCGTAGTGATCGCGCATCCCCGCGAGGATCTCAGTCCCGGTCTCGACGAGGTCGAGGTAGTCGCCGTAGCGCTCTTCGGCTTCCTCGCGCGGCGCGTCGTCGTAGGCGCGCTCGGCCGCCGCGCAGTCGACGATCAGCGCGGCGTTGTCCTCCTCGAAGAGGTCGAGC
Source organism: Thermoleophilia bacterium UBA5186 (assembly GCA_002413095.1). Lineage (GTDB taxonomy): Bacteria > Actinomycetota > Thermoleophilia > Gaiellales > Gaiellaceae > UBA5186. The sequence goes on from DHWI01000013.1 coordinate 175, forward strand.
TGACGCGCGATCAGGTCCGCGAAGCGGCGACGGAGGATCACAGTAGCTCCCGGTAGAGGTCGAGGTGTGCGGCTGCCGAGGCATCCCACGTGAGCGCGTCCCGCGCGTCCCGGGCGCCCGCGCGCGCCGCTGCGAGCGCCCGAGCATCGCCGAGCAGCTCCTCGATCGCACCGGCAAGCCCGTCCACGTCGCCCGGTGCGACGACGCGACCTGCCCCGAAGCGCCGCACGGGCTCGGCAATCCCGCCCACGTCGTA
>DHWI01000013.1:520-5050 GCA_002413095.1 Thermoleophilia bacterium UBA5186
GGCAGGTAGCCGAGCCGCCACTCCGCCACGGATCCCGCCATCTCGCGGTAGCGCTCGACCGGCTCCATCGGATCGCCCGCGACGAGCAGACGCGCGCCGTCGACGCGCTTGACGGCGGCGATGGCGTCATCCAGGCCCTTGTACGGACGAATCACGCCCAGACAGAGCACCGTGTGCCCGTCGTCCGTCCGAGCCGGGTCGCTGGGGAACACCGGGTGCGGGATAACGCGCAGACGTTCGCGCGGAACGCCCAGCTCTGCGAGCACACCCGCGCCGTGCTCGCTGTGGACGACCACGCTGGCGAAGCGGCTCAGCAGGCCTCGCCAGAGCTCGCGCTTCGCGGCCGTGCGCCGCGGCAGGAGGTCATGCGCCGTGAAGACGGACGCATCCCCGAAGCGCAGGAAGCGCGCGTCGAGCTGCGGCGCCGCCAGCCACTGCAGGTGCAGGACGTCGGGCCGCCGGCGATTGAGCCGCGCGAGCCCCGCCAGGTGCTCCCCGGCCTTCAGGGGGAGCCGCAGCGGCGAGCGGCGGAACAGACGCGAGGAGAAGGGGTAGAAGAGCTCCTCGCGACGGTAGCCCTCGGGCGCGGGCACGTCGCCGAATCGGAACGGCGCGGTGACGAGCTCGACGTCCGCGCCGGCACGCGCAAGCGACGCGGCGAGCGCGTGGTCGTACGCAGGCGTGAATGCGGGAGGGTCTGCGATCAGGATGCGCATGGGACGTAGGCTAATTCGGTGAGCGTCCTCGTTCGGAGCTGGAATCTCTTCCACGGCAACACGAAGCCGCCCGGAAGGGTCGCGCACCTCGAGCAGATGGTGCGTCTGGCGGTCGAGGACGACCCGGATCTCGTGCTGCTCCAGGAGGTGCCGGCGTGGGCGCTTCGCCGGCTCGCCGATTGGAGCGGGCGCACCGCGGTAGGCGACGTGGCCGCGCCGCCGACGCTCGGTCCAATCCCGTCGACGTACTGGATCGGGCACGCCCTGACGTCGCTCAATCCAGGGCTGCTGCGCTCCGCCTTCTCCGGGCAGGCGAACGCGATCCTGGTCGCCTCGAGTGTGCGCGTCGAGGCGCACGAGCGGCTCGTGCTCAACCCGGGCGCCTTCCGCCGGCGCGAGGCCAAGCGGCTCGGCCTGGGATTCCTGGCGCGCCGTGCGTGGGCGGGCGAGCGGCGCGTGTGCCAGGCCGTGCGGGTCGTGCTCGACGACGGCCGAAACGCGCTCGTCGCGAACCTGCACGCGACGAGCTATCCGCTGGACCACAGGCTGCCCGAGGCCGAGCTCCGTCGCGCTGCGGAATGGGTGGACGGGCTCTCCCGACCTGACGACGTCGTCGTCCTCGGCGGCGACCTCAATCAGAGCGTCCAGACGTCGTCGCTGCTCGAGGAGCTCTCCCTCGACGGGTACAGCCCACCCGGCCCGGGCATCGACCACATCCTCGTCCGGGGCGCCGAGCTCGAGCGGCCGTTGACACGTTGGCCCGACGCGCGCCGTCGGCTGGAGGGCAAGCTCCTCTCCGACCATGCGCCGGTGGAGGTGACGATCCGTTGACGTTCGAGGAGGCGCGCGCGCAGTTCCCGGTCCTCGAGCGCCTGGCGTACCTGAACGCGGGCTCGATGGGGCCGCTCGCGCGGGCGACCGGTGAGGCGATGGCCGAGCAGGTGCGCTCGGATGTAGACGCCGGACGCGCCGGCAGCGCCTACTTCGAGCGGATGCTGGAGCTACGGGGAAGCGTGCGGGAGCGCCTCGCCGGTTTCCTCTCGGTGGCGCCCGAGCGAATGGCGCTCACGAGCTCGACCACGGATGGGTGCAACATCGTCCTGGGCGGGCTGGAGCTTGGCCCAGAGGACGAGATCGTGACCACCGACGGGGAGCATCCGGGACTGCTCGGCCCCATCGCCGTCTCCGGCGCGCGCATCGTCGTGGCGCCGGTGACGACGCGGCCCGCGGGGGAGGCCGTCGACGTGATCCGTGCCGCGATCACTCCGCGCACGCGGCTGGTCGCGATCTCACACGTCGTCTGGACGACCGGGCAGGTCATCCCGGTGGACGAGGTGAAGGAGGCGACGGGCTTGCCGGTGCTCGTGGACGGAGCGCAGTCCGTGGGCGCGATCCAGGTCGAAGCGGGCGCGGTCGACTTCTACACCGTCTCCTGCCAGAAGTGGCTGTGCGGCCCGGATCCGCTCGGCGGGCTGTACGTCGCGGATCCCGAGGGCCTGCGCCTCGCCTCGCCCACGTACTTCTCGCAGCAGTCGATGGAGGTGGACGGCTCGTTCGTCCCGAAGGACGGCGCGCAGCGCTTCGACGCGGGGTGGCTTGCCGTGCCCTCGCTCGCCGGGCTCGTCGCAGCACTCGACTTCGCGCCGGAGTGGCGGTTCAAGCGCGCGCGCGAGGTGGCCGGCCGCTGCCGGGATCGGCTGGCGGAGGCGGGATTCGAAGTGCGGACCGAGCCCGGCCAGGCAGGACTCGTCACGTTCGAGTCGCGGAACGGCGAGCCGGACGCCGCGGCGGCCAAGGCGGTCGAGGCCGGAGTCGTCATCCGCGCCCTCCCGAAGACGCCGTGGATCCGCGCCAGCTGCGGCTATTGGACGAGCGACGAGGACCTCGACCGACTCGTCGCGGCGCTCTCGTAGCCGCGGAGGACGCGCCGAGCGGGAGTTTGTGGCTCTGAGCCACTATCGCGGAACTCGGCGCGTTCGCATCACACTCTCGTTACACCGGCCGTGGAACAGAGCGGGTTGACGCGGAAGCGGTCCCTCCCCAGACGGAGTTTGTGGCTCAGAGCCACAAACTCGGGGGACCGAGGCGTTCGCCGCCGAGACGGGCCGGCCTAAGCCGCGTCGGCGGCGGTGCGCAGCCCGAGCTCGGGCGCGATCGGCTGGAGCGCCTCGACGACGTTCCGGATGTGCTCGTCCAGCTCGAGCCCGAGCAGCTCGGCGCCGGCATAGACCTCGTCGCGATGCACCCCGGCAGCGAACGACGGCTGCTTCAGCTTCTTCTTCACCGACTTCGGCTCGAGCCCGTCGAGCCCCGTCGGCCGGACGAGCCCGCACGCGTGGATGAAGCCCGACAGCTCGTCGCACGCGAACAGCGTCTTCTTCAGCGGCGTGTCGCGCGGCATCGCGAGATGCTCTGCGTGCGAGAGCACCGCCTCGACAACCTCTTCCGAATAGCCCTCGTCGCGGAGGATGGGCGCCCCGTCCTGCGGATGCTTGTCGAGCGTGGGATGCCGCTCGTAGTCGAAGTCGTGCAGGAGCGCCACCACACTCCACAGCTCCTCGTCCTCGCCGAAGCGCAGAGCGTATGACCGCACGGACGCCTCGACCGCGAGCGCATGCCGGAGCAGCGCCTCGCTCTGCGTGTAGCGGGTCAGCGTCTCCCAGGCCTGTTCGCGTGTCGCCGGCACAGGGCGGGTAGGATAGCCCGCTCCCGGCCCCCGCAGGACCCGCGTTGCCATGCCCGAACTCCTCGTTGCAGATGCCTTGATGGAGTCCTTCGTCATCGAAGGCGGACAGCCCCTGCAGGGGACGATCCGCGCCGCCGGCAACAAGAACGGCGTCCTGCCGATCCTGGCGGCGACCTTGCTGGCCGACGAACCGGTGACGCTGCGGAACGTCCCGCGCATCCGCGACGCACAGACGATGGTCGAGCTGCTCGCAGGACTCGGCGCCGAGATCGAGTGGCTCGGCGACCACGAGGTCCGCGTCGACACGTCGAACGTGACGTCGTACACGCTGGACCAGGAGCTCGCGACGCGGATCCGGGCGTCCTTCCTGCTGGCCGGCCCCCTCCTGGCCCGCTTCGGCCGAGCGAGTGCGCCCCCGCCCGGGGGCGACGTGATCGGACGCCGCCGTCTCGATCCGCACATCCACGCCTTCGCCCAGCTCGGCGTCGAGATCGAGGTCGAGGGCCGCTACGAGATGCGCTCCGACGGGTTGCGCGGAAGCCACATCTTCCTTGACGAGGCGAGCGTCATGGCGACGGAGAACACGGTTATGGCGGCAACGCTCGCAAAGGGCGAGACGGTGATCGGGAACGCCGCGTGCGAGCCGCACATCCAGGATCTCTGCCGTTTCCTCGTCTCGCTCGGCGCCCAGATCGAGGGCATCGGCTCGAACGTCCTGCGAATCCAGGGCGTCGAGCGCCTGCACGGAGGCGAGTGGCAGATCGGCTCCGAGCACATCGAGGTCGCAAGCTTCATCGGCATGGCGGCCGTCACAGGCGGCGACGTGACGATCGAGGGTGTCGTCGCGGAGGATCTCGTCTCCATCCTGCCCGCGTTCGAGCGTCTTGGCGTCCGCGTCGAGATGAACGGCTCGACGCTGCGCGTGCCGCCCAACCAGGAGCTCGTGATCCAGGACGATCTCGGCGGCGCGATCCCGAAGATCGAGGACGGCCCGTGGCCCGCGTTTCCCGCCGACCTGACCTCGATCGCCGTCATGGTCGCGACACAGGCCCAGGGGACGATCCTGATCTTCGAGAAGATGTTCGAGAGCCGCTTGTTCTTCGTGGACAAGCTGGTCTCGATGGGCGC
>DHWI01000013.1:5064-5961 GCA_002413095.1 Thermoleophilia bacterium UBA5186
TACGGCCAGCGCATGTCGAGCCCGGACATCCGCGCCGGGATGGCGATGCTGATCGCCGCGCTCTGCGCCGAGGGCCAGTCGACGATCGGCGAGGCGTACCAGATCGACAAGGGCTACGAGCGCATCGACGAGCGCCTCCGCTCGCTCGGCGCGCGGATCGAGCGCGTCGAGGGCTGATGGCGACCGCCGGCCGAAGCGCCGTCCGTGTCGTCGTGGACGGCGAGGGGTCGGCCAACGTCTCGACCGGGCTGCCCGTCCTCGACCACCTGCTCGGTCTGCTCGCGGAGCACGCCGACTTCGATCTGACGCTCGAGGTGGAGCCCGGAGGCATCGACACCGAGGTGGCCGCGGCGGGTCGAGCCCTCGGCCAGGAGCTCTACGAACCGCTGCGCGCCGAGGGCGCCCGGCATGACGCGTCCGCGGTCGTGCCCGCCGACGAAGCGCTCGCCCACGTAGCGCTCGAGGCATCCGGCCGTCCGCTCGTCGTCTCGAACGTCGACCTCACCGAGGCGCGGATCGGCGGCCTCGGATCGGACTTCGTCGCCTCGTTCCTGAACCAGCTCGCGGAGGGAGCGGGCCTGACCCTGCACGTCCGCCTCATCTCCGGCGACGACACCCAGCACGTGCTCGACTCCATCTTCAAGGCGCTCGGGGTCGCGCTCGCCCAGGCCTGCCGACCAAGGAGATAGGAATGGCCGACAAATCAGTGATCCGCACCGAGAAGGCGCCCGCGCCGTTCCAGGGCGCCCCGTACTCGCAGGCGATCGCGAGCGGCGGGTTCGTCTTCGTCGCGGGCCAGCTCGGCTGGAAACCGGGGGAGACGACGTTCGCCGGTGGAATCGCGGAGCAGACCGAGCTCATCTTCACGAACCTGCGGGCGATTCTCGAAGAGGCCGG
>DHWI01000013.1:6122-8072 GCA_002413095.1 Thermoleophilia bacterium UBA5186
CTCTGGCGAGCGAAGCTCGTCCCATACCCTCGGAACGACCATCGCAACGCGGACGACGAGCGACATTCCGCCAAACCCTCCTAGCGCGTGCTGGAGCGGCTCCCGGAGCTAGGGCGAGTCCTGGATGCACTCGGCGATCCACGCGGCCTCCACGTCGTGGGCGGCACGGTTCGCGACCTCATCCTCGGGAGCCCGGGCACCGACCTCGACCTCGTTCGCGAGGGCTCGGTCGAAGAGCTCGCCGGCGAGCTGGCCGAGCGGCTCGGAGGTCGAGCCGTCGTGCACGGAAACTTCGGCACCGCGGTCGTCACATACGACGGCAAGCACCTCGATCTGATCCAGGCGCGACGCGAGACCTACCCGCAGCCGGCCGCCCTTCCCGTGGTCGAGCCCGGGACGATCGAGGACGACCTTGCCCGGCGCGACTTCACGATCAACGCGCTGGCGATCCCGCTGCCGGACGGCGAGGCGCTCGATCCGTTCGACGGGCGCGGCGACCTCGAGCGGAAGACGATTCGCGTTCTGAACGAGCGCTCGTTCCTCGACGATCCGACGCGGATCTTCAGGGCGATCCGGTACGAGAGCCGGCTTGGGTTCCGGATGGATCCCGAGACCGAGCGGCTCGCGCGAGAGGCGATCGAGGCCGGGCTCGTGCGGAGGCTGAGCGGCCCGCGTGTGCGCGAGGAGCTGATCGCGCTCCTGGGTGAGCCGGAGGCGCCGAAGTCGATACTCAGGATGGCCGAGCTGCGGCTCGACCAGGCGGTCGATCCGCCTCTTCGTGCGGGGCTCAATGCGGTCCAGCGGCTGAACCGCCTGCGCGAGCTGGCGGCGGAGTATGAGGTCGACGCGCCGGCGTGGCGGCTCGCGCTCGAGACGCTCGTCGAGCCCGGCCAGAGTGTCGAAGCGCTCGCGCTGACGAAACGCGACCAGCAACTCGTCGAGGGCGCGCCGGCGGATGCGCGCGAGCTCGTCGACCGACAGCCGGGCGGCGCGGAGCTCGCCGACCTCGCCGCGCGGCACGCGCCCGACGCACCGCTCCTGGCGCTCGCGATCCGGGACGACGCGCGCCTACGGGACTGGTTCGAGCGGCTACGACATGTTCGGCTCGAGGTGACGGGTAGCGACCTCGCCGAGCTTGGCGTCCCGGAGGGCCCGCGCGTGGGGGAGATCCTCGACGAACTTCGGCGCCGGAAGCTCAACGGCGAGCTCGACGGGCGGGCCGCCGAGCTCAGAGCTGCGCAGGAGCTGATCGCCGACGGCTGACGCCGATCTGATCCGCTGGGACGTTCCCGGCCCGTACCGCGTCGCGTTCTCGACCCGGCGCGGTGGGGTGAGCGCGGGGCCGTACGCGTCGCTCAACCTCGGCAGGCGGACCGGTGACGACGTCGAGCGAGTGGACGAGAACCGCCGCATCCTCTGCTCCGAGCTCGGCGCCGACGCGGACGACCTGGCGCTGAACTACCAGGTGCACAGCGCGATCGTGAACCGGGGCGAGGCCGGGGTGCGCGGCGAGTCGCAGGGCGACGCGCTCTGGACGGACGTCCCCGGGCTCCCGATCGCCGCCCTGGCCGCGGACTGCGTTCCGGTCGCATTCGCCCGCCGCGGCGCCGAGCCCGGGGTCGCCGTGGCCCACGCGGGCTGGATCGGCATCCTCGCCGGGGTCCTCGCAGCGGCCGCCGAAACACTGGGCGGCGAGCTTGACGCCGCGATCGGGCCGTCCGCGGGCCCGTGCTGCTACGAGGTAGGCGACGACGTCGCACAGCCGTACCGCGACCGCTTCGGCGAGGAGATCGTCGCCGACGGCAAGCTCGACCTTTGGCGCGCCGCGGAGCTCGCGCTGAACGACGCGGGCGTCACCAGCGTGCACCGTGTCGATCTCTGCACGATCTGCAATCCCGAGCGCTTCTTCTCGCACCGCCGCGACGGCAAGCCGCGCGGCGTCCAGGGGGT
>DHWI01000013.1:8150-8737 GCA_002413095.1 Thermoleophilia bacterium UBA5186
CGCGACGAAGTACGTCTCGGTCGCCGACATGGCTGTCCTCGCCGAGGCCGGGATCCCGGTGGTGGGCGAGAACCGCGCGCAGGACCTCGAGCGCAAGCACGCGGAGTACGGCGGCGCGTTCCGCTGGCACTTCATCGGCCGGCTGCAGTCGAACAAGGTCAAGGTCGTGAACAGGATCTGCGACCTCGTCCATTCGCTCGAGTCCGAGTCGGCGGCGCGGAAGCTGACGATTCCGACGCTCGTCGAGGTGAACCTGTCCGGCGAGTCGTCGAAGGGTGGGATCGACCCCGAGGAGCTGCCGCGCCTGCTCGAGCTCGCGGACGTGCGCGGCCTGATGACGATGCCCCCCGCCGCAGGCGATCCCGAGGCGTCGCGGCCGTACTTCCGCCGCCTGCGCGAGCTGGCCGAGCAGCACGGCCTCAACGAGCTCTCGATGGGCACGAGCCAGGATTGGCGCGTCGCCGTGCAGGAGGGGGCCACGCACGTGCGAATAGGCAGCGTGCTGTACGCCGACTAGAATTTCCCGCTCCCATGGGCTTTGCAGACGTCTGGAACAGAACGCTCGTCTACTTCGGCATCGCCGAGGA
>DHWI01000013.1:8920-9214 GCA_002413095.1 Thermoleophilia bacterium UBA5186
GTCGTCCCGCGCAGCTTCAACGACGCGCAGCAGATCGCGGACAAGTTCAAGGACGCGATTCCCGTCATCCTCAACCTCCAGAGCTCGGACCAGGAGCTCTCCAAGCGCCTGATCGACTTCGCGAGCGGCCTCACGTACGCCCTGAACGGCGGGATGCAGCGGGTCGCCGACAAGGTCTTCCTCCTCACCCCGCGGAACGTCGAGGTCTCTGCGGCCGAGCGGGCGCGCCTGCTCGAGCGCGGCGGCTTCTTCAACCAGGCCTAGACGAGGCAGGTAAACCGCCCGGAAGGGCAA
>DHWI01000151.1:0-5062 GCA_002413095.1 Thermoleophilia bacterium UBA5186
CCTCGCCGTGGCGACGAACGCCGGCCAGATCAAGACCGGCGCGCCCGCGCGCACCGACCGGGTGGCGAAATACAACCAGCTGCTGCGCATCGAGGAAGAGCTCGGCGACACCGCCGTGTATCCGGGCTGGGACGCGTTCCCCCGCGCAAGCCGCTGACGTCGCTACGGTAAGAGCGTGGGCGCAGAGCCCGTCACGCGCACGAAGATCGTCGGCACGATCGGTCCGGCGTCGTCCTCGAAAGAGGTGCTGATGGAGCTCGTGCACGCGGGGATGGACGGCGCCAGGCTCAACTTCTCGCACGGCACGCACGCGGAGCACGCCGAGCGGGCGCGCCTCGTCCGCGAGGTGCAGGAGGAGGTCGGCCGGCCGCTGGCGCTGATCGCCGACCTGCAGGGGCCGAAGCTTCGCATCGGCGAGCTCGACGAGCCGGTGACCCTGACCCGTGGCGAGCGGATCGACGTCGTCGGCGACGAGCGCTCGGACAACGGCGCGCTACCGGTTTTGCCGGCCGTCGTGAGCGAGGTGCTGCAGCCCGGGCATGAGGTGCTGATCGACGACGGGCTCGTCCGCCTTCACGTCGACTCGATCGAGCACGGCCGCGCGGCGTGCACCGTCGTCGAGGGCGGGCGCGTAAGCGCGCACAAGGGCGTGAACCTGCCTGGCGTGCCCCTGCCGATCCCGTCGCTGACGCGCAAGGACCTGGCCGATCTCGAGTTCGCGCTGCAGCTCGGCGTCGACTACGTCGCGCTCTCGTTCGTCCGCTCCGCCGCCGACGTCCGCGACCTCCGCGACCTGATCGAGCAGGCCGGCTCCCACGCGCACGTGATCGCGAAGATCGAGAAGGCCGAGGCGATCGACGCGCTGGACGCCATCCTCGAGGAAACCGACGCGATCATGGTGGCGCGCGGAGACCTCGGCGTCGAGATCGGCCCGGCGTCCGTCCCGTTGCTGCAGAAGCGGATCATCGCGAAGTCGCTCGAGCACGGGAAGCCGGTGATCACGGCGACGCAGATGCTCGAGTCGATGATCCACCAGGCCGAGCCGACGCGCGCCGAGGCGAGCGACGTTGCCAACGCGATCCTCGACGGCACGTCGGCGGTGATGCTCTCCGGCGAGACGGCCGTCGGCGAGTTCGCCGTGGCCGCGGTCGCGTACATGGAGCGCATCGCGCGCGCGGTCGAGCCGAGCCTCGACTACCGCCACCAGCTGCCCGAGGCCGCGGAGGATCCGACCATCGGCTGGGCGATGTCCAACGCCGCGTGCGACCTCGCCGAGGCGCTCGGTGCGAGCGCCATCCTCGTTCCGACCTTTACCGGCAAGACCGCTTCGGCGGTCGCGCGGCTCCGCCCCCGGCGGCCGATCGTCGCGCTCACCCACCAGACCTACTCGCTGCAGCAGATGGCGATCGAGTGGGGCGTGATCCCGGTGCCGATTCACCAGTGCTCCGACGTGGAGGAGCTGTGGGCGGCGTCACTCGCCGCCGCGCGCGAGACCGGCGCGGTCTCCGAGGGCGACCGCGTCGTCATCACCGCCGGCACCGCCGTGAACATCCCGGGCACCACAAACGTGATCAAGGTGGACATCGCCTAAAGGACCCCATCCCGTGGCCGCGAATCGTGGCGCGGGATGGCGAAGGGGAAGAAGAAGGCGCGCCGGCGCGCGTCGCGGTCGCGGATCGTCCTGCGCTGGCTTGCGCTCGGCGGCGTCGCGCTCGTGGCGGTGCTCTACGTCCAGCCCCTCCGCACGTATCTGGACACACGCAACCACCTGATGCGCCGCCAGAGCGAGGTCGCGCAGCTGCGCGCACAGCGGGACGGCTTGCAGAAGCGCCTGGCGCTCTCGACGAGCACGACGTCGCTCTCGCTCGAAGCGCGTCGGCTCGGGTACGTCAAGCCGGGCGAGCACCTCTTCATCGTCAAGGGCATCGACGCGTGGAGGCGCGCCCACGGCGCGTCTACGATCGCGCCGAGTGGCTGACGATCTCGCCGTCCTACGACGCCAGCTCGGGAGAGAGCCGCGCGCATTCCATCGCGTCGTCGTGCGCTGTCCATTCGGCCAGCCCGCGGTGACCGAGCAGTTGCCGTACGACCGCAACGGCGAGCCGTTCCCGACGACGTACTACGTCACCTGCCGGTACCTCGTTGCCGCGCTGGCCCGGCTGGAGGCGGCGGGCGGAGTCGAGCGGTGGAGCGAGGCGGCTCGCAAAGATCCGGAGCTCGCGGCGAGCCTCGAGCGTGCTGACGACGAGCAGCGGCGGATCCGGCGGGAGCTGGCTGCCGAGGGCGTCGAGCGACCGGATGCAGGCGCGTCGCTCGAGCTCGGCGTGGGGGGAGCCGGAGCCCACGCGTCCCGCGGGGCGCTGAAGTGCCTGCACGCGCACGCCGCCTTCGCGCTCGCGCGGCCGGGCTACGAGCTGGGCGAGCGGATCATGGCCGAGGTCGAGCCGCCGTGGCCCGACTCCTGCTGCAGCGCCGAAGCCAGCTAGCATCCGCCGCCCATGTCCACCGCCGTCGCGAGCGCCCGCATCGAGTGGGAGGAAGGCAACCGCCGCTTCGAGGAGGCTGTGCGTGACCCATCCGCGGGCGAGCGGCTGTACGCGCAGGTCGAGGTCGTCTCGGAGGAGCTGCGCAAGCGGCTCGGCAGCGTGTTCACGCTCGAGGAGCTCGCGCACGCCTACCTCAGCGCCGAGCACTGGGCGCGCCAGGCGGTCTCCGAGCGCGCGCCCGCATCCGAGTGGTCGCGCACCGTCGCGCTGGCCGAGGACGCGGCCTTCCACGCGTACGCCCGCGGCGCGATCGACTACGAGCCGTGAGCGACCCGTCGCTGCCCGCGCTCTCGCGCGACGAGCGGCGGCGGCGCCGGCAACGCGAGCAGGTCGCGCGTTGGGCGATCCGCGGCGCAATCGCTCTGGCGCTCTTCGCGCTCGGAATCGCGGTCGGCCAGTCGCTGCAGGACAGCCCCAAGCCGACCGGACCGTTTACTCAGGTCCGCACCATTCCGCCGATCGGTCCAGCAACCACTACTCGGTAGCAAGTTAGGCCAGCTTTCGCTAGATTTCGGCCTCCGTTGGCCTTCCGGAACCCCCCTGAGTCGCGACTCGCACCCGCGTCCGAGCCCGATTGGCTGACGCTCGGGCAGGCTGCGAAGTACCTCGGAGTCGCTCAGAGCACGATCCGCAAGTGGTCTGACACCGGCCGCGTGCCGGCCTTTTACACCCCGGGCGGACACCGTCGCTACCGTCGAACGGACCTCGACGCGTTCCTGGAGCGCTCTGGTCCGGGCGGCAAGCCGAAGGCCGGCCCAACTGTTCTCGTCGTCGACGACGACCCGGGCGTGCGCCAGGTCGTCCGGCTGAGCCTCGAGCTCGAGGGCTACATGGTGAAGGAGGCCGGTGGCGCGGAGGAAGGGCTTGCCGCCGTCGAGGACGAGGCGCCCGACCTGATCCTGCTGGACGTGATGATGCCGCACGTGGACGGGTGGGAGATGCTCCGCCGGATCCAGGAGCGGCACGGCGCCGGCTCGATCCCGATCGTCATGTTCAGCGGCAAGGTCGACGCGCAAACCGCCGCGCAGGCGACCGCGCGCGGGGCGCAGGGCTTCGTCGGCAAGCCGTTCGACCCGCAGCAGCTGGTCGACCAGGCGAAGCAGATCGTCCCCGTCTGAGGCGCCGCTTGCGGTGTCGTCCTCAGGACGCGCGGGTCCCCGCGCGTCCGTCTGAACCGACCGGTCGACCCGCCCGAGGTCAAGGCTCCGCATGATCTCGCTCGACCGACATCTCGAGCGCTTCGTCGTCCTCCACCGGGTCGGTTGGCTCGACTGGGTCTTCGTCGGCCTGTCGCGGATCGGAACGCTCGGGCTCGTCTGGATCGCGATCGCCGTGCTGGTGGCAATCCTGCTGCGCAGGCCTAGCGTCTTCGTCGTCACGGTCGGTGCTGTCGCCTGCGCCGACCTGATCGCCTTCGCGTTGAAGACCGTCCTCGACGTCGATCGCCCCCCGGTGCGCTACGCCTCGCCCGGTCCGCTCGTCCACGTCCCGGCCGATCATTCCTTCCCCTCGGGGCACGCTGCCACGAGCTTCGCGGCCGCGCTCGTCATCGCCCGGGCCGTCCCTCGGCGCGCTTGGCTCTTCTACCTCCTCGCGGCCGCGATTGCCTTCTCGCGCGTCTACGTCGGCGTGCACTACCCGATCGACGTGCTCGGGGGAGCCCTGCTCGGGCTCCTGGTCGCTACAGCTCTTCTCCGGCTCGCAGGAGGCCTGCGGCGATCACCGCCAGGCCCGCGATGAGCGCGATGTAGACACCGATCCCCCGTCCGCTGGCCGGCAGGAACGTGTCGGGAATCCAGATCAGCCGGACGAGGACGAAGATCGTCGCAAGCGACCCGAGCGCGATCACGACGAGGCTCTCCGGTACCACCGGCGGCAGCTCCAGCCCGAACTCGCGCGCGACCGTCAGCAGGATCAGGAGCGCGCCGATCAGGAAGACGAGCTTGCCCAGCGGGCCCGTGTGCCAGCCGATCACGCTGAGCGTAAAGCTGCCTGCGCCGGCCTCGCGGCCCGCGTACCAGTCCATGAACGGGCTGAGCGCGAGCACGAGCGCCGCGATCCAGGTCAGCCGTTCGCCGAGCCCCCAGAGCCCGACGGGCGGGCGGACGGCGCTGCGCGGCTCGGTCGGGTCGGGCTCGAGGCCCCAGGGCTCAGGCTCTGGCGTTTGCATGCGGCTAGTATGGGCTTTCGAAGGCGACGAAGTCACGACTGCTGTGGGCGAAAGGGGGGTCACATGGTCGACGACGTCCACCGGTCCGGGACCGCGGAGGAAAGTGACTTCGTGCAGTTTTTCGCCACCGGCGAGCCGGCGAAAGGCGAATACCACTGCGCGGAATGCGGCTACGGGATCGCGGTCTTCAGCGTCCTGCCGGCCTGCCCTATGTGCGCCGGCGAGTCCTGGGAGCAGAGCTCCTGGAGCCCGTTCAGAAACCGCCACTAGGAGGGTTTGGCGGAACGTCGCTCGTTGTCGGGGTGCGTTGGTCGTTCCGAGGCCAGGACGCAGGGAGCCCTGATAG
>DHWI01000151.1:5084-7356 GCA_002413095.1 Thermoleophilia bacterium UBA5186
CAGCGCGGCCCGACGACACAGCGTCGTTCGCCAAGCCCTCCCAGGGTCGATTAGAGCCCGAACAGCGACTGGATCGCGCGCCAAACGACGCCGGTCAGCACGAGCAGCCCTACGACGAACACCAAGACGACGAGCCAGAAGCGCAGCGTCGCGTGCTTGCTCGCACGCGTTCGCGCGACGCGGGCGCGGCGGCGGGCACGCTCCCGACGGTAGGCCAGGCCGACGGCATGCGGGTCGACCGGCGGCGCCTCCGGCTCGTGCGAGCGACGTGCGGGCTCGGCCATCCGGGGAAGTCTAGGCGGGAACCGCTACTCGCACCACCGCGAACGATTGGCGACGCAGGTCCAGAAGCCATACTGAGTCCCGTGATTGTCGAGCCTGAGCGCCGCGCGCAGGAGGCGGACGCGATTCCGGAAGCGGCTCTGACAGCGCTTGCGGACGCGAGCGGGAACATTGGCGACGCGGCGACCTCGGCGGAGGCCCTCGAGACGATCGCGTACGGGTTGGCAGCGGCGACGAATGCGGATGTGGCAATCGCCCGCGCGGTCGACGCGGCGGACGGCTGCCTCGTCGCGGTCGCCGTCGCAGCCCGCTCGGCTGCGTTGCGCGCCGAGCTGGCCGGCTCCCGCTACGAGCTCGACGAGCTTCCGTCGGTGGAAACGGTGGAGCCCGAGGCGCTGCCCGAGGCAGTGCGGCGGGCGGCGCTGCGCGCACACGCAGAGCACGTCCTGCTCGTCCCGGCCGGACGACTCGGTGCGCTCGAGCTGATGCGCAGCCGCAGTCCGTTCACCGCCGGCGAGCGCGCGCTCGCCCGGCTTGCGGCTACGCAGCTCACGCTCGCGCTCCGAGCATTCGGCCTCGACGCCATTCCTGCCCATTCGGCTGCCGACGACGCGCTGTCCCTCGCGGGCGACGCACTCGCCGCGGGAGCCGACGTGGGTCGCGCCACCGACCAGGTCGCGCGCCTCGCCGCCGAGGCGACCGGGGCGAGCGGAAGCGCGCTCTGGCTCGCGGACGAGGGCGAGGACGCCGAGCTCGTCGGCGCGTTCGGCGTGGCCGCTCCCGTGGAGCTCCGCGCCGCCGCGGAGGAGGCGCGTAACGACACCCAGCCGGTCGCCGTCTCGGAAAGCGCCGCTTCCGTGGTCGCGTCGCTGCCGCTCGGCCAGCCGCCGATCGGCGTCCTCCAGCTCGTCTTCGACCCTGGACAGTTGCCCGACGAGGAGCTGCTCGGCCGTCTCGCCACGTTCGGGGTGCGAGCCGCGCACGCGCTCCGGGCGGGCGCGCGCTCGGAGACCATCGCCGAGGAGCTCGAGCGGACGCGCGCCCTGCTCGCGGTGATCGGGCAGGCGATCGCCCAGCTCTCGCTCGTCCACACGCTCGAGACTGCCGTCGAACGCGTCGCCGAGCTGCTCGACACCGAGGCGGTCGCCGTGTATCTCCGCGAGGACGGCCGATTGACGGCCGCGGCCGGCCGCGGCCTCGCCGGCCCGCACGTCCGCGTCGCCGAGCGGCTGATCGACCTCGCGCTCGGCCCGTTCCGCGGCCGCGGGATGCTCTACCTCGAAGGCGCGCGCACCGACCCGGCGCTGGCGGGGCTCGAGGACGCCGCCGCGGAGGCCGGAATCGAGAACGCGTTCGCCGTGCCGCTGCTCGTCCACGACGAGGCGATCGGGTTGCTCGCGGTCTACCCGCAGCAGGGTCGCGCGCTCACGGGCAACGAGTCGGCGCTGCTGCTCTCGCTCGCCTCCCAGCTCGCGGTCGCAGTCCAGAACGCGCAACTCCACGAACGTGCCAAGCAGCTCGGGGAGGAGCTGAAGGGTGCACTCGCAGCCGAGCAGCAGACGGCGAGACAGCTGCGTGCCCTCTACGAGATCTCGCGCTCGTTCGCCCAGAGCCTTTCGTTGGAGCGGACGCTCGAAACGCTGGCCGAGACCGCGGTCGAGCTGCTCGAGGTCGACGCCGCGGTGATCAGGATGCCCGACGGCCGCGGCGAATGGCTCGTGCCGCGGGCGCTCCACGTGGGCGACTCCCGCCTTGCGGGGCCGGTCGCGGCGATCCTCGAGCGGCCCGTGCCCGTGCTCGCAGCCGGGGCGAAGCGGCTCTCCCGCCTCGCCGAGCCGCTCGTCGTCGACGCCGAGACGGCACGCGATCTCGGCCCGCCGCACTCGCTGCTGGTGCCGTTCCTCGAGAAGGGTTCGACCGCGGCGATGCTGCCGATCGCGACTCCCGCGGAGGTGCTCGCATCGCTCACCATCGTCTCGCTCCGTCCCGG
>DHWI01000005.1:0-8929 GCA_002413095.1 Thermoleophilia bacterium UBA5186
TTGCCGCTGCGCTCGTCTGGGGACGCGACCAGGTCGTCTCACGCGTTGAATTCGGCTCCGGGATCCGGCGCGGGTACGCGCTCGCGCTGATCGCCGCTGTCGCCGGCGCTCTCGCTCTCACTTTTGCGCATTACGGCGGGCCCTTGTCCATCACGCGCCGAGCTTGGGCCGCGTTCAGCGCGCCGCCGATTACAAGCACGAATCTGAACGCGCGCTTGTTCACCCTCTCGAGCAACGGGCGCATCGACGAGTGGACTCAGGCCTGGCATGACTACACGAAGCACCCAGTACTCGGCTCGGGCGCCGGCACGTACGAGATCTGGTGGCTTCAGCATCGAACGACTGATCTAAAAGTTCGGGACGCACACAGTCTCTACATCGAGGCGCTGGCCGAGCTCGGCCCGGTCGGCCTGCTCATCATTGTGCTCGCGTTTTGCCTTCCGCTCGCGGCGGCGATACGAGCGCGAGCGCACCCTCTCGTCCCCATTGCAACCGGCGCCTACTTTGCTTTCATCGTCCACGCCGGCGTTGACTGGGACTGGGAACTCAGCGGCGTAACGCTCACGGGGCTTTTCTGCGGAGCTGCCGTGCTTGCAGCAGCACGCGACGAAGTCACGGCTGCCCCGCGCGCGGTGGTCCGTTGGATCGCTCTCGCCATGAGCGTTGGTGTCGCAGGGATCGCCATCGTCGGGTTGCTCGGCAACATCCCTGCGTCACGGTCGGCGGACGCTATCCAGAGTCGCGCCTGGACCCGCGCCGCTACGGAAGCACGGCGAGAGATTCGCTGGGCGCCCTGGTCAGCTGACGGTTGGCGCCGCCTCGGCCAGGCTGAGGTCGGACAAAACAAGCTTGTCGTTGCTGAGCGCAACCTACTGAAGGCGATCGCGAAGGATCCGAACAACTGGGATCGCTGGTTCGATCTCGCCCTCGCGACGACCGGGGCCACCCAACGACATGCGCTCGAGCGTGCGCTCGCTCTGAACCCGCGCAGCCCGGAAATCCGCCAGTTCGTCGCCGGGATCGGCCTGAAGGGCGTCCGTTTTCCCCAGAAGGGCAATGGCTAGCCGTGTTCCGGGTCGATCCTCTCGCGAACCCTGAGGCGCTGATCCGACGCGTCTACGCCTATGCCGCCTACCGGCTCGGCGACGGGCCGGACGCCGAGGACGCGACCAGCGACGCGTTCGAGCGGGCCCTCAGATATCGACGCTCGTACGATCCTTCGAAGGGTGAGCCCGTCGGATGGCTCTTAGGAATCGCCCGCCGTTGTGTCGACGACTGCTTCGCTCGGCGCGCACAGACCTTCGCAGCGGCCCCCGATACCGCCGCTCCCGGGAATCTCGAGCAGGACACGGCCCAGCGGCTCGAGGTCGGAGCGGCCCTAGCGGATCTCGACGAGCGCGACCGCGAACTGATCGCTCTTCGCTACGGCGCTGACTTGACCGCGAAACAAATCGGACGGATCCTCGGCCTGAAGGCCAACGCCGTCGAGGTTGCTCTCCATCGCGCGCTCGCCCGTCTGCGCACGGCTCTCGAGCCAGAAGACGGCAGTGCTCAATCCGGCGATCCCGAGCCGACCACGAAGCCTGTAAGGATTTAGACATATCCGCCGGTATACGGGTTGAAAGCATTGACTCCGAGCCCAGGAGGCGGCGTGAAGCGTTTTTGGAAGTCCTCGAACCACGATCTGGAAAGCGAGCTGCGGAAGCGTCGGCCTGAGCCTCGGTCGGAGTTTCTGGCCAGCCTCGCCGCGGACGTGTCGCGTCAGCGCGGGAATCGCATGGGAGCCCGCGTTGCGCTTGCCGGCGCGCTGTCGGTAGTGATGCTGACGATCTTCGCGGGTCTCGGCGGGATCGGCTATGCCGCGAGCGCTGTTCAGAAGGCGAAGGGCGTGACGAAGGTCGCGCGCGTGGTCGGATGGTCGCACGCGAAGTCGCATGCGCAACCGGTACGGGCTAAGTCGTCTGGCACCGCGGTGAAAAAGTCGGCCTTGCGAAGCTCGACATCGCGAAGCTCTGGCGGCTTCATGCTGGCCCAGACGAGCAAGTCCCCTGCCGACGATGAGTACAAGCCTGGTAAGGGCTGCGGCGACAAGAATCACGTGCACGAGCGTGAAAACGAGTGCAAGAAACTGAAGTAAGGAAGCCTCTTCCTCGTTAGGCGCGAAGGCCGGGATAGCTCCCGGTCTTCGCCGTGTTCGCGCCCATTTTCCCCGCCTGAAGGAAGCCTGTAAGGATTTCGCGCCATCGGCTGGTACATGGGGTGCAAGCATTGATCCGAGGCCGAGGAGGCGGACGTGAAGCGTTTTTGGAAGTCCCCGAACCACGATCTCGAAAGCGAGCTCAGGAAGCATCGGCCCGAGCCTCGGTCGCAGTTCCTGGCCAGCCTCGCCGCAGACGTATCGCGTCAGCGCGGCAATCGCATCGGAGCCCGCGTCGCGCTCGCCGGCGCCCTCTCGGTCGCGATGCTCGCGATCTTCGCCGGCCTCGGCGGAATGGGCTACGCCGCTAACGCTGCGCAGCAGGTCGTCAAGGTCACGAACGTTGCGAACGTCGTCTCGTTCTCGAACGCCCAGAACAACAACAGCAACAACGAGAAGGGCAACGGCGGCAACGCCTACCACGCCGGCAACGGCGGCAACGGCGGCAACGGCGACAACGGCGACAACGGTGGCAACAATGGCCATCACGACGACGACGCCGACGACGACGAGTACAAGCCTGGCAAGGGCTGCGGCGACAAGAATCACGTGCACTCTCGCCACAACGAGTGCAAGGACGATCACGGCCACCACTAAAGGAAAGAAGAAGTAAGGGAGCCTCTCCCTCACTAGGCGCGAAGGCCGGGCAACTCCGGCCTTCGGCGTGTCTGGGCCCCTTTCATCTCATTCGCCGCACCCGCTCCTGTCAACGACTGGCACACCGCATGGCCCCCGGTTTGCTTGGACTTCCCGGGAAAACCCCCTAAGCTCGCGCTGTGGCCGAGGCGGAAATAGCCCAGTTCGAAGAGGTCGGGCAGCGGATCGCGGCGGCTCGTCGCGCGGCGGGGCTTACCCAGCGCGAGCTCGCCGAGAGCGTTGGGACGTCGCTCGGGCGCGTCGATCGCTACGAGCTCGGGCGTTCCGATCCCTCGGAGCATCTTGAACGGATCGCCAAGGTGACCCGCCGATCGACGCGCTGGCTGCTCACGGGCTCCGATCCCGAGGAGACCGACGAAGCTATGCTCGCCGCGCTCGGCCACCGCGTCGAAGAGGCGCGGCACGCCGCAGGGCTGACCGAGTCAGAGCTCGCGGCCAAGCTCGGAGTCGATGAGGAGAAAGTCGCTCGATACGAGTCCGGCCAGGAGGATGCTTCCACGGTGCTGGACTCGATCGCGCAGGCGACAGGCTCCTCGCGCGCGTGGTTAGGCGGCGAGAACGACGAACCAGACGAGCTCGACCGCCTCCTCTCAGCGCTCGCACAACGGCGCGACGAGACCAAGCAGCGACAGGCTGAGCTGGATCGACTCGAGCAGGAACTTCGGCTACGGGAGTCCGATCTTGAAGAGCGCGAGCAGCTGATCCGTCACCAGCAAGAAGAGGTCGAGCAGGAAGCCGAACAGCGACTCCGCGAGCTCGAGGAGCTGCATCGAAACGTCCTCGCATCCGCCGACGCGTTCGCGAACAGGGCGTCAGAGATTCGCCGCACGCACTCGAGCGGTGCCAGCGAGTCAGAAGACGCCGCGCCCGAAGAGCAGGAGCAAGAACCCGCGCCCAGCGCCTTGCTCGATCAGGTCACGGCGGCGCGCGACTCTGGCAGCCCGAGCGCCGACCGAGAGTCGCGCCCCCTGCCGGAGCGTGGGGAACGATTCAATCCCGGCGATTACGTCAGGCTTACGGAGCCCACACTGGGGACGCTGGAGGGGGCGCCCCGTGAGTTCATGGAGGTGTCGACCTCCGAGGTCGGCCAGGTGGTCGGTCACGACGCTGCTGCTGACCTGGTCGAGGTGATCTTCGAACACAACTCCGGCGAGAACGGCCACCACGTCATCCGTCTCGTTGTCGAGCCGGCGCGGCTCGAGGGTGCCGAGCAGCCGGGTCCGGCGGACGCGTCGGTCGCTTCCTGAGCCGCACCCACACGCGGCGAGGCGCCCCGGACCGCCGCGACCTGATCGGCGGGCTTATCCACGAGTACTACCGAGCCGCCGCTTGAGACGCGACCCGAGTAATGGCACCCTTCAGGCCTTCAAGTCGCGCTAATCCTTCTTCGCTGCCCGCTGTCCACGTCCTTGTGGTTCGGCAGTACGAGTCTTGCCGTTACGGCTTCGCCGGCTGGATCCTGTGGACCTGGGAGACGTGGGAGCAGCCCTCGCTCTGGACTGCCCTTAGTGCAAGCGGCGTGATCGGGCGAACCCTTTCGCCGAAGGTGCGACCGAACCCTTGCGCGACGGTCAGCCGGTGAAGTCGGCAAACGAGTGGAGCTCGATCCGCTCCGCCACGATCAAGGCGCGCACACGCCGGTCGCAGAGCGTCTCCACCTCCGTCTCGCGCTCTGTGCTGTAGGTCGAGTCGAAATCGTCGGCGAGGCCGGGATGACAGCCGAGCTCTGTCGCCCCGTTCGGCAACGAGGCGAGGACCGCGAGGAGCGCCTCGACCCCGATCGCTTCCGGGAAAGGCTCGTCCCGTTCGTCGCGGCCATAGAACGAACTCGAGTGCTGGACTGTGGGCGTGAGGCTGCGCGCCGGGACGCCAAGCGCTGCCGCGGCGGCAAGCAGGGCCGAGCGGACCGGCTCCCGGCGGTGCACGTGCTGGTGTGAGTCCAGGTGGGTGGGGTCACGGCGAAGTAGCGAGCGAAAGGTGGTGAGCTGGTGTTCGATCTCGTTCTCGACCGCGGCCGGGTCGTTGACGTCGACGACCTCGTAGACCGGTTCCCAGCGGCCGTCGCGGCGGCGCCACTCGGCGAGGTCGAGGTGAAGGCCTACCGCGAGCGCAGGGCGTGCGCGCGCATAAGCGGCGGCCTCGGCCGCGGCCGGCCAGCGCACCATCAGGCTCGCGCTCGTCACGATTCCCTGCTCGTGCGCCTTGATCACGCCCGCGTTGACGCCGTGGCTGCGGCCGAAGTCGTCGGCGTTGACGACGAGGATGCGCGCGCCGTCGCTCATCCGCCCAGCCTCTCCGCGAGCCGCATCGCAGTTCCGAGCCAGTCCTGCGAGTGCTCGCGCGGCGGCGACCAGTCCGGCGACGAGCCGAGCCAGCGGACGGCGAGATGGAGGCGGCAGCAGTCGAGCGCGTGCAGGAACTCCTTCTCGGCGGGCGGCTGCTCGAGCGCCTCACGGTACGCGAAGGCGAGCTCTGCGACCCCTCCGTCGCCCCACCCCGCGACGAGAGCGGCGAGGTCAAGCAGCCCCGAACCGACGCCGGCCGCCTCCCAGTCGATCGGACAGATGCGCAGGCCGCCGTCACGCTCGTGCACGATCACGTTCGACGGGTAGAAGTCCCCGTGGACAAAGCCGGCCGGCAGCTCCTCGAGCGCGGCCAACGCACGCTTGTGCGCGCCGGCGACGCCGTTGAGCACAGCGGCGCCGACGAACTCTCGCGCCCGTTCTAGCGAGGCTCGGTACAGCTCGCCGTCGTAGCGAAGCAGCGAGCGTCCGCGCGGGCGGACGCTCTGGTGCAGCACGGCGAGCCACCGCGCGACGGCTCGCCAGGTGGCGTGCTCCCCGACCTGCCACAGCACGACGCCCGGCACCTCCTCGATGAAGAGCCAGTAGCGGTCGCGCCGCCGATCGACGACGGAGCCGTAGTAGGCGGCGGTTCCGAGTTCGTGGCCGGCGAGGACGTGAGCGTACGCCTCGATCTCGCGCAGCGGATCGTGCAGCGAGCCCGGCTTGGCCCGGCGCGCGTTCGCGTCGAGCGAGCGGCGGCTGAGGTCCTTGAAGACGAGCCTCAGCTCGCGCCCGTCCGCGAGCACGAGCTCGAGCGTCTCGAGCCCGAAGCTCGTGCGATAGTCGTGTGGACGCCGTTCGAGCCGCTCGACCCGCGCGTCCAGCAGGCGACCGAGCTCGCTCCGAAGCTCGGGGGTCGAGGCGCTCATGCGGCACCCACCGCCTCGAGCAAGCGCGTGAGCACCTTGTCGGAGTCGAGGTGCTCCTCGGCGATCGCGCGCGCGGTTCGTGCGTGCCGAGGGTAGTCGCGCCGCAGCTTGTCGATCCCTGCGACCGCCTCCTCAAGCGTCGAGAAGGTCAGCAGCCCCTCGCCGGTCGGGAGCGCATCGCCGAGCCCGGTGTCCTGGGCGAGCACCGGCCGGCCGGAGGCGAGGTAACAGGCGCTGCGGTCGCTGAACCAGCCGCACCGAGAGACGACGTAGCCTTCCTTGGCGAGGCCGAGCTCGGCGCGCGAGCCCTGCACGAAGCGGCGGTAACGCTCAGGTGTGCCGGCGACCGCTTCGGCGTCGAGCAGCAGCCACCCGTTCTCCTCGAGCGCCTCCAGGTCTGCCCGCTCGTCCGGGTGGATCGCAAGCCCGAGCAGGAACGTCTCTCCGCTGAGTCGCGGCAGCGCAAAGAGCGGGCGGAGCGAATGCGCCTTCTGGCCGTAGCGGACGCCGCCGTACTCGATCGACGCGTAGGAGCGCCAATTGCCGACCGTCGTCAGCCCGTCGTGCTCGACCGGCCCGGCGACCGGCCAGCGCTCGAGCACGACCGGCGGCAGGGTCCGGATCCAGCCGACGCCGCAGGTCGGCACCGCGCAGCCCTTGCGGCCGAGCGCCTGCCCGACCGTCGCGTAGTGGGTGTGGCCGTCCAGCCCGACGTCGATCCCTTCGGCAGCGCACCAGAGCTGGTTGAATGCCGGGTCGAGGTCGAGGTAGAGCCGGATCGGCGCGGCCGAGACGAGCTCCTCGTCGGCCAGCATGCCCGAGACGTTGACGAGCAGATCGGCGTACTTCGCCCACCGGCGAACGTCAGCGTAGGGCATCCCGATCGTCGCCCGCGAGCCGCGCGCGACGAGCGCCGCGGAGCCCTCCAGCTCGAACTCGCGGGCGACCTCCCGGAAGTACGGCTCCGCATCGGCAAGCGCCTCCTCGCCGACCGGCTCGACGAGGCACACTTCGTGCCCGAGGCGGCGGAAGCCGAGCACGTACTGGAGCACCGCCCAGGTCGCTCCTCCCTGGCGCGGGGTGCCCGCGATCATGCCGCTGAGCAGGATCCGGAGCCGCTTCATGCGAGCGCGTCCTCCAACATGGCGGCGACGACCCGGTCCGAGTCGAACCACTCTTCGGCGAGCGCGCGGGCGGCGCGGCAATGCGCCTCGTAGTCGGCGGCGATGCGCGCCGCGCCGGAGACCGCCTCCTCGAGGGTCGAGAAGGCGAACAGCCCCTCGCCGGTGGGGAGCTCCCGGCTGAAACCGGTGTCCTGCACGAGCACGGGCTTGCCCGAGGCGAGGTAACGGACCGAGCGGTCGCTGAACCAGCCGCTGCCCGTCTCGACGTACATGCCCTGCGCGACCGAGAATTCGGCGCCCGAGCCGTGGACGTAGCTCTGGAACGCCTCCGGCGTGGACGCGACCGCACGGGGGTCGACGAGCTGCCAGCCGGTGGCGGCGAGCAGCTCGAGGTCGGGCGTCTCGGCGGGATGGATGTCGAGCGCGAGCTCGAAGCGCTGCGGCGCGCGCGTCGGCAGCTCCGCGAACTTGCGGAACTCGTCCAGCTTGAGGCCGTAGACGTGCCCGTTCACCTCGACCCGCGCGTAGGGCCCGCGCCAGGTCGCGATCGTCGTGAAGCGGTCGTGGTCCCCCGTGGTCGCGACCGGCCAGTCGTCGAGGACGACGGGAGGCCGCGTGACGCGCCAGTCCACGCCTCCGGCCGGGATCTCGCAATCCGGGCGCCCGATGTTCGCGCCGAAGGTGAAGAAGAGCTCGTGGCCTTCCAGGCGGGCGCCGCCGTTCCCGGCCACGTGCCAGAACTGGGTGAAGCCGGGGTCGTCGTCGAGATAGACGCGCCGCCGCGGCTTGTCGAANNGCTGCGGAACCACTCGAGCTGCTCAAAGGACGGCGCTTCGATCTGCTCGACAAAGCAGACCTCTGCGCCGAGTCGCCGCAGACCCTCGGTCCAACTGAGCCGCGACCAGGCGTTGCCGGCGTTCCCGGGCTTGACGGCGAGAGCGCCGCTGACGAGCGCGCGTGCCACTAGTCGACCCCGAGCTGCTCGAGCAGACGCTTGAGCACGATGTCCGAGTCGAAGTGCTCCTCGGCAAGCGCCCGAGCCGCGCGCGCTTGCAATTCATAGTCGCGTTCGATCTGCTCGACGCCCTCGAGCGCCTCGTCGAGCGTCGTGAACGTGAGCAGTCCGCGTCCGATGGGGTAGAGGTCGCCGAGGCCCGTGTCTTGTGCGAGCACAGGCTTAGCACTCGCGAGGAAGCAGACGCTGCGGTCGCTGAACCAGCCGCTTCGGGTATCGACGTAGACGCCTTTCGCGACCATGAACTCCGCGCGCGCGCGCTGGATAAAAGAGCGGTAGGAGATCGGGTCGCCGGTGACGGGCACCGGGTCGACGAGTGACCAGCCGTTCGCGGCTAGTAGGTCCAGATCCGGCGTTTCCGCTTCGTGGATTTCGAGCGCGGCCTCGAAGTGCCTGCCACTCAGCCGAGGGACGGCGGCGAACTTGCGGAACTCGTGCACGCGCAGGCCGTACGTCTGCCCCTGGTACTCGAGCGGCGCGTAGGGGCCGCGCCAGACCCCGATGCTCGTGAATGCGCCGCCGTCGGCGGTCTGCGCAGGCCAGTGCTCGAGCACGATCGGCTGACGCGTCGTGATCCATTCGAGGCCGCAGGTCGGGATCGCACAGTCCGGGCGGCCGAGGTTCTCGCCGATGGTCACGAACGCGTCGTGACCGGCGAAGACGTCGGCGAGGCCGAGCTCGCGCCAGATCTGCCCGAAGCCCGGGTCGATGTCGAGGAAGAC
>DHWI01000005.1:9105-9556 GCA_002413095.1 Thermoleophilia bacterium UBA5186
CGGCCGGCTTCGTCGACGCACATGTCCGGCTCGAGCCGGTCGAGGAAGAGCACGTCGTAGCCGAGCCTGCGAAAGCCGAGGAGGTACTGGAGGAACACCCATGCGTGCCCGCCGAGGCGGGGCTTCTGTGCCAGGGAGCCGGCGATGACGATCGTCGGGTCCACGTCAGCGCGCTCCGTGCCGCTTGCTCACATACGCCATCATCCTGCTGCTGAAGTAGGGCGGCGGGAAGTGGCGAGCGTGATCCGGTCGCCCATCGCGTCAGCCACCACGCGTTCGGGCTCGGCCAGGTGCCCGAGGATCTCGCAGATGGTCGCGGCGTTGAACGGGCCCGCGAGGGAGCTCAGCTCGGTGCGCACGTCCAAGCGCACGTACTCGATCGGAAGGTCGTGTTCGCGCTCGCGGTTCCGATTCGATCGCGAAGCCGGAGAAGTCAACCGCGATGACGCTC
>DHWI01000005.1:9638-48733 GCA_002413095.1 Thermoleophilia bacterium UBA5186
GGGGGAGCCCTACGATTGGGTCGTGGATCAGGCGGTAGTCGCGACTCCCGCCCTCGATCTGTCCGACCGTCCACTCGTACCGGTAGAGGTCGTCCCAGTAGCTCGGGCTATTGAGGTCGATCGTCATCGCACGCTCGGGGACGCTTAACGCGCGCGGGCTAGCCCTGTCGCCGAAGCCGGTCCACGATTCGGCGGAAAAGTGGCGGCCGCTCTGGGCGGGCGAGGGCGAGGGCGAAGACTATGCCTGTGTCCTCGTGAGCCGCCTCTGCGTAGCGCTGCTCGAGATGCTGCCGGAGACCGCCGTAGTAGTCGAGCCACCAGAAGGCGGTGGCGGGGAAAACCAGGTGGCTCGCCCCCTCGCGCCTCAGCTGCTCGAGGTGCCGGATCGCGTGTCTGCTCGTCGCCGGGTAGTAGCCCGCCCAGCGCCCGTCGTCGGCGCGAGGAAAGTGCCAGGCGCGCCGGCCGTTGAGGTCGAGCAGGGCATCGTCGCCGCGAGTCGCCACGAGCACCGTGGCGTCCGCAGGCACCGACCCGTCCACCAGCTCGCGCAGCCGCGCGACGACTTCCAGGTAGGCGGCCTTCGACTCGTCGACCTGCTCCAGTGGCGTGGACGAGTCCGGCGCCTGGTTCAAAGCGAATATGACGCAGCTCTCCGCGTCCCCGAGGCGGCGGTAGTTACGGTCGAGGTGCTCGGTGAGCTCGGCGAAGTGCTCGAGCCACCAAAAGGCCGTCGCGGGGAAGAGCAGAAACTCCGCGCCCTTTGCTCGGAGCGCCGCTAGGTGGTCGATCGCGGCGGCGCTGTCCTCCGGATGGTGGCCGACATAGACGCCCGCGGGCGTTTGTGGGAAGTGCCACGCGGTGCGCCCCCCGAGCTCGAGCAGCTCTTCGTCGCCCCTGCTGACGACGGCCACGGTCGCGTCCGGGGGAAGCGTCGTCTGGACGACTGCGCGAACCTGCGGGAGCAGGGCCTTGTACCGAAGGTGATTGCTTGCAAGGGGAGTGCCCTCGGGGCCGCCCGGCATGCCGAGGCTCTGTCCCTCCAGAGCCGCGGCGAGCGTCGCCTCGAACTCCTCATCGCGGCGAAGCAACTGGTCGTGCGCGTCGAGGAGGAGTTCCCGCAACTCCCGCTCGCGCCTCGCGATCAGCGCCAGCTTCGCCGCGAGCGCAGCCGTCTCCCTGGTCTGCTCGGCGAGCTGCTGGCGCAGCCGCTCCAGCTCGGCCTGTGGCCCCTCGCGCTTCACGTTCGTCTTCCGCTGGCTCGGCGCGGCCTTGACGGATTTCCGATCGGCCGTGCCGTCCGGCGACTCATGCGACTTTGTGACGCGCAGCTCGTCCGGGAGCGGAGAGGGGCGCTTCCGTTTCTCGGTCACGACGCCACGCGCCTCAGGGTCCTGTCCGCCGCCTCTGCCCTCGCAAAGCCGAGCTCCAGCAGGGTGTCGTAGAGGAACTGGAGTTCCGCGAGGTCGCCGGCGCTCGGGGCGCGGCCGGCGAGGACCTCGTCGATCGCCTCGGCGTAGACGTTCCGAACGGCCTCAGCATGCTCCACCGCGGGCATGATCCGCGTCTTTCTCGCTCCGGCCCGCAACCCCTCGAGCAGCTCGCGGTCGAAGGCGAGCCCCCTGAGCGTGGCCGCGAGCTCTGCGGGCCGGTCGTGGGCGAACAGCAGCCCGTTCTCGCCGTCGGAGATCGCTTCGGGGAGCGCTCCGAGGCGGCTGACGAGCGCGGGAATGCCGCGGGCGAGCGCCTCGCGTGTCGTGATCGAGAACGTCTCGGGCACTTGGGACGGCGTGACCACGCAGTCGACGCCGTCGAGAAGGTAGCGCAGCTCTTCCTGCCTGTAGGCCCCGTACAGCCGCAGCTTCACGCCGGGGATCGGCTCCGCGCGCTTCCGCAGGGACCGCGCATAGCTCGGGTCGGGGGCGAAGCCGAGGAGGAGAAGCTCGGCCGACGGAATGTGTGCGAGCTCCAGCGCCTCGAGGATTACGTGGGCCCCCTTGTGCGCGACCACGGCGCCGAGGAAGGCGATGCTCAGCGTCCCCGGCTCTTTCGGCTCCGACTCTTCCGCGGGAGGAGGCTCCATCACCTGCGCGGGAACGCCATTCGGGACTACCCGGATGCGGTCGCCGTCGCCGGCGAGCGCGTCGAAGTACGAGGCGACGTAGTACGAAGGGCAGATTATGCGATCGGCGAGCGAGAGCAGTCGCCGGAAATACGCCGTCCGGATTCCCCAGCGCGTGTAGGTCTCGGGCCGGCCGTCGGCGAAGCACGTGCTCGCGCATTCCCGGCCTCCGTCCGGGCCGGAGCACAGCTCGCCGGAGACCTTCTGCAGGTGCGCGAGCGGACATGCGAAGTAGAAGTCTTGCAGCGAGAGCACGACCGCCGTGCCGTTCCGCTCGGCGATCTCGATCAGCCGGGGCGGCAAGCCGATCAGATGGAGGACGTGGACGACGTCTGGAGCCGCCTCGACCAGGGCCGAGGTGAACAGCCTCTCGAGCTCCTCGTGGTGGTTGAGAAAGCGGTCGAGCGCCACGTCGCCGCCGACGAGGCGGTAGAGCCGTGTGCCGTCCGGCAGGCGCTCCCGCATCATCCGCGGGGCTGCATTCGACGGACCCGGACGCCGGGAGAGGATGCTCACGTCCTCGCCGAGGCGAACGAGGTCGGCCGCCAGTGACTGGGTGATGCGCTCGATGCCCGCGACTCCGTCCGGCAGGTAACGGTGGCTGACCAGCATGATCCGCATCGCTAGCCGACCCCCCGAGCTGCCCTGGACGGCTCCAGAGCTTCGCCGACCCGCTGCAATGAGGACGATCCATCCTGCCCGGCGCCATTCATGATCCGCTGGGTGAGCGACAGCAGCGCGAAGGCGTCGTCCGAGAGCAGCTCGCGATTCACCCCGAGCCACTGCCCCACGATCTGAGCGGAGCGCCGGAGCGCGGACTCCAGCCGCCAGCGTTCGAGCTCCGCGGAATCGAGCTCGCACTCCTCTTCCAGATACCGCCAGTCGTCTCGCACGAGCGACTCGATGGTCGGCACGACCTGGGCCTCGTCCAGTCGCCGACCGACGATCTGCCGGTTCGCGAATCCGTCGTCGACGTTGCGCCGGAGCAGGTCGGCGTAGGAGTATGCGTGCGAGTGGACGACGACGGAGGAGGGCTCGTGCTGGATCTTGAGATCCGCCTCGAGCACTTCTTTGGCCCAGAGCAGGTCCTCCCCCATCAGCATGTCGCGGAACGGAATCCGGGCGAGGACCTCCGGCCGGATGGCAGCGCTGACCGTGTGGAAGTTGAGCAGGAGGCGGAGCTGATGCTCGGTGAGCTTGCCGTACTGCTCGACGCTCTCGATCCTGCGTACCTGCCGGTCCGGCGAAGCGCTGGGATCGCGAAGGCCGTCCCGTCGCGTGAGCAGGTCCGCGTCGTCGCGGGGGAGCACGCGGCTGCAGACTCCGGCCACGAGCGGGTCACGGTCGAGCGGCGCGATGAGGTTCGCGAGCCAGTTCTCGTCGGCCGGCAGGGCGCTTTGGTTCAGGAAGACGAAGACGTCTCCGCGGGCGAAGCTCGCTGCTGCGTTACGCGTCAGGCCGTGGTTGAAGGCGGCTGGATCGATGGAGACGACCGTCGCGCCGAACTCGTGTAGCACGGCGACGGTGTCGTCGCTCGACCCCGAGTCGACGGCGACGAACTCGACGCTGTCGCGGGTGCGCTGCGCGAGCACCCGGGGCAGGAGCACCCGCAACCGGTCGCCTCCGTTCTTTACGGGCAGGATCACCGACACGAGGCGGCTGCTCGGCTCGCTGGAGAGCCAGTGCACCTCGCCCTCGGCGATGCGTTGGGGCACCGTCGGAGTCGGGCGCGACGGAGAGGACGCGCGGCCGTTCGCAGCGGCGTGATCGGCCTTGAGATCGGACTCCGCAGCCCGCACGGTGAGCCGGATGGTGTCGCGGAGGAGGTCGAAGACCTGATGGGAGCGCGAGCGCAGCAGGCGGTCGGCCTCGGCCTCTCGGTCGCCCTCGAGCACGACTGCGAGCTGCGGCGAGATCCCGAGCTGCAGGGGATAGAGATCCGTGTAACCGATCTGCAGCAAGCCGTCCTCGAGGAAGTAGCGTAGGTCGTCCGGCTGGACGCGCCCGGCCCACCGGTCGAGATAGAGCTTTGTGTTGTGCTTGATCTCGTGCGTCGGCAGGTTGCCGTTCGTCGGCAGCTGCCGCGACGCGGACTCGAGGTGGTAGAGGACGCTCTCGGGGCAGTAGTGCACCTCGAGGTTACGCTCGCCGAGCCGCAGGCAGAGATCGACGTCCTCGTAGCCGTTCTGGAACGCGGTGTCGAACCCACCGATGTCGTCGAAGTCCGCCCGACGCGCCAGCATGGCCGCCGCCGTGACGATCTGGAACTTCCGCGCCTTGTTCACCGCGGGATGCCCTGCGGGGAAGCCGGTGTAGATGTGCCGAGGAAAGCCGTCCTGGGAGATTGCGACGCCCGCGTGCTGCACCGTGTCGTTCGGATAGAGCAGCTTGCTCCCGACGACGGCTGCCGTGTCGTGCTCTTCGATGTACGAGACGAGCGCCTTGAGCCAGCCCGGCTGCGGGATAGTGTCGTTGTTGAGAAAGACGAGGTAATCGCCCGCAGCCGCCGCAGCCCCCGAGTTGCAGGTGATGGCGAAGCCCGCATTCGTCGCGTGCGTGACTACTCGAATGCGATCGCCGTACGTCCCGAGCAGGTCGGGGGTCGAGTCGGTCGACGCGTCGTCGACGACGACGATGTCGAAGTTCGTCCGCTGCGCCTCCTCGAGCAGCGCGTCGAGACAGCCGCGCGTGAGCGAGGCCTTGTTGAAGACCGGGATGACGATCGACCCGCAGGCGGCCCCCGGTTTCTTGCGGGCCGGGGTCGGAGCGGGCCGGCGGCGATCCCGCTCTCGCAGCGCCGCGATCTCCAGCTCCCTCTCGGCCAGCTCCACCTGTGTGCGCGCAAGGAGCTGCTCCTGCGCGACCGCCGCCTGTTCCGACGCCGTCAGCTCGCTTCGCAAGCGCCTCAAAGCGCGCTCCTGCTCGGCGAGCGCGCTCCGGCTTTCGCGCAACTCGGCCCGCAGGGCCTTCAGCTTGACGACGGTCGGCTCAGCCATCGGCCGTCCCGGAGAGATCGAAGATCACGCCGGTGTCCTCGACATCGGCAGCCAGGCGATAGCGCGTCTCGAGGTGGCGACGGAGCTCACCGTAGTGATCGAGCCACCAGAGCGCCGTATGCGGGAAGAGCAGGTAGCCTGCTCCGCGCTCACGCTCGCCCTCGAGCTGCGCGATCGCCGCGTCGCCGTCGGCCGGGTAGTGGCCGGCGTAGACGCCGCCGTCGAGCCGCGGGAAGTGCGCGCTCGGACGGCCGTCCAGCTCGAGCAGCTTCTCGTCGCCTTTCGAGACGACGAGGACGCTTGCGTCCGGAGGCAGCGTCGTGCGCACGAGCTCGTGCACTTCCTCGACGAGCCGCCGGTACTCGTCGGTCGCGCGCCGGCCGTGCGGACGCCAGGAGATTCCCCACTTCTCCTCGAAGCGGCGCTTGTTCGCCTCGAAGAGGCCCGCGTACGCTCCGGACGGCACGAGCTTTCCGAAGGCGCCCTCGCCGAAGTGGTGAACCAGGACGTCCTCGGCGCACGCCACCCGGAAGCCGGCCCGGCGGACGCGGAGCGAGTAGTCGTCGTCCTCGAACAGCCCGACTTCGAAGCGCTCGTCGAGCGGGCCGACGAGATCGTAGAGGTCGCGACGCAGCGCGACGCAGAACATCGTCAGCATCGGCAGGTCGAGCAGCTCGCCGGCGTGCACCTCGGCGCGCTTCTCGGCGGCTGCCAAGAGCTCGCCGTAGGTCACGTACTCGGCATCGACCTCAGCCTCCGTGGCCGCCTCGTTGCTGACCGGTCCTACGAGGCCGACCGACTCGTCGTCGAGATGTCGCAGCAGCCGCGCCAGCGCGCCCGGAGGGACGAGAACGTCGTTATTCAGCAGTACGAGCCGGCGGCCGCGGGCGTACGCGACGCCCTGGTTGATCGCCGGCGCGAAGCCGATGTTCCGGTCGTTCAGGACCGCCTTCACGCGCTCGTCGTTGGCGGCCAGGCGCTCGAGGTAGGCGCGCGTGCCGTCGGTCGATCCGTTGTCCACCACGATCAGCTCGAGGTCGAGTCCCGCTCCGGCCAGCGTGCTCTCCAGGCAGAGCCGCGTGAAGACCACGCTGTCGAAGCTGAGAACGACCACGCTAGCCTCCGGCTCCCGGGCAGCCGGCCGGCCGGCCGGCGGCGGAGGGGCGAGCACCGCGCTCACCGTCTGCTCGGGCAGGGTGGTGGGACGCCGCGACACGGGGATCAGCACGGTCTGGGCGGGGAAGGGAGCGAGGCCGACGCCGTCGAGCAGACGGCCGAGCACCTTCTCGGCGTCGAAGTACTCGTGTGCGATCTCGGAGGCCGCGCGCGCGTGCCGCCCGTAGTCGGCTTCGACCTGCTCGACCGCTGCGATCACGTCGTCGAGTGTCGAGAACGCGAAGAGCCCTTCGCCGGTCGGAAGCGCCACTCCGAAGCCCGTGTCCTGCGTGATCACGGGTCGGCCGGCGGCGAGGTAGGTGGCGCTGCGGTCGCTAAACCAGCCCGTGCGCAGCCGTACGTTCTGGTCCTTGGCAACAGTGAACTCCGCGCGGGAGCCTGCGAGATAGTCGCGGTATGTGTCGAGGTCGTTGGAGAGGGCGCGAACGTCGCGTAGGCGCCAGCCGTGCTCCCGGAGCAGCGCCCGATCCTCGTCGTCGATGCTGGCCAGTGCCAGCTCGAAGCGCTCGCCCGCGATGCGTGGCAGGTCGAGCACCTTCATGAACTCCTCGTGCTTGCTCCACGAGTACAGTTCGTGGCCGATCTGCACCTCGCGCCAGAGCTGGCGCCAGTTGCCAACGGTGGTGTAGAGCTCCCCCGGGCTGCCGCCGCGGCCGCGCCAGAAGTCCAGCACGACCGGCTGCCGCGTGGGGAGGAACTCGTAGCGGTCCCAGCGCGGCAGCCCGCAGTCAGGCCCGTTCAGGTTCTCGCCGAACGAGAAGAAGGCGCGGTGCGGCTCGAGGAACTGGATCGTCTCTGGCTGGCGCTCCGCGAGCTGGACCTGAAGCTCGACCGGGTCGGTCTCCACGTACACGAGGCGGCCGGTCTCCACGTGCTCGGCACGCGGCACCGTGCCGCCGTGGAGATTGATCAGCAGCTCGGCCGAGCGATACAGCTCCTTCAGGGCGTGCTCGTCCATCCCGTAGACCCGGCCGTCGTGGTGGAGGGCGTGGAAGGCCCAGCGATCGCCGAAGCCGAAGCGGCTGCACATCCGCTCGATGAAGCGGGCGGCGAGCGCCGACGAGTTATCCGAGTCGGCGCGCATCAGCGTCGTGGGCGTCCGGGCGTGCGCCTCGACGTAGTACGTCTCGTAGCCCAGCCGCTCCAGCCCGACGAGGTATTGCAGCGTCTGCCAGACCACGCCGGCTACGGGTGCCTTGCTCATCATCCCAAGCAGGACGATTCGCCGCCGCCCGCTCACAGCAATACCTCTTCCGACGCATGCCTTAGTGCAGGCGCAAGCCTGCGGACGATCTCCGCTCGGCCCTCGGCGCCCACCGCCCCGGCGCCGGGCGGCTCGGCCGCCAGCCCGAGCTCGTACAGGAGGGTATGGGCCAGCTCGGCTGCGATCCGCAGCTCCTCGAGGGGGCTCGGGCGGAGCCGGGTAAGGGAGCGCAGCGCCGCCCAGTTCCCGTTCTCGCGCAGGTCTTCTGCGGCGGCCCGCAGGAGTAGTGCCGCGGCGGTCGGAAGGGACGCCGGCGAGGCGTTGCCGTTCACCGACCGCGCGAGCATCCGCTCGAGCTCCGCTTTGAGCTCGGCCTCGCCGACTCGTCCGTCTTGGGGGTTGCGGCCGCTGCCGTTCGTGCGCGCGAGAGGCGTCGGCGTCAGCCCGCCGACGGCGGCCACGCGCGCCGCAGCCCGATGGGAGCCCTGCTGGGCTTCGTGCAGCTGTCGGTAGAGGCCGCCGAGCTTCAACAGCTCGTCGTGTCCGCCGCGCTGCACGATGCAGCCCCCGTCCATGACGAGGATCTGGTCCGCGTGCCGGACGGTCGAGAGCCGATGGGCGATCACGAAGGTCGTCCGGCCGACCATGAGGCGATCGAGCGCATCGAGGATGACCGATTCGGTCATCGAGTCGATCGCCGAGGTCGGCTCGTCGAGGATCAGGATCGGCGCGTCCTTGAGGAAGGCACGGGCGACGCAGATCCGTTGCCGCTCTCCAACCGAGAGTTGCGCTCCGCCTTCGCCGAGCTCGTTGTCGTACCGGGCGGGGAGGCGGTCGATGAAGTCGTGAGCGTTCGCCGCCCGGGCTGCCTCGACGATCTCGTCGAGGCTGGCGTCGAGCTTTCCGTAGCGGATGTTGTCCGCGATCGTTCCGGAGAAGAGCTGCGGCACCTGGAGCACGATGCTGACCTGCTCGCGCAGCGAGCGCACGGTGAGCTCGCGGACGTCGATTCCGTCGAGCTTCACTCGGCCCTCCTTAGGGTCGTAGAAGCGCATGATCAGGTTGATGAGCGTCGTCTTCCCCGCGCCCGTCGGCCCGACGAGGGCGACGTGCTGCCCGGCCTCGACGGCGAAGGTGATGTCCTTCAGCGTCTCTTCGCGCTCCTGGTAGCTGAAGTGGACGTGCTCGAACTCCACCGCTCCCTGGGCGCGCTCAATCGGCACCGCGTGCGCGGGGTCGTCGATCTCAGGCTCGGCGTCGAGGATCTGGAAGGCCCCTTGCACGGCTACGAGCTGCTGCTGCATCGTGCCGAAGGACGAGCTGATCGTCTCGAGCGGCTGGTAGACGGCGGCGATGTAGAACAGCACGACGAGCAGCTCGCCTGTCGTCAGCCGGCCGTGGAGAACGTGGAAGGCGCCGACGCCGAGGATCAGCGCGGTGCCGGCAGCCGTCAAGGTGTTGACGCCGAGCGAAAAGAGCGTCTGCCGCACCGTCAGGCCGACGCGGGCCTCAGCGGCCGTATTCCCCTGCTTACGGAAGCGCCCGAACTCGTAGGGCTCGCGCGCGAACGCCGCGACGACCCTGAGCATCGCCATCGACTCGAAGATGATCGACGCGCTCTGCCATTCCAGCCCTCGCACGTACACGAGGACAGGCACGATCCGGCTCGTGTAGAGCCCCACCGCGTAGTAGATGAACGGAACCACCGCCAGCGAGAGCAGCGCCAGCTCGGAGTCGATGCGCAACGCGATCAGGAACATCCCGATCAGCGTCACGGCGCTCTGGGCGAGCGGCAGAAGCGACATCATGAACGACCCGGCTGCCTCGGCCTCCTGGAGCATCTGGCTCATCAGCTGCCCGGTCTGCTTCCGGTCGTGGTAGTCGATCGAGAGGCGCTGGGCGTGCGAGAAGAGGTCGCTGCGGAAGTCGAGCACCACCCGCGCCTCGAGCTTCGTGTTCACGTACTCGTGCACGACGCTGACCCCGTTCGTGATGATCGTCAGGACGAGGCCGGCGAGGGCCGCGAAGACGAGGAACGCGTAACGGTTGGACGTTCCGAGCAGATGCGTGATCAGGCCCGGGGGAGGGTGCTTGCCGAGGACGCTGTCGACCATGAACGCGAGCGGCCACGGATGGGCGAGGCCGACGAGGACGGTCAGCGCGGTCAGGACGACCGAGATCAGAGCGAGGCGCCGATACGGTCGGAAGTAGGGGAAGAGCCGCGGTACGGCCTTCCAGAGTGCCCAGGTGCCCTTGCGGCGCCGGATCACAGGCCCGCTCCTTGCCGATGCATGTGAGGCATGCTCACTCGTTTGCCTCGGCGACGCTGACGTGCTCGATCCCGGTGCGCGGGAGCGGCGGCTCGGTCGCGACGCGCGCCGTCAGGACGTCCACGAGCGATTCTGCTCTCGGCTGGTCTTGCCGTTCGAGCGCGGCGAGGAAGACCGCGGTCGCGGCAGAGAACTCCCGAACGATTCGGAGCGCGAGCAGGATCCCGAGCGTCGCGAACAGAATGCCCCGTGCCGGGTCGCCGAGCTCGAGCCCATACGCACCGAGGGCGCCGAGCAGCCCCACGAGAACGAGGCCGAAGCGCGACCAGCGGGGGAAGACGCGGAAGCGCAGAAGCTGCCGTCCGCCGCCGTGCTCTTCGATTCCCATGCGCAGGCGCGCGGCGCCGAAGGTGCCGATGCGAGCCTCGATCTCCCAGCGGTCGAACGGCCCGCCGCGGGCGACGGCGGCGCCGCTGAGGCGGAGATCGGTCTCGATCTCGAGCAGCGTGCGGCCGGGCGGCTCCCACTCCTCGTTCCAGGTCGTGGTCGTCCGCGGCCACGGCGGCGCGTGCGCGACGGCGGCCCGGCGGCGCCAAGGCGTCAGCCCGTGGCTCATCCGACCGATGAGCCGCGCGAGCGGCTGGGCGATGTACAGCGCTGCCGTGAGCAGGCGCAGCCTCGTCCGCTGAACACGGGAGCCGGTGAAATGGGGAAATGCGCCCCAGGCGTGGGCGAGCGCCTGGCCCAACGTCGCGGCAAGTGCAAGCACGAACAGCACGGTCGAGAAAGGCAGGTCCAGGTACGGGACGGCCAGGAGCAGCGGCCGCCACGCGAGCTCGTAGATGCTTGCGGCCGCGAGCATCGCCAGCAGCAGATACCACTCGGGCATCAGCGGCAGCGAGCCGAGGACGCTTGGGGCCGGCTGGTAGACCGACTGGAAGAGCCCGCTGCCCCAGGTGCCGTAGTAGATCCGCCAGCGCTGGCGAACGGCCCGGCGCGCGTGTCCGCCGTAGACATGCCCCGACCAGCGCAGGTGCCCGCCGAGGTTGTAGCGCTCGGG
Organism: Thermoleophilia bacterium UBA5186; assembly: GCA_002413095.1. Classification (GTDB taxonomy): domain Bacteria; phylum Actinomycetota; class Thermoleophilia; order Gaiellales; family Gaiellaceae; genus UBA5186. The sequence goes on from DHWI01000005.1 coordinate 20,464, forward strand.
CCGCTTGCGCTCGAGCAGCCCCTCGGCCTCGCCGTAGCCCCGCTGCTGCCTGAGGTAGCCGCGCACCGAGGAACGGCGCCGGTGCCAGACCATCGCGGCAGGGCTGAAGCCGATCGTCCAGCCGCGGTCCTGCAGACGCCAGCAAACGTCGACGTCGTCGCCGGCGCTACGGAACTGCGCGTCGAAGCCGCCGATCTCGTCGAGCACGTCCTTGCGGAAGGCCATGTTGCAGCCGGGGATGTGCTCCGCTTCACGGTCGGAGACGAGCACGTGCGTCGGGCTCCCCGGGGCCTTACCGACGCACTCCGCGACGAGCCCATCCGGCGGCGGGACGTTCGGGCCGCCCACGGCGGCGTGGGGGGTGGTCATGAACGCCGCCGCAAGGTACGAGAGCCAATCCCGGTCGGGCACGCAGTCGTCGTCCATGTAGGCGACGAGCTCGCCCGTGGCGGCGCGCAGGCCGGCGTTGCGTGCCTCGCTGAGGCCTTTGTATTCGGTGCGGATGAGGCGCACGGGCAAGCGCTCCGCGATCGAGGACGTCGCGTCGGTGGAGCCGTCGTCGACGACGATCACCTCGTAGTCCGGATACGCGAGCGCCGCGGCGCCGGCGAGGCAGGCGCCGAGCGTGGAGGCGCCGTTGTGACTGCAGACGACGACCGAGACGCGCGGCCACGCGATGTCACGGCGAAGCGGCACGTCGCGGAATGCCTCCCGCACCGCCGCGAGTGCCGGCTTTGGCCGCCGCTCCCGGTCTGTGACGCCGAAGCTCCAATTGAGCACCTCTTCCCCGCCGCGCGACCACTCGTCCGTCCACGAGAACACGAACGCCCCAGCGCAGCCGGCGGCGAAGGCAGTCCGAACCTGCCAGCCGACCGCGATGGCCTGCGCCTCGCGGCCGTTGCTGAGGCTGTCCAGTCCCAGCTCGGTGATCATCAGCGGCCGGTCGCCGGCCAGGCTCTGGAGCCGCGCGAAATAGGCCTCGAGCTGCTCCTCCGCTTCGAGGAAGACGTTGAAGCAGACCAGGTCCACGAACGGCAGCTGCAAGTACTCGGTCGACGGGTAGTTGACGTAGGTGACCAGGGCCGCCGGATCCTCCGCCTTGGCTGCGCGGTAGAGCCGCTCGAGGAAACGCTCGACCCGCCGCCGCCCGTGCCAGCGCACGATCGAGGCGGGGATCTCGTTGCCGATCGCGTAGCCGAGCACGGCGGGGTGGCCGGCGCACGCGCGGACGCCTTCGCGGACCCGGCGCTCGATCGAGCGGGCACGTCGCCGATCGTCGAGGAAGGCCACGTGCTGCTCCCAGGGGATGCCCACCATGATGTGGAGACCGTGGTCGTCGGCGAGGTCCAGCAACCACAGGGGCGGGACCGTGTAGGTCCGCACCGCGTTCACGCCGCTCGCGCTCATCGAGGCGAAGTCGCGATCGACCGCGTCCGCACTCGGATACTCGGTGCCGTCCTCGCGGCGCCCGAAGGTCCCGTATGTGACCCCTCGGAGGTACAACTTCTCGTCCCCGAGGAAAATGAACTTTCCGCCTACGCGTGGTTTTTCCGCCCACACGGCGGCATGATCCTTCCGCACGTTTCTCCCCTGTTGCGCCGCGCGCTGTATTTGACTTGGCTCTCTTGAACCGAACCTGTCGATACAGGGTAAACCAGATCAGTTCGTAAAAGTGAAGGGCCTCCTTGGCGGCACGGTGACCGTGCACCAGCTCCTGCGGCGGCCGCGACGCCGGGCGCCCGGCGAGAACGTGCTCGTTCCATTCTCTACACTCGGTCCATGGCAGGACTCGCGGTAGTGGGAAACTCTCACGTGTTTGCCCTGCTCAAAGGCTACGAAGAGCGCGTTCGCACGGGCGCCGCTGCGGCTCCTCCGGGCCTGGAGGTCTGCTTCATGCTGGTGCGGGAGCGCGACGCGCTGATCGCGAAGACCACGCCTGCCGGCTTCGTCGTCGAGGAGGCAGCGTCGTGGGAGGAGCCGCTCGCCGACCTGCTCGAGGAGGCGGATCACGTCGCCCTGCAATGGGATGGCAACCAGATGAACGCCCGCGCCCTCATCTCCGGCGGTGAGGACTTCGACGTGATCCTCCCCGGCGCCGACGGCGAGGCCGATCGTCCCGTCGACTCGCTCGAGATCGTTCCGTATGCCGTCGTCGAGGAGTTCAGCCGGGCCTCGCTCGCGCACAACCCCGAGCTTGCCCGCATCATGGAGCTATGCCGCTCCGGGCGCCCGCGCAGACTCGCGATTCTCGGACCGCCTCCGCCGCTGCCGACCGCAGCCGTCAGGGAGCGGCTTGCCCATGAAGAGTTCTTCGTGCAGCGGGCGACCCAGCTCGGGGTGCCGCTCGAAGAGGTGCCGATCGTACGAGACGACCTGCGTTGTCGATTGTGGCAGATCCTGAGCGACGGCTATCGGGCCTTCGCCGCCGACCACGGCGCGGTCTTCCTCGAGTCGCCGTCAGCGGCGGTGGACGAATCCGGCGTGCTTAAGGAAGAGTTCTGGGGCGGAGACGCCACGCATGCGAACATCCACTACGGCGCGTGCTACCTGACGCGAGTCTTCGAATGGATCCCCGAGGAGGGCCAGGGTGACTGAGCATCCCTACAAGCAGGCGCCGGATCGGGCCTTCTGGTCCCGGTCCGTGTCTCGAGACTTCGATGCCTCGAGCGTCGCCGACGCGCCTCCGTTCTTGCTCACCCGGGACGACCGCTTCATGTCCGCGGGGTCCTGCTTCGCATCGAACGTCCGCTCCTACCTTGAGGGTGCCGGCTACCGATATACGGTGACCGAAGCGGCGCACCCCCTCTGGTCGGAGTGGGTCGAGGAGGCGTACTACGAAGCGTTCTCGGCGCGATACGGGAACATCTACACGGCTCGGCAGATGGTGCAGCTGCTCGAGCGCGGCCTCGGCAGCTTTCAGCCGGCGGAGGAGTACTGGCAGTCCGACGGCACGCTCATCGACCCGTTCCGGCCCGGTCTGCGGTACCGCGCTCGTTCGGTCGGCGAGTTCCGCGCCCTGACACGGCAGCACCTCCGTGCAGTGCTGCGCGCGGTTGAGATCTCGTCCGTCTTCGTCTTCACGCTCGGCCTCACCGAGGCATGGGTCTCGACCGACGACGAGGCCGTGTTCCCCGCGTGTCCGGGCACGGTCGCGGGTGCGTTCGACGAGCGCCGGCACAAGTTCCGGAACTTCTCCGTGGAGGAGGTGACGCGGGACCTGGTCCGGATGGTCAGCCTGGCCCGGTCGGTCAATCCGTCGCTGAAAGTGATCATCACGGTGTCGCCGGTACCGCTGGTCGCGACCGCCTCGGGGCAGCACGTCCTCGTCGCGACCACATACAGCAAGTCGGTGCTGCGCGTCGCGGCCGATCAGGCGAGCCGGACGCTCCCGGATGTCGCCTATTTCCCGGCCTACGAGCTCGTGACCGGGCCGCAGTCGGGCGGACAGGCATTCGAGGCTGATCGTCGCAACGTGTGCGAGGCCGCCGTCGCCAACGTGATGGAGGCGTTCTTCTCCACCTTCTTCCCATCAGCGACAGAGCCGACGGCCGGGGGCCACGGAGACGCGACCCAAGAGCCAGGCGACGGCCACCTCTCCACTCAGGTCCAGCAGGACCTTCGAGAGGCACTGGCGTCCGCGCTCCGCGCCGCTTGCGAAGAGGAGATGCAGGACGAGTCTCTGGTCGGCGGTCGTGACCTTTGACCCGCAAGCGCTTACCGACCTGACTCGGCGGATGCGGCACTCTGTGCGAATGCCGCTCTTTGCTCGGAGCCGCGGCAAGGGCGCTGCGACGAGTCGCGGTACGAAGATCGTGGTCCTGGGGCGGATGGCGAGGAGCTCCAGCGCTGACGTCCTCTGGCTGACGGCGCACTACCTCGTCGGCCTTCGTCGGCTCGGTTACGACCCGTACTACGTCGAGACCCGGACAGGCCCGACGGCCCACGACGAGCCCGCCAGGGCGGCGGCGCTCATCGATGGCGTGCTGCGGCGCTTCGACCTCGGCGATCGTTGGGCGTACCACGTGCTCGCGAGCAAGGGTGGCCTCTACGGGCTGACCGAGAGCCGGTGGCGCGAGCTCTTCCGCTCCGCTGCGCTCGTGCTGAACCTCGACCGGGGGACGATGCCGCTGCCGGAGCACGCCGCCACGGGTCGGCTGGTCTACGTCGAGAGCGATGCAGTCGGAGGGCAGGTCGGGCCCCGCGAGGCCGCCGAGGGAGCGCGCGACTTCCTCGAGCCCCACGTCGCCTTCTTCAGCTGCGCGTTGAATCTCGGAAACGAGGATTGTGCGCTCCCGCTGCCGGAGCGGTTTCCGTTCCGGCCAAGCTGCCCGCCGGTCGTGCTCGACCTCTGGCGCGACCGTGGCGACCCCGGCGGCGCCTTCACGACGATCGGCAAGTGGGGCGAAGCCGAGCGCGAGCTGAGACTGGCCGGCTCGACCTTTCTCGGGAGCACGCACTCCGAGCTCCTCAAGATGCTCGATCTCCCGCGACGCGTCGGCGGCACGCATCTCGAGCTCGCCCTCGAGAGCCCTGGAGCAGACTACCGCCGCCTCCTCGACGAGCACGGATGGCACGTCCACGATGCCCGCCAGCTCTGCGGCGACCTCGACCTCTACCGCGACTACCTCGCGGGGTCGCGCGCCGAGCTCACCGTGGCGACCGACCAGGACGTTCGCCTACGCAGCGGCCGGTTCGAAGGCCGCAGCGCGGCCTACCTCGCCGCCGGCCGGCCGGTCGTGGCCCAGGACACCGGATTCACCCGTTCGCTTCCGGCGGGAGTGGGCCTCGTCGGATTCTCGAGCGTCGAGGAGGCGGCGGCCGCGATCGAGGCGGTCGAAGGAGACTACGCGCGCCATGCGCAGGCGGCTGCCGAGCTCGCACGCGATCGGCTCGATTCCGACCGGGTGTTGACGCGTCTGCTCGCCGAGGTCGCCCTGCCCGTCTTCCCGCCGAATCTGTCACTGATGCCGGTCTCGCGTCGTCCGACGACCCTCGCGAGCGAGACGGTGGAGGCGGTGCTCGAGGCGCCGCTGCCGGCGGGGCGAGCGGCAGCTGAGCCCGCGGCCAGCGTGATCGTGCCGACACACGACGGCCTCGTCTTCACGAGGCTTTGCCTCGAGAGCGTGCTGGCCACGACCGACCTCGAGCTCGAGCTGATCGTGGTGGACAACGCCTCGAGCGACGGCACGCGCGACTATCTCCAGCAGCTTGCCGCGCGCGACCCGCGCGTCCGGCCGCTCCTCGGCGACCGCAACCTCGGCTTTCCGGGCGCCGTCAACAAGGGCCTCCGCGCCGCCCGGGCGCCGCTGCTCCTGATCCTCCACAACGACACCCTCGTTTCCACCGGGTCGCTCGAGCGCCTCGCGCGCAGCCTCGCCGACGATCCCTCCCTGGGGCTCGTGGGCGCCGTCGCCGATCCCGACGCCGGCTACCAGACGCTCGCGGAGCTCGCCAGTGCGTCGCAGCGGCGTGCCGGTTCGTACGAGGGCCGGGTCGTCGACGTCCCGACGCTGACGATGTTCTGCACCGGGATGCGGCGAGCCGTCTACGAGCGGGTCGGCCCGCTCGACGAGAACTTCGGCCTCGGCCCGCTGTCAGATGACGACTACTCGCTGCGAGTCCTTCGAGCGTGGTTTCGGGTGGCGGTGGCGGAGAACGTGCTGGTGCACCACTTCGGAGAGGCGACCGGCGAGCACGCCGAGCTCTTCGAGAGGAACCGGCGCCTCTTCGAGGAGAAGTGGGGAGTGGAGTGGGAGCGGCATCGCGACCTCCCGAGCCAGGGGTACCGGCAGGTCGTCGGCAGGATCCGCGAGGTCGTCGGCGCCGCAACGCCACCGGGCGCGCGGGTGCTCGTCGCGTCACGGGGGGACGAGGATCTGCTCCGGCTGGGCGGGCGGCTGGGCGCCCACTTCCCGCAGCTGCGCAGCGGGATCTACGCGGGCTGGTATCCGGCGGACAGCTCGCAGGCGATAGGCCACCTGGAGGAGCTGCGCAGCCGCGGCGCCGACTATCTCCTCTTCCCCAGCACGGCCTTCTGGTGGCTCGAGCACTACGAAGGGCTGGACCGCCACCTGAGACGCCGCTACCACGAGGTCGTCCGCGACGACGCCTGCATCCTGTTCTCGCTCCAGGAGAACGGATCGAGGGCTGCTGGCGAGGTGCGCGCAGAGTCGATCCGCCGCCTGCTCCGGCAGCCGCGCATCGAGGTGCCGACCCAGATCTCGCCCAACGACCTCATGTACGACGAGGGCGGCGACGCGCGCTACTGGCAGTGCGGCGAGTCCGCGCTGCAGTGCGTGAGGCTCGCGCTGCTCGCCGCCGGGAAGGACGACGTCGGCAGCATTCTCGATCTCGGCTGCGGGCATGGACGCGTGCTTCGCTGGCTGAAGGCAGCGTTTCCGGACGCGCAGCTCACGGCGTGCGACATCGATCCCGACGCGGTGGAGTTCTGCGCAAGGACGTTCGGCGCGACGCCCGCCTACTCGCGCGAGGACCCGGCGCAGATCGAGCTCGACGGCGAGTTCGACCTCATCTGGTCGGGCTCCCTCCTCACGCACCTGGATCGCGACCGCTGGCAGAGCTGGCTCGAGCTCTGCTCGCGAAGGCTAGCGACCGGCGGGATCCTCCTCTTCACGACCAGCGGCAACCGCGTGGCCGAGCTGGTCCGCAGCGGGACGCGGGAGTTCGCGGTCTCGACCGCCGAGGACCTGCTCGCCGACTACGAGCGGGACGGCTTTGCCTACCAGAGCCTGCCGAAGCTACGCCGTCGCCCGATTCCCGGCCGGTACGGAGTCTCGCTCTCCTCGCCTGCGTGGGTCTGCGCCCGGCTCGAGGAGCTCCCTCGGCTCCGTCTGCTCAGCTACACCGAGCAGGGTTGGGACGAGACGCAGGACGTCGTCGCGTGCGTGGGGCTCCCCTCGCGTGTCGCCGACTTCGTGGCTCCCGACGGCTTGCCGGTGCCACCGCCCGAGCTCCAGTGGAAGGTGATCGGACGCTACAACCCGGAAGGGTTTCTCGAGCGCGGCAAGCTCGGCATCGACATCCTCACCGACGCGCTGCGACGGCGTGGGGTTGACCCGCACGGGCTGGGCCCGATTCTGGACTGGGGCTGCGGTTGCGGCCGCGTGCTCAGGTACTGGAAGGACATCGACGGCCCACGCGTGCACGGGTGCGACTACAACCCCGATCTCGTCGAGTGGTGCCGCGAGAACCTGCCTTTCGCCTCGGTCGCCGTCAACGGGCTCGCGCCGCCGCTCCCGTTCGAGGCGGAGAGCTTCGATTTCGTCTACGCGCTCTCGGTGTTCACGCATCTGACCGAGGCGATGCACCACGCGTGGATGCGCGAGATCGATCGTGTCCTCAGGCCTCGGGGTCTGTTCTTCTTCACCACGCACGGCAGCGGCTACCTGCACGGGCTGGACGAGTTCGACCGTGCGCGCTTCCAGGCGGGCGAGCTGGTAGTCACGAACGAGGGCGGTGAAGGCTCCAATCGCTGCGCCGCCTTCCAGCCGAACTCGTGGGTCGAGAGGAACCAGCTCCGCGGGTTCGAGCTGCTCGAGTTCTCCGAGCAAGGCGCGCGCTGCAACGGGCGCCAGGACTTCTATCTCGTCCGGAAAGGCCGGCCTTCCGCGGCACACGAACCTGTACCATCGTGAAAGGGGAGGAGTTGGGGATGAGCGATCCACACCTGGGCTCGAGGACTCGGTCGGGCGCATTCCGGTACGACGCGAAGATCGAGCTCGACTCGCCCTCGGTCCACGCGAAGATCGTCGAGCTCGTCGGCTCGGGCAAGCGCGTGCTCGAGCTGGGCTGCGCGACGGGCTACATGTCGAAGGTGCTCCGCGACCTCGGGTGCCAGGTGGTGGCGGTCGAGATCGACGCCGCGGCAGCGGCTGAGGCGGGCGCCTTCTGCGAGCGGGTGATCGTCGGCGACCTGGATGTGCTCGACCTGCCGGCGGCCCTCGCCGACGACTCGTTCGACGTGGTCGTTGCCGCCGACGTCCTGGAGCACCTGAAGGAGCCACAGCCGCTCCTGAGAGACCTGAAGCGCGTCCTCCGGCCGGACGGCTACGTGGTTGCGTCCGTGCCCAACGTCGCGCACGCGAGCGTCAGGCTTGCGCTGCTGGGCGGCTCGTTCCGGTACGACGAGACGGGGCTGCTCGACCGCACGCACCTGCGGTTCTTCACGTATGACACCGTGCAGGAGCTCTTCGAGGGCACCGGCTATGCCATCGGCCATGTCGAGCGCCGTCAGAAGCCGCTTGAGGAGTCCGAGGTGACCTATGACCGGAGCGCCGCCTCTCAGGAGCTGGTCGAGAGCCTCGGCCGCGATCCCGAGGCTCTGACCTACCACTTCATCATCGTCGCGCACCCGTTGCCGCGCGCCGGCCTCGCCCGCATCCAGCGGCGCGTGCGCGAGCTGGCAGAGGCGAACGACGCCGCCCGGCAGGAGCTGGAGGAGCTCCGGCGCGCCGCCGTCGAGCGCGACCTGCTGGCGCATCGAAACCACGCGCTCGAGCTGCAGCTGGCGAACCTCCGGCGCATCGGCGAGGCGCGGGCGGCGCTGGGCCGCCGGATCCGCGAGGTCAACGACAAACGGAAGGCGGCGGTGGCGGAGCTCGCCGCCCTGCAGCAGGTCGCCCGGGAGCGGGACGACCTTGCGCGTCGACTGCGAGACGTGGAGGAAGAGCGGGACTCGAGCGCAGGCGAGGTCGAGCGGCTGCGTTCCGCCGCCGCGGCGGAGCAGGCCGAACTCACGAGTCGTGCCGAGGAGCAACGCGCGGCGGCGCAGCAGCAGCTTGCCTCGGTTCGCCAAGCGCTCTCGGACGAGGTTGCACGACGGATGGAGCTCGTCGCGGCGGTCAAGCGCCTGGAGCTCGAGGCGACCGAGCTGCGCGCAAAGCACCAGGAAGCGCTGGAAGTGCCGGGCGCGGTCGACGCCCCGCCGCCGGCCGACTACGTACACCTCGTGCACCGCATCCGCGGCGCCGTCGCCGCCTCCGTGCCTGCGGACGCGGTCGTGCTCGTCGCGAGCAAGGAAGTCGAGGCGCTCGAGGATCTCGGCGGCCGGACGGCCTGGCATTTCGCTCGCAGCGCCGACGCGGCCGCTCCCGGGCCTGATCCCTCCTCGGACGCCGAGGCCATCGCACAGCTCGAGGAGCTCAGGGCCGCGGGAGCCCAGTACTTCCTTCTTCCGAGCCCGTCGTTGTGGTGGCTCGACCGGTACGCCGGCCTGCGCGAGCATCTCGAGAGCCGGTACCCGGTCGTCGTCCGCGATGCGGGCCAGTGCCTGATCTACGACCTGCGCGATCCCCTGGGAGCCAAACGCGACTACTTCGAAGGCGTCGCCCGCGTCGCCGGGCTTGCCCAGGCGGTCGTCCCTCCGGGCGCGGTCGTCGCGGTGGCAAGCAAGGGCGACGACGTGCTGCTCAAGTCGATCGGCAGGACGGCGTGGCACTTCCCGCGCGACGCCGCCGGCGCCTACACGGGCTACTACCCGGCCGACGACGCTGCCGCCGTCGCACAGCTGGAGGCGGTGCGCCGGCAGGGAGCGGAGTTCCTTCTCTTCCCCGCCTGGAGCTTCTGGTGGCTCCTGCACTACTCGCGACTGCGCGAGCACCTCGAACGGCGCTACCGTGTCGCCGCGCAGGTGGACGACACGTGCGCGATCTTCGACTTGCGCGAGCCTCGTCGTCGGGGCATTCTCGCCCGCCTTCGGCGCTGGGCCTAGTCGCTGTCGTGCAGTGCAGGCATCGTGCCGGCCTTGACCCACGCGGGCCGTTCCACTTTCCTTTGTAACAAGCGGGGTTCGGGGGAGGGGAGGATGCGGTACTGGCGACCAAGAAGCGGGCATTGCCGGGGAGGCAGATGACCGGCCGGCCAAAGGTTCTCTACGTCTTGCACAATCACCCCGTCGTGCGGCCGGGCGGGGCCGAGACGTACGCGCTCGAGCTGTACGAGTTCGTGCGCGACCACGGCGAGCTCGACCCGGTTCTGCTCGCGCGTACGGGGCCGCCGATGTCGTCGGTCGAGCGCTATCGCGAGGGCACGCTGCTGACGATGGTGAACGACGATCCGAACCAGTACTTCTTCTACACCGAAAAGGACGATTTCGACTGGCTCAACGGGACGTCGCGCAGCAAGACGCTGTACACGCGCTTCTTCCGCGAGTTCCTGCTCGCGCACCGGCCGGACGTTGTGCACTTCCAGCACACGCTGTTCTTCGGCTACGACGTCCTCAGGGAGACGCGGAACACGCTCCCGGACGCGTCGATCGTCTACACGCTGCACGAGTTCCTGCCCATCTGCCACCGGAACGGGCAGATGGTGCGGGTGGGCTCCGACGAAACGTGCCTCGAGTCGTCGCCGCGTCGCTGCCACGAGTGCTTTCCGCACATCTCGCCGCAGAGCTTCTTCCTGCGAAAGCGCTTCATCTCCTCGCACCTAGCGCTCGTCGACCAGTTCCTCGCACCCAGCCGGTTCCTTCTCGAGCGCTACGTCGACTGGGGGCTCCCCAGGCACAAGGTGAGGTATGAGGAGTACGGGCGCCTCCGGACCTCGGGGCTCGTTCCCCCGAGCGAGACGGGTGAGCAGCGGCCCCGCAACCGATTCGGCTTCTTCGGCCAACTGAACCATTTCAAGGGTGTCACGGTGCTGCTCAAGGCGATGGCGATCCTCGCCAAGGAGAGGAGCGATGCGCACCTGTGGCTGCACGGGGCGAACCTCGAGCTCCAGCCCGAGGCGTTCCGCAACGAGCTCGCGGAGCTGCTCGAGGGCGCGGACAACGTCACCTTCGTCGGTCGGTACGACCGCGGCGAGCAGGCGCGGCTGATGGCGAACGTCGACTGGGTGGTCGTGCCGTCGATCTGGTGGGAGAACTCGCCGCTCGTGATCCAGGAGGCGTTTCAGTGCGGGCGGCCCGTGATCTGCAGCGACATCGGCGGGATGGCCGAAAAGGTCGTGCACGGGGAAGACGGCCTCCACTTTCGCGCAGGAGACCCCGAGTCGCTTGCCCGGGCGATCGGCGAGGCGGCGCGGGGTCGAGACGTGTGGGAGCAGCTTCGCGCCGGGATCCGCGAGGTGTACTCGATGGAGGAGCACGCCGCGGCGCTGACGGAGCTCTACCGTGAGCTGCTCGATCGCCACGCACAGGGGATCCTGGTGTGAGCGCGCCTGCCTCTGTCTTCTCGGAGGAGCAGCTCGGGCCGGGCTGGATCGACCAGGCGTGCTGGCTGACCGGCGACGTCCTGCTCCTCTGCGGCTGGCTTGGCGCCCCAGAAGGCGAGCGGCCCGAGGGCTGGCTCGACCGTGACGGCGAGGTCATTCCCCTCGACATCCGGGCACTGGCGTACCCGCGGGCAGACGTCGCCCTCCCGGACGCGGGACGGCTGCTCGTCGCGCGGGTGCTCGGAGGGGCGGCGATCCAGGAGCGGCTGGGAGTGCTCGTCCTGCGCGCGGGCGACGACGTCGTGTCTCCGGGCCCAGCGGAACTAAGCGGGTCGCTGGTCGACCTCGACGTCGCTGCCGGGTCTCTCGCCCTGATCGCGCACGACTTCGCCGAGCCGGTCGCCGCTTTCCTCGGCACCCTTGCTGCCTCGCCGGGGAGCCTGGACGAAGTCGGCTTCGAGGCGAGCCTGGGCGTGCTCCTGGCGCGGCTCCGGGAGCAACGCTTCGCACCAACGGCGGAGCGGTGGGCTGTGAGGGGGGAGCGTCTGTTCCAAATCGACGAGACGTCGTTCTACCTCACCGGCTGGCTCCACGACGAGCACGCCGAGGTCACCCGGTTCACTGCGATCTCGCCGGAGGGGCTGCGAGCTGAGCTCCTGGGAAGAACGTTTCGCTACCGGCGGCTGGACATCGAGCAGGTCTACGCGCTGGCACCCGGGCGGTCTGGCTTCGTGGCCTACTTCACCCTCGACGGCGCGGGCAATGCGATCGAGGGCTGGACGCTGGAGCTCGAGGACGCAGCCGGCGCCGTCCTGATGGTCGCTGCGCCGCCGGTGGTGCGCGAGCCGGTGGCGCTGCGGGACGCGCTGATCGGCGATCTCGCGCTTGCGGGCTCGCACGAGGACGAGCTGATGGCCGACCACGTGTACCCGGCGATGAGCCGGCTGCAGGAACGGATCCATAGCGCAGCAGTCGTCGAGAGGGTGGTCCAGTACGGCCGTGCCGCGAGCGTGGCTCCCGACGTCTCCGTCGTGATCCCCCTCTACCGGCGGGTGGACCTTCTCGAGCATCAGCTCGCCCAGTTCGCCGACGACCCATCCATCCGCGAGGCCGACCTGATCTACGTCCTCGACTCGCCCGAGCACGCCCGCGGCGTCGAGGTCCTGGGCGAGGGACTCTTCGAGCTCTACCGGGTGCCGTTCCGGCTGGTCATCCTCGCCGAGAACGTCGGCTTCTCCGGCGCGACCAACGCCGGTGCCTCGCTTGCCCGCGGCCGCCTGCTCCTCTTCCTGAACTCCGACGTCGTGCCGGTCGAGCCGGGCTGGCTCGATGCGCTCTCCACGTTCTACGACGTGACGCCGCGTATCGGCGCGCTGGGGCCGAAGCTGCTCTTCGAAGACGATTCGCTGCAGCACGCAGGCATGTACTTCCGCCGAGCGGCGGGCACCCAGATCTGGGAGAACGCGCACTACTACAAGGGGCTGCACCGGACCTTCCCCGAGGCGAACGTCGCGCGGCCCGTGCCGGCGGTGAGCGCGGCGTGCATGATGATCGACCGGGAGCTCTTCGAGGACATCGGCGGCCTACGCGGCCTGTACGTCCAGGGCGATTACGAGGACTCCGACCTCTGTCTGCGGCTGCTCGAGCAAGGGCTCGAAAGCTGGTACCTGCCGGAGGTCGAGCTCTACCACCTTGAAGGCCAGTCGTATCCGTCCCAGCTTCGTCGACTGACGAGCCAGTACAACGCCTGGCACCACACCTATCTCTGGAGAGAGCGCATCGAGGAGCTCGTCGGCGACGAGCCGGTTCGTCGAAGCTCTCCCGGCCCCCAAGCTGCGCCCACGACGCCCCGCGCTCCGGAGATCTCTGCGACCCGCCCGCCTGCTACCGACGCCGTCGGAATCAAGGACGAGCTCAGAGCGCTGATCGTCCGCTCGGTCGGCGTTCCCTACATCAGCGCCTCGCCGGTCGAGGGAATCAAGACCGGCAACAACTACCAGTCGGTCGCGCTCGGCGACACGCGGACGAACGGGTTCCGCACGCCGCGCGCGGACCTCCTGGACCAGGTGGACTTTCGCGACAAGCGCGTGCTCGACCTCGGCTCGAACCTCGGGGAGCTGAGCCGGGAGGCTCGCAGGCGGGACGCCGCGCTGGTCGACGGCTTCGAGTACGACCAGTTCTTCCTCGACATCGGCAATGCGGTCAACGCCTACAACGACATCACGCGGGTCTCGTTCTACCAACGGGACCTGAGCGACCGCACGATCTACGACGAGCACTACGACATCGTTCTCGCCTTTTCGGTCTTTCCGTACATCCAGCCCTCGCTGGACAGGATCGCCGAGATCACCGACGGAGTGCTCGTCCTCGAGACCCACAAGCTCGAGGACAACCTCGAGTCCTACTACCTGAAGCACGTCCTGCCGCATTTCCCCTACTACAAGCTGCTGGGGGAGACGGAGTGGGGCACGCGCCACGAGCCGTCCGACAAGCGGGCGGTGCTCGCGTTCGCCAAGGATCCCGCCGCGCTCGAAGCCGCGCTCCTGCCCGGGGCGGCGGCGCAGCCCCAGCCAACGCTGGGCGGGCAGGCGCCCACGGCGGCGCCCACCGCAGGCGATCTGTACGCGGACGCCGCGAGGACAGGCCTTCAGGAGAGGTTCTTCTCCGCGTTCGAGTTCGACTCGCCGGACGACCTCCTCGCTGCGGTCGCCGGAATCGAGCTCGACCTCGACCGGATCGCGCGAAGCCGCGACTCCCAGGCCTACGAGTACCTGGGCTGGGTCTACTGGCTCCTCTTTCTGAAGGGCTGCATCCAGTACGCGGACCGCGGGCTAGCGGGCCCTGGGAACGTCCATTACGACTACCTGACCGGGTACTTCTTCGACCGGCAGCGCGACCCGCGGCTGGCCCGCGCCGCGGTCGACCCTGAGGTCGGTCTCGCGACGGTCGTCGAGCGCCGCTTCCGCGACTTCGAGTTTTTCCGGTCCCGCGCCGGCGAGGACGTCGCCGAGGAGGTCGCGCCGATCCGGGTCTACGTGCCGAACCCGCCGCCCGAGTACCCGAATTACGTATACGTCGAGGGCTCGGATGAGCCGCTCCCGGCGGCGCGCCTCGACGGCTGGCACCGCTTGTTCCTGGCGCGTGTGTTCGGTACGCCGCGCCTCCGCTGCACCGTGCTACGCGAGGAACAGCCACTCCCGCACATCCGCGGCAACATCGAGGAGTTCCGCCACGACGGCCGCTCGCTGCGGGTGCACGGCTGGTGCCTGCGGAGCGATCGGCGGATCGACGCCCTGGAGGTGCGTGTCGGCGGACGGCGCATCCAGCCCGTCGGGATGACCGAGCGGCCCGACGTCGCCGGGCATTTCCCGGACATACCCGACGCTCTCCACTCCGGCTTCGCAGTCGACTGCGAATGGGAGCTCGCCAGCGACGAGCCGATCGCGTTCGAGCTCGTCGCGCTCAGCGACTGGATTTCGGTCGGGGTGATGCGCGCCTACCTGCTGCCGCAGATGCTGGACGAGCGCACCCTGCCGGCGCCGCTGCTGGCGTGGGCGGAGCTGGAGGCGGGCGATCCGTTCGCCGTCGCGAGCCGCTCGGCGAAGCGGCTGCACGAGCTGCTTGCACCGCTCGGCCGGCACCGTCGCCTCGACTCGTTCGAATCGGTCCTGGACTGGGGTGTGGGCTCGAGCCTGCTGCAGTTCTTCTTGCCTGACTTCCTGCCTCGCGCGGTCGCGATCGGCGTCGACTCGGACCCGGATGCGGTCGAGCGGTGCCGGCGTTGCGGGCTTCCAGGAGAGTTCCACACCGTCGCGCCGCTGCCCCCGACGGGGCTGCCCGCGGAGTCTGTCGACCTCGCCCTTGCTTGCACCGCGCTCCGAACCCTCGATCCCGAGGGGCAGGCCGCGTGGCTCGACGAGCTGGCCCGACTTGTGCGGCCTGGGGGCTACGTCGTGGCCAGCGTTCACGGCGAGCTGCTGCGGCCGTTCCAGGACCCGGCCGTTCGCGAGCGACTGGACGCGGAGGGCGTCTCCAATACGGCCGGCGGGGGTACGCACCAGACCATGGAGTACACCCTCCGCGAGTTCTCCCGGCGGTTCGAGGTGCTCGAGTACGTCGCCGGAGGGGTCGACGACCTCGCAGATCTGCTGGTGATGCGACGGCCATGAGCGCCCCCCGAGCTGCGGCCGCCGGGGCACTTGCTCTCGCGCTCGCCTGGCCTGCGGCCGGCGCGCGCGCCGACCAGCAGGCCGCGCGCATTGCCGGCCCCGAGCAGGTCGTCTTCAGTTATGCGCAGAGCCGCTGCGGCGACTCCGACTTTCCCGACCTACCGGCGCGTGCATTTCGCGGCGCCCACGGCCGCGTACAGCTCATCCTCTCCCACTACGTCAACCGGCGCATGATCGGACGCGACCTCAATCATCTGACGCATCCGTGCGCCCCGATCATGGCGTCGAACGGGAACGACGATCCGGCGGCGTTCGACGACCGGCGGTGGATAGCGTCGGTCTACACCCTCAACGGCAAGACCATCTTCGCGCTCGTCCACGAGGAGTATCAGGGGCACCTCCACCCGGGCCATTGCCCCTCGGGCGTCTATGCCATGTGCTGGTACAACGCGGTCACGTTCGCGGTGTCCACCAACGGCGGCAAGACCTACATCCAGCCGCGGCCTCCGGCGCAGCTCGTGGCCACCATCCCGAACCAGTACGTCCCCGACCATGGCCCCACGGGGATCTTCGCGCCGAGCAACATCGTCCGGAAGGGCGCCTACTACTACGCCCTCGCCCAGGTGATCGGGCCCGGGGGGACGCCCCGGGGCACCTGCGTCATGCGCACGCGGAGCCTGGCTGTGCCGAGCGCGTGGCGGGGCTGGGATGGGAGCGGCTTCACAGTCCAGTTCGCTGATCCGTACATGGGCCGGCGCAAGTCGGTGCCGCAGTACCAGTGCCAGCCCGTCTCGCCGGCGCAGATCTCGCAGATGCGAGAGAGCCTGACCTACAACACGTTCTTCCACAGCTTCCTACTCGTCGGCCAGTCGCGCGCGACGGATACGCAGACGGGCCAGACGGTCTGGGGCTTCTACTTCTCGCTCTCCAACGATCTCGTGCACTGGAGCCAGCGGCAGCTCCTGATGGAAGCCACGACGACGACGTCCTACGCGTGCGGCGGCCCGGACCCGATCGCCTATCCGTCGATCATCGATCCCAACAGCCGCTCCCGGAACTTCGAGACCTCGGGGAAGCGCGTCTACCTCTACTTCACGCGCTTCAACTACGCGAACTGCCGGCAGACAAACGATCGTGACCTGATCCGGGTCCCGATCGAGCTCTCCCAGTAATCATGCCGAGTCTCGAGGTACTGGACGTCTCCCATCAGCCAGGGCAGGAGAGGCTGCTCGGGGCGCGCATCGACCAGCCAGCGGTCGGGAGCGCCTCCGAGACGTACGTGCTGACGGTCGCCGGCTGGGCCGTCGGCGGCCAGGCGGCGATCAGCAGCGTCGAAGTGCTCGATCGCGGCGAGTTGCTCGCGCGGGTGCCCGTCGACCTCTCTCGGCCCGACGTCGCGGCCGCCTTTCCCGGAGCGCCGGGCGCGGAGACGAGCGGCTTCCGCGCTCAGGTCGGCCTGCTCGCGGCGCCCGAAGAGGCGGAGCTCGTCGTCCAGGCGGCGCTCGAGAACGGCGAGCGCGTGCGCATCGGCGAGATCCGCCTGCGGCGGGGGCAACTCCTGCAGGAGCATGGCGGCATCCAGCCTCTGCTCGTGACGACGCTCGGGCGGACGGGCTCGACCTGGCTCGCGCGGCTGCTCGGCGAGCATCGGGCGATCGTCGCGTATCGTCCCTTCCAGTACGAGCCGCGTGTCGCGAGCTACTGGGGCGAGGTGTTGAAGATCCTGTCGCGGCCGTCGAGCTACCTGCAGCCGCTCGTCGGCCGGGACAAGGTGACGATGAACTGGTGGCTCGGAGAGCAGGAGCTCGGCCGTGCAAGAGCTCTCGTCGAACCGGAGCTCCAGCTCTGGCTCGAGGGGCCCGCCGTCGAGGATCTGGCCGCCTTCTGCCGCAGCCGGATCCAGGCGTTCTACGACCAGGTCGCGGAAGCACAGGATCGGGGTGAGAGCGCTGTGTACTTCCTGGAGAAGTTCCTGCCGAGCTCGCTGCCGACCGTGACGTTGCAGCTCTTCCCGGGCGCACGTGAGATCTTCCTGGTCCGCGACTTCCGCGACCGCTTCTGCTCGGTGCTCGCGTTCAACGAGAAGCGCGGCGGCAAGGACTTCGGTGCGCGCTCGGTGACGACCCCCGAGGAGCACGTCGCGCGGATGCGCCGCGACGGGCTCCAGCTGCTCGAGAGCTGGAGGAGCCGGTCGCAGCACGCCTATCTCCTTCGCTACGAGGAACTCATCCGCCGGCCGCAGGAGACCCTTGCCGGGCTGCTCGCCTACCTCGGGGTCGACTCGACGGCCTCGACGATCGACGAGATCATCGGCCGCGCCTCGGCCGAGACGCCGGAGATGGAGCAGCACATGACGGCGCGCGACACGGAAGCGTCCGTCGGCCGCTGGCGAACGGAGCTCGATCCCGAGCTTAAGGAAGCGTGCAACGCAGCCTTCGCCGAGCTGCTCGTGGCCTTCGGCTACGCCGGCGAAGGCGAGCGCGACCTCTGCCCGCCACGCGAGCTGATGTACGTCGGCGGCGGCGACTTCCACGCGGTCGGCGAGGAGTTCCTCGGCTACTTCGTCGACCTCGGCGGGCTTCGGCCCGAGCACAGGGTGCTCGACGTCGGCTGCGGCGTGGGGAGGATGGCCGTGCCGCTCACCCGCTACCTCGGCGACGGCGGCAGCTACGAAGGGTTCGACATCGTCCCCGAGGCGATCGCCTGGTGCACGGCGAATATCACTGCCCGGCACCCGAACTTCCGTTTCCAGCTCGCCGAGATCCACAACAGCAGGTACAGCCCGGATGTCACGCTGCAGGCCCGGGACTACCGCTTCCCGTACCGGAAGCGGTCGTTCGACTTCGTCTTTCTGACCTCGATCTTCACGCACATGCTCCCCGAGGACGTCGTGCACTACGTGGGCGAGATCGCGCGCGTACTCAAGCCGGGCGGCAAGCTGCTCGCGACCTTCTACCTGCTGAACGAGGAGTCGCTGCGGCTCCAGGACAACGGGACGAGCAGGTTCCAGTTCCGGCACGCGCTGGGCCCCTGTCGCGTGTCCCGCGCCGACGTACCGGAGGCGGTGGTCGCGTACGACGAAGCCTTCGTGCTGGAGCTCCTCGATCGGGTCGGCCTCGAGCTCGAGCCTCCGATCCGTTACGGCTCCTGGCCCGGGCGTGAGGCGTTCCTCAGCGGCCAGGACGTCGTCGCCGCCCGCAAGAACTGAGCCTCCCGCCCAGCGCCCGCTGGGGCGACTCCACATCTTGCAAGCAACTGCGAGGCCGTGTAACACTCCCGTGTCGGTCGGTTTTCATCCAAGCAGGGGAGGTAGGTGCGCATGAGCGCATTCAGACGGCACGTCCGCTGGACGTTGCCTGCAATCGCAGTGCTCGTACTCTCGGTGGCGCTGCCAAGCGCTGCGTCCGGGGGCAAGGCGTCAACAGCGAGGGTGCAGGACAAGACACCGGCCCCTGCAGTCGGCATCGCGAGTTCAGATACGGCGACGCTCGTCGAGAATCTGCCCACGGGCGGTAGCCAGTCCCACGGGACGGCGGTATTCCCGACGAACAGCGAGGCCGCGTACAAAGCCGCAAAGGCGCAGGCGGCCGGAGCACTGGCCGCATCGAACGGGGCAAAGGGGCCCTCCGCCCCTGGTGGCCCGTTGGCGCCACCGACGCTCAGAGGCCGTAACTTCGCCGGGGTGAACAACTCCCAGTGCGGGTGCGCGCCGCCGGACACGCACGGCGTCGTCGGCGAGAGCCACTTCCTCGAGACGTCGAACTCGCACATCGACATCTACCAGAAGGGGCCCGGCAACCCCCCACCGCTCGTGTACAGCGCGCCGGCCTCGACGTTCTGGAGCACGGGTCACTTCCCCTGCGACCAGCGGACGATCTATGACGCGACCTTCAAGCGCTACATCGTCATCGGGATCTCGTGCGACAACACGACCACCCACAACGTCCTCTTCATAGCCGCGTCGGTGACGTCGAATCCGGTTGCGGGCGGCTTCTACGTCTACAACAACATCAACGGGCCGTGGGCCTTCTGCGACTATCCGGAGCTCGGCCAGACGCAGGACGCGATCACGATCACCTGCGACAACTTCGCGCTCGGCGGATCCTGGCAGAACTCGCAGTTCTTCGGCATCGCGAAGGCACGCATCTTCAACGGCCTCGGCTTTGGCGCGCCGGTGTTCACCGTCGGGAACGGAACGCTCACCCCGTCGAACGCCTACAGCGCCGATCAGACCAACTCCGCCTACTACATCGCCGGCGGGTTCCACTGCGGCGGCTGCGGTACCGGCGGGGTCATCCCGACCTATCGGGCGCAGGACCTCGCGAACCCGAGTCAGACGTCGGCCTTTTTCCTCGGCAACGTATCGATCCCGCAGTACTCCATTGCGGGCAACGCGCCGTGCGGAAACAACGGCGCGGCGAACTGCATCGACACGCTCGACGCGCGGTTCGTCAACGCGACGACGCTGGTCGGGAACAGCCTGTACGCGATCCACGCGCCCGCGGTTCCCACCGGTAGTGGGTTCTCCGGCCTGGGCTACTACCGGATCGACCTTCCGAGCCTGACGGCGCCGGACTACGTGAGGACGTTCTCCTCCAGCACGTCGTACGACTTCAACCCGTCGCTCGCCGCGACCGGTGACAACAACGGCAACGTGTACCTCACGTTCACGTCCGTCTGCAACGTCACGTGCGCCAACGGCGGCAACCAGGCGAACCCGGAGGTCCGCGTGTCCGGCCGCCAAGACGGGGTGGACGCCGGAGGGCCCAACACGACCAACATCAACATGCCGGGCACGCTCCTGAGAATCAGCCCGTCGCAGTACCAGGGCGGTCGCTGGGGCGACTACTCGGCGGTCTCTGCCGACCCACAGAACTACACCGCGGAAGGCTGCGGCGTGGGCCAGCGCGCGTGGATCGTTAACGAGTGGGACTCCAGCGTGAACTTCTGGGAGACCCACATCGCCCGGATCGGGTACTGCTAGCCCCAGTAGCGGAATCCGGACGCGAATCAAGGGAGGGGCCGCCGCGAGCGGCCCCTCCCTCTTCCTGGGGTTTTGCGCAACCCCGGGAAAAGCCGATGCTACGATGTAAGTTCAGCGAGACCGATGCGGGCAGGGCCTCGCAAGCCGCCAGCCGAGAGGTGAAGACGATGAACCCAGCAAGGCCCCTTTCCCCTACGCGCCCGCGGAACTTGGCCCTCCTCGGGATCGCAGCGCTAGCCGCGCTGCTGCTACCGAGCTTTGTTCGTGCGACCACGACGGAGCCGAGCCCGATCGCCCCGATCGGCCAGTTCGGGACCGGTCCGGGCCAGATCTCGTTTGGGAAGCACCCGGTGCAGTCGAAAACCGTGCCGCACGTCGTGCCGTTCCTGACGAATAACGACCCCGCCTACAAGAAGGCGAAGGCCGAAGCGAACGCGAAGGCCAGGCCCCGCCGCTAACCGCTCGAGCTCGCGCGGCCGAGCACAAGCCGTGCGAGCGAGTGAATCGCTCGATCTCCTTGCCCTGCGTCGGGCAGAAACGATTCGAAGGCATAAACGTTCCTGCCCCTACGCACGGCGAGCATGCGCGACCTGACCAGGAACGCGCTCTGGCCGAAGCCGGCCACCGACCGTACGGCCTCCCGCCCGTTCACCTGCGTCTGGGTGCGCCGCAGCTGGGCCAGGAGGGCGGGATCGTCGATCGCCTCCGTGAACTCGAACACCGCCTGTCCGCCGACCTGGAAGTAGGCGACGTAGCAGACGATCTTGGCGCTGGTGGGAGAGAGGTAGCGGGCCGTCACCTGCGTCACACCTGTGGCCTTGGCGACATCGCTCGGCCGTAGGAGGTCGCAGCGTTGGGCGGCCGGCAAGAACGTTCGTCCTCCGGCCACGGGCGCAGTGGTGACAGTCTCGCTTGCCTTCTTGCCAATCTGGCTACAGCCGGCCACGACTGCGACGATGCCGACGGCTACGAGCGGAAGGGCTCGGCGCACCGAAGCGATCTACCCGGTCGCGGGAATCGGCGACCACGACGGGTGGCCGTCGAAGCCGGGGCTCTGGGTGACGCGCTGCTGACCGCTGCCGCCGGCGTTCATGACGTAGACCTCGGCGTTTCCGTCGCGCGTGCTCGTGAAGGCGATCCGCTTTCCGTCGCGCGACCAGCTGGGATACCCGTCGAAGCCGGCCGCGGTGGTCAGCCGGGTGACACCGCTGCCCTCGGCATTCATCACATACACGTCCGCGTTCCCTCCGCGCGAGCTGTCGAAGGCGATCTTCGTCCCGTCGGGTGACCAGACGGCGAAGCCGTCGAAGCCGGGGGAGTCGGTGAGCCGTGTGACCGCGGCTCCGCTCGTGCTCATGACGTAGATCTCCGCGTTCCCGCTGCGGGTGCTCGTGAAGGCGATCTTCTTCCCGCCCGGCGACCAGGCCGGATAGCCGTCGAAGGCGCGGTTCCGGGTCAGCCGCCGCTGCCGCGTGCCGTCTGCCTTCATCACGTAGACCTCGACGTTCCCGTTGCGGCTGCTCTCGAAGGTGAGACTCGCCCCATCCCGCGACCAGGCGGGGTAGCCGTCGAAGGCGCGGTTCCGGGTAAGCCGCCGCTGCTGCAACCCGTCGAAACGCATCACGTAGACCTCGGTATTGCCGTCGCGCCTGCTCTCGAACACGATCTGCGTCCCGCTGCCAGCCGACCAAGCCGGAGTGCCGTCGAAGGCGTTGTCGCTGGTCAGCCTTTGGACGATCTTGCCGTCGACGTTACCGAGATAGATGTCGGACGAGCCGGTGCGCGCGCTCTGGAACACGAGGTCGGCGATCCCGGAGGGCGGTAGCGCAGGTGCCGCGGCCGCAGACAGCGCGAAGACCGCGGTGCCCCCCAAAAAGCTGCCGATGAATGCGCGTCCACACAGCACGAGTCGCCTCCCTGGAAGAGAGTGTAGTCGAGGGTCGGGCGCAGCGGGGAGAGCCCGAACGAGCTCAGCGCGACGCCCACCGTGCCGGTCGGGAAGTCCCTCAGGCAGACATGGTTCACAACGACGTCGAAGGTTGCCCACGGCACCGGCTCGCAGCCAGAGGCGAACTTGCAAAAAACGCAGCGTCCTTCCTCGAGCAAGTACGCCCTCAACGAGGATGCGACCCCTCGCCGAGCCGGCGCGGATCGAGCACGAGCAGGAACCCGCGCCGAGCGCCTAACCGCGCCAGACTCTTCGTACCTCCTGGTGCACCACCAGGGGATCAACTCGCGCCAGGCGGTCTCCAGGTCTGTTTCGCTAGTCGACCTGGCCGCTTCCGGCCGGCTGTACGGTCCTTAGCGTGATCGACCTGCACTCGCACGTGCTGCCTGGACTCGACGACGGCGCCCGCGACATCGAGGAGAGCCTGGAAATGGCCCGGGCCGCGGCTGCCGACGGGACGATCGTCCTCGCCGCAACGCCGCACGTTCGGGAGGACTACCCAACCCCTGCAGCAGCAATGGAGCGGGCTGTGGCCGACCTGCGCGCTCGTCTCGACGCGGCCGGTATTCAGCTCCAGATCGTCACTGGAGGCGAGCTCGCAATCGAGCAGCTGACAAGGCTGCCGCAAGGGGAACTCGGCCGATTTGGTCTCGCAGGGAACCCGCACTACGTCTTGCTCGAGTTCCCGTATCACGGCTGGCCGCTCGAACTCGACCAGCGCGTCTTCGATCTCCACATGGACGGCGTGACGCCCGTTCTCGCCCATCCGGAGCGCAATTCCGTCGTTCAGTCTGATCCCGAACGCCTTGCGTCCCTGGTTAACGGCGGTGCGCTCGTGCAACTCACTGCGGCCTCGGTCGACGGGCGTCTCAGCCGGGCATCGTCGAAGTGTGCGTTCCGTCTCCTGGAGCTCGGGTTGGCGCATTTGATCGCGAGCGATGCGCATGCGCCGGACGTCCGGAGCATCGGCTTGCGCAGTGCGGCTGACGCACTTCGGGACGATCGTTTGGCGCGTTGGCTGACAGTCGAAGTGCCAACCGCGATCCTGAATGACACTCCCATACCCGACCCGCCGATGCGTGCTCCGCGCTCCCGGGGTTGGATGAGGCGTAGGCGAACACCGATACGGCGGCGCTAGCTACGACACAAGGAAATTCGGCTGAACGAGTTGAGCGGGCGCGGAGTCGCCGCCGTCCTGAACTTCCTTTGGGGAGGGAGAACTGCATCGACAGAGAAACCTGCCCGCTCCCACCAAATGGTACCCGAGTCCTGTCTCGGAGAAACCGCCGGGCTCTGCACGGCAAGGCCCTAGCGCGCAACCGGGATCACGCGGCCGCTCTCCAGGGCTTTCGCCGAGCTGACACTGGACGACCCACCAAGCCGCCCGGGATGAGATTGAGTATCCCAAGCACCCCTGACGCGCCCCAGGCCGCGGCCTCGTCGTCAGCGGTTGCGAGGCGGATCGAGCGCTCCTTGCTCTCCCTAAGCTTCTCGTCCTTGCGCGCTCTACCGACCCAAGCACGCGCGTACCCCGGAATGTGCCGTTCCGTCCTGTCGCGGCGCGTCGCCTGCCTCGTCGCAGCCAGCCTCGCCGCCGCGGCTCTCTCAGCTGGCGGGTCGGCGCTCGGCGTCGATCGCGCCCCCTCGGCAGCGTTCTCCTCCGCGTCGAGCCGCACACGCCATTACGAGTATGTCGTCCGGGACGGCGCCACGTCTGTGTACGACATCGATCGTGGCCACAAGCTCGTGGACACGATCGAGCTCCCGCAGACCAAAGCGGTGCGAGGCGTGATGACGAGTGCGGCCACGCACATGCTCTACATCAGCTACGGCGGCGACGGCGGAGCCGAGGGCCACGGATCGATGCTGAAGTACGACCTGGTCGCGAGACGGATCGTCTGGACGCGCTCGTACCCGACCGGTGTCGATAGCGGTGCGATCACGCCGAACGGCAAGACGATCTACCTTCCAACGGGGGAGAACGACCTCGGCGGCCACTGGGACGTGATCGACGCGCGCAGCGGAGCGGTGACGCACGAGATCAGCGGTGGCGCGGGGCCGCACAACACGATCGTGAGCCTGGACGGCAAGCACGTCTACCTCGGCGGTCACGACGCCGACTATCTCGCCGTCGCCGAGACGCGCACGAACAAGGTGATCAGGCGGATCGGCCCGCTCAAGCACGGCATTCGCCCGTTCACGATCAACGGCAAGGAGACGCTCGCCTACACGACCGCGACGGGTTTCCTCGGCTTCCAGGTCTCGAGCATCGTCACCGGCAAGGTCCTGTACACGGTCAGCCCGAAGGGGTTCGGCTACGACTCGAAGAGCTTCCCCTTGAGCACGCCCAGCCACGGCATCTCGCTCTCACCGAACGAGCGGCAGCTGTATCTGCTCGACGCGGCCAACAACTACGTGCACGTCTACGACGTCAGCCGCGTCCCCGCGGCGGTGCCGAGAAGGATCGCCGACATCAAGCTGACGAAACCGATCGCCGGGAAGGATTCGCCCTGCGCCTCCGATCTTTGCGATCGCTTCGGCTGGCTGCAGCACAGCCGCAGCGGCCGGTACCTCTACGTCGGCGACTCGGGCGACGTGATCGACACGCTCACCCGCCACTCGGTGCTCAATCTCGAGCCGCTCCACAACACCAGGAAGATGATCGAGATCGACTGGCGCAACGGCGTCCCGGTCTTCACGACCTCGCGGATCGGAATCGGCCGCGTGATCCGAAAGCGGAGTCGCTGAGTGAAGCCCACGCTCAGGCGCGAAGCAGCGTGATCGCGTCTCGGCGCACGACGTCGGTTAGGCAGTCGACGACCTCGAGCCCGGCGCGCTCGCAGAAGCCGCGCATCAGCTCCGGAGTCATCGGTGTGAAGGCTCCCGCCGCCTTGTGGTGTCCGGCACAACGAGGTACGTCCTGGAGGAAGGTCGCCCAGCCGAGCTCGGACAGCGTGTTCGCGTGCTCGATGATCGCCGGGCCGCCCGGCTTGAGAACGCGCGCCACCTCGCGCAGGTAGTTGAAGATGTCCCAGTGGTGGAGGTGCACGAAGACGCCGTAGGAGAAGACGGCGTCGACCGAGTCGTCCGCGAGCGGGGCGAGGCTGGAGCCCTCGACGACGAGGTACTCGAGCTTGGGACTGTCGGCGAAGCGCTCGCGCAGGTGCTTGAGCATCGTCGGCGCAGCCTCTGCTGCAATCAGGCGCTCGCACTTGGGCAGTAGGATCTCGGTAAAGCGTCCTCCTCCCGAGCCGATCTCGAGCAAGACCTCACACGTTCCCAGGAACGGCGCAAAGACGCGCCGGTCGAGATAGGAAACGACCTCTTCGGGTGCCGCATCGACACCCATCTCGGCGGGCTCGGTCCATTCGTCGCCGAGAAAGCGACCGCTCTGGCGCGGGAACGCTTTGGCATAGCGCTCCCATCCCTCCGCCACCGTTGGCTGGAGCGCGCGCTGGATCTTCCGCCGCAGGGATCGAGGGAGGACAGCTTTGACGAGGCCCTTCGCGATTCCACCTGGCTGCATCACTCCGCGCCGCCTCTCTATCCGTAGCCGCGAGGCCTAGGCGTGCCGGCGGACGCAGCAGTTTTATCACGAACCCGAGCCCGAAATGTTCGGCGTTGGCGCGCCCTGCGGCACGCAAGCGACTGCCTCTTCGAGGTTGCCAAGCGCGGTATGAACAGTTGCCAGATTGTTGTAGGCACGATAGTGCAGATCCTCGACGAGCACGACGACCGGGCGCTTGGCGGCGAGCTCGTCGAGCAGCTCGACCCAGGCGTCGTGCAGGCTGTCGCGCGCGGCGAGCGGGTGCAGCTCGCCGGCCGTGTCGAGCCCGAGCGCGAGGGCGAGGATCTCGCGGGGGCCCGAGGCGCTCGTGCACCGTCTCGGGCGAGTCGCTCTCAAGGATGCCGAGGTGCTCCTTGAGGATCTCGCCGAGCGGCCAGTACGTGATCCCGTGCCCGTAGGCGAGGCAGCGCCCGGTGCGACGCAGCGGCTCGGGTGACTCGGCGCCGAGGCGCTCCCAAAGCTCGCGCACGAGGCGCGTCTTGCCGACGCCGGCGTCGGCCATCAGCGTGACCATGTGCGGCCCGCGCTGCTCGACCGCGCGCGCGTAGGTCGCGAGCAGGAGCCTTCTCGCAGGAGCCTTCTCCACCTGGACAGAGCTTGGCTTTCAGCCCCAGCTGGAGCGTGTACATCGACGACCGTTGACCATAGACTCGCCCGATGAAGCGGTTCGGGATCTTCGTGGATGCCGGCTACTTGTTCGCCGCTGGCGGCAAGCTTGTCATGGCATCACGGCTCGCGAGAGGTTGGCTCTCAACGCCTCCTCGCTTCACACCGCTCTCATGGAGTTCGCGGCCGAGGATTGCGGGCTGGAGCATCTTCGAACGTATTGGTACGACGGGGCACGGGATGCCCGGCCTACGGCAGAGCAGATCGCGATAGCAAATCTCAACGGGGTGAAGCTTCGGCTCGGACGCCTTACGCAGTCCGGGCAGAAGGGCGTCGACTCTAGGATCGTGCGCGATCTGATCATCCTCTCCGTTGAGCGTGCCATCTCGACGGCGTACCTCTTGGGCGGCGATGAGGATCTCCGGGAAGGTGTAAGCGAGGCCCAAGAACGGGGTGTTCAGGTGGTCCTAATCGGCGTAGAACCTCTCAACGAGCAGAACATCTCGCGGACGCTTGCGATGGAGTCGGACAAAGTTGTGACTCTGAACAGCGAGTTCGTGCGACCGCACCTGGCTCTCGTTGAGTCGGTTGCGACAGAGATGGCGGAGGGAGAGGGCAGCATCACCCCGGCTCCCGACTCCCCGGCAAAGCCAGATGTGGAGGATGTCGGCAGAAGCTTCGGCGCCTCCTGGTATGAGTCGGCGTCACCTGAGACAGTGGATCAGTTGAAGAGGGACTCGCCCAGGATCCCCTATGAGATCGACAGAGCGCTCCTCGCTCAGGGGCGGGCTGCGCTGGGAAGCAACATCCAGGACGACGATCGTAAGCAGCTCAGGCGCGGCTTCTGGCAGGCAATCGATTCCCTAGCCAGCACGTCCTAGGTGCCTCAAATAGAAAGGGGCTCCGTAGAGGAGCCCCAGTAAGAAGCGGTGCCCGAGAGCACCAGTTGGCATTGTAGCCCCTGGCGAAGGTAACCGCAACGAGCTGTCGTCCGACCGTCGAACTGCTGATGCGGAGGTGCAGAAACCCGCCGAGAGACTGGACCAGCTCGCTCTGATGCCGTAACCTTAAAAAGCAGGCGACGCCGCTTCAAGGAGTTGCCGCAGCGGATCTGAGAGGTTTGAAAGCTGACCGGTTAGGTCCATCCGTTGTTCTAAACACAACGATGTTGCTGCTCAGCGGCACCTTCTGATGTCCGGTCGCTCCAGGGAGCGGGCTAGTCTTACTCCATCGGCGTAAGGCCCGCAAACGCTGGCCTTACGCTCTCTGTGGAAGCGATGAGGTCTGCGGAGGGCGACCCGTGCTCAAGTTGGTCCAAAAATGGCTCGAGCCCGACTCTCATCGCACCGATTCGTCCCCGAGGGGAGTCGAACGTCCTCGGAATGCGTTCGGCGCGCGGGGCTAGATGAGAAGCTCGCTGAGCGAGCGGACCTGGTCGGGCACGACGCGTAAGTAGGCCCAGCTCCCGCGCTGTTTCGCGCTCCACGAGGCCGGCGTTGAGGAGCACTTTCAGGTGGTGGCTGACCGTTGGCTGGGTGAGTCCGAGCGGCTCGGTGAGGTGGCAGACGCATTACGCGTATAAAGAGTCTGCGTATGAAGATCGCTGCGCCTGCCGCGTTGCTTGTTCTCGTCGTCGTAACGCCTGTGGCGGCGCCTGCGGCGCGGTCGGCGTCCGACATTGTCTTGACGACGGTCTCCGATGCGGTGAACGGGAATACGTCGAGCGTCGCCGCTCTGCTCGCGGACCCTGGCCCTGACGGGATCTCGCTGCGCGAAGCGATCACCGCGACGAACAACGACCCGGGCACGTACACAATCCGCTTCGCGCC
>DHWI01000005.1:48888-49584 GCA_002413095.1 Thermoleophilia bacterium UBA5186
TGACGCTTGTGGGGTTCGGAGCAGGCGTAGACATCGACGCATGGCATCCCGGCGACGACTCGCGGCCGGCGCCGCCGACGAACCAGAAGCTCTCGGACAACGTCGTCAGCGGCCTGGTCATGCACGGCGTCCAGACCTTCGGCGTCTTCATCGACTCGGTGTTCAACAAGAACTGCGGCTTGTACGCGGGTTACCCGCAGCCGTGCGTGACCAACGACACCTTGTCGAACACGACGATCACCGGCAACACGATCGAGACGGGAGATGCGGGGGACTCGGGGATCGCTGTCCAACTTGCCAACGCCGGCGATCGCGTCCAGAACGTCACCGTGACCGATAACACGATTCAGATGAACGGCCCCGGCGAAGGCATCGGGCTGGGGGTGATCGGCAACGCGACTGGGGCGGCGATCTCGGGCGCGCTGGTCGCTAACAACTCGATCTCCGGCCGGGCGGGTATTGGGATCGGGGTCACCGCCGGGGGTGTTCGTGCACAGGCGAACGCGATCGACGGCGTGCAGGTGCTGGACAACCGGGTCAACCTCGTCAGTCGAGACTCCGGCTTCTGCTGTCAAGGCGTCGTGGTCGAAGCGGGCGGCGACACGAACACGGCCCTTGCTCCGGTCGCCTACCCGGACGGCAACGAAACGCAGAACGTGCTCGTTCGCGGCAACACGATCAGCGGCACGCTCGTCT
>DHWI01000005.1:49705-54127 GCA_002413095.1 Thermoleophilia bacterium UBA5186
CAGATCGCGGGTGTCGCCGTCGACGCCAACCGGATCACGATCGGGACCGGTCAAGGCACTCAGCCTCCCGGTGCCGGAGGCATCGTCGTCGTAGGCGGGTTCGGATCGCTCGCGCGGAACGGCAGCGTTAAAGACATCCAGCTTGTTAACAACGTAATCGGCCCAGGACCGAGCCTGATTCTGTTGATCGGTGGCGCCAACGGCGCGAGCGGGAATCAACTCGGCGGCGTTCAGATCGTCAACGACACGGTCGCGGATCAAGGCGGCCCCGGGCTTCAGATCACTTCCAACGACAAAGACGCCACCGGGAACAGCGTCTCCGGCGTCATGGTCTCGAACACGATCTTCTGGGGAATGCTCGCCGGGGAGGTCACGCCGTCAATGATCCACTCCTCAATCGTCTCGCAAGCGAGCTTCGCCGGCGTGAACGGCGACATCCAGGCCGATCCGAAGTTCGTCGACCCCGCCAAGGGCGACTTTCACCTCCAGGCTGGGAGCCCGGCGATCGACGCCGGCAGCTCGACCGGCGCGCCCGCGACCGACTTCGACGGCCGGGCGCGCTCCGACGGGCACATCGACATCGGTGCGTACGAGTTCGTCGGGACCAAACGACCCAGGAAGTACACGGTCTCGCTCTCGATCGTGGGCAAGGGACGCGTGACGAGCAGGCCGGCTGGAATCTCCTGCCCGTCACGCTGCCGAGGCTCGTTCGTCGCGGGCACCGTGCTACGGCTCCGCGCGACCCCGGCGAAGCGCTATCGGTTCGCAGGCTGGCGCCGACACTGCTCAGGACGGGCTCCGTGCACCATCAGAGTCAAGAATGACCTAGGCGTGTCGGCCGTCTTCCGGCGGCGGTGATGCCGAGCCCGTGGCGGTCAATCGAGGCCCTTATGTGTCTCGGCGTACCAAAAGAAATGCAGCGACGGCGAGCGTTGCTGCGGCGTAGCCGCAGAAGAGGGCGAATCCCGTCCAGGGGGAGAAGGTGCGGGCGCTGTGGGTGATTGACATGATCTGGCCGCCTGCGTTGCCGGGCATGTACGGAGATATTGCGTCGTTCCAGCTCGTAGGCAGCACGTTCAGAAGCGGCGGCAGTACGAACATCACGCCGGCGAAGGTCGCGATCCCGCCCGCGGTATTGCGGACGATCGCGCCGATTCCGAGTGCGAAGAGTCCGATAACCGTCAGGTAGAGCGCGGCGCCGATCACGGCTCGGAGCACGCCTGGGTGGGAGAGGGCGATCTGGATGTGGTGGCGCGCGAGGATCGACTGGCCGATGAAGAACGCGGCCAGCGTCGAGGGAATCATCAAGGCGAGCAAAACAAGCGCGTAGACCGAGGTCTTCGCCCAGAGCACCGGCAGGCGTTTCGGCACAGCGATCATCGATGCGCGAATCATTCCGGTCGTGTACTCGCCGGTGATGATGAGCACGCCGAGTACGCCGATCGCGAGCTGGGCGATCTGGACGCCAATCAGGTTGACCTCGAGCGGATTGAAGTTCGCCCGTTCGTGGGCATCCATGTGGCTGTAGTGGTTCGCCACGACTGCGCAGGCGAGCGCAGCGAAGCCGATCGTCATCGCGACAGCCGCAAGCAAGGAATAACGCGTCGAACGGAGGGACCGAAGCTTCGTCCATTCGGATAGTGCAACGCGACTTTGCGTTACTTTGCCCCCTTGCCTTGTGGGGGAGGGAAGCGGAGTGGCCGCTGCGCTCATGCGGCAGCCTCTTCAGGCGAATCGGTGGCGAGCGTCCCGGTGGCTTTGTACTCGACCTCTTCACGTGTCAGTTCCATGAAGGCTTGCTCCAAAGATGCTTCCTCCGGCGTTAGCTCGTGCAGGGTGACTCCGTTCGCGGCGGCCACTTCGCCGATCTCCTCTGTCGTCATTCCGGTGACCTCGAGCACGCCGTGCTGCGCGCTTTCAACGACTACTTGGGGGCGGACGAGCAGGGCGCGAAGCTGTTCTGGCTGCGGCGTGCGGACCCGGACGCGGTCCCCGGAGGCTTGACGCACGAAGTCGGCGACGCTGATATCGGCGATCAGCCGTCCGCGCCCGATGATGATCAAATGCTCAGCTGTCAGCGCCATTTCGCTCATCAGGTGTGACGAAACAAACACGGTTCGACCTTCCGCAGCGAGGTCCTTGAGCAAGTGACGCATCCAGTGAATGCCTTCTGGGTCGAGCCCGTTCGCCGGCTCGTCCAGGATCAACGTCGCCGGATCACCAAGCAGTGCCGCGGCGATCCCGAGCCGTTGGCCCATCCCGAGCGAGAACTTTCCCGCCCGCTTGCGAGCAACTTCGCGTAGACCGACCATGTCGATCAGCTCGTCGACGCGCCGTCGGCCAATCCCGTGCGTTTGTGCGAGCGCGAGCAGATGGTTGTACGCGGAGCGCCCCGTGTGCACGGAGCGCGCCTCGAGCAACGCTCCGACTTCGTGGAGCGGCGCAGCATGCTCCCGGTAGCGCTTCCCGTTGACAGTCGCAGTCCCAACGGTGGGACCGTCCAACCCGAGGACCAAGCGCATCGTGGTCGATTTTCCTGAGCCGTTCGGGCCGAGAAACCCGGTCACAACCCCGGGCCTGACGACGAACGTCACGTCGTCGACCGCGCGCTTGTCGCCGTAGTCCTTCGTCAGCTGATGAACCTCAATCAGTTCATACCCTCTCGTCGATCACGCGGACATGACCATCAGAGCAACGAATCGTGAGAAAGTCATGAGATGCGCTTCGCCCGAGCTTAAGAGCCGGCCAGGTCCATAGTGAGCGGATACCGTGCCACTGTGAGCGAGGTGACCGGGACGGCGAGCTGGTCGGGCGCGGGGGAGGGCGAGCAGCGCTGGTTTCTGGGCACCCTGGCGACGATCAAGGTGCCGGGTGAGGCGACCGGTGGGCGCTTTGCGTTGATCGAGTTCCTCTTTCCTCGCCATGCCTCGCCACCGCTTCACACCCATCCGCAGGACGAGAGCTACGTCGTGCTGGAGGGACGGCTTACCGTTCGGGCCGGAGCGCAGCGCTTCGAGCTCTTGTCGGGGGCGGCCGCCGTAGTTCCAATGGGGGTCGCGCACTCCTTTCGCGTGGACAGCGACACGGCGCGCGTACTCGTGCTCAGTACACCGGCGGGGCTCGAGGACTTCGTACGAGATGGCTCGGTGCCGGCCACCGACCCGACGTTGCCGCCGGCCGGGACGCCGCGACCTTCGCCCGAGGAGCTGGAAGACATTTTCCAGGCTCACGGGCAAGTCAACGTCGGCCCGCCGCTTACGCCCGACGACTGACGTCGCTCCTCGTCCAGAAAGTATTGAGACCCGGAACCTCAAGCCTCGCTGCCCAAACCTACGGCTGGGGCGGCGCCGGCTGCGCGGACCTCCAGGTTCTACCGTCTGCTCTACCGAACCGAGCGAATCGAGGGTGAACGTAGAGGACCTTGGGCCGCTTGACAGAGCCGCATGTGCTCTGTCGAATGCCTCCGGTTCGATATCGCACCCAGGAGGTCGCCGGTTCGAGCCCGGCTAGCTCCGATTCTGAAGGCCTGCAGGAGCGGGCTTCCGCGTTTGCACGCTCACAATGAACAGTGCCGACCGGTTCGGGCGCGCCCCAACCTCGGTCGCTCAGGCCGGGGAGCCGTCTGCCACCGAGCTATTTCCGGGTCACGCGGATGCGGTAAGCGCCGTCGGGGAAAGCAGCTAGCAGCTCGACCCTCACGTTGGCATCTTCGAAGGTCGAAACCTCGCCGGGCCCGATGTCGTAAGCCGCATCGGAAAGCGGGCCGCAGCGTGCGTCGGTATGGGCCGGCTGGACGTGGATCGTCCCGCTGCCGTTGAATTTCGAGCCGTCGACTGTGTAGATGAGCACGCCATGGTCGCAGAGCCCGCTGTCCATTCCGATCGGCTGGCGCACCTCAACCGTATAGAGGAAGGACTCCGAAACCGGAATGACGACGAGCTTCACGCCGCCGCTGGTCTCGAGCGGCGAGACGATCTCCTCCTGCGAGCCGTCCGTCACGCCACGCACCTGTGACGCATCGAGCCAGCGAAGCAGCCACTTGTCCCAGCCGAGGAACTCCGCGGAAGGCGCGTTCGCAGTGTCCATCATCGACCACACGCCGACCCAGTCGTGGGTGTCCGGGCAGGTCGGACAGGCTCGCCCGTAGAGGTCGGAGAGCCCGAGCAGGTGGCCCGTCTCGTGTGTGACCAGGTTGTGCGACAAGAGGTAGGCCGTCTCCGGCGAGCGGAAGTTGCCATTACCAACGACGCCCCAGCGCAGCTCCTTGCCGTCGGCGACGATCCCCTCACCCGGCCAGCGGCGCCAGAGCAGGATCGACATGTGCGGGCCGGCGCCCTCCGGGGCGACGGCGTAGACGGCATCCACCTGGGAGAAGTCGACCTGGGGGTCGAGCTTGGCGATCAGCTCCTGGAAGAACGAGTG
>DHWI01000005.1:54171-61839 GCA_002413095.1 Thermoleophilia bacterium UBA5186
CGTCGGGAAAGTCGACTGGTACGACGAGTGCTCGCAGGTGGCCCGTGCTCGGCAGCCAGTAGGGATCCGTCTTCGGGCCCCATTCGCCGACCCATGGGTCGGGCGCAGCGTGGTTGTCGGCGAATTCGGGCTTGGCGATCGATGGGAAGAAAGAGCCGGGGGTCGGCTGCGGGGGTGCCGGCGACTCGTTGCGCGGCTCGAAGCTGAGCGGAGAGACCTCAGTCCCAGTCTCGCCGTGCAATCCAGAGCCGATCGTCACCTTGACCTTCTGGCCGGCGTCGACGGCGAGTGCGAGCGTGAGGGTCAAGGTCTTGTCCGCCGCGGCGGCGGCAGCGAGCTTCCACGACAATCCGTCCACCGTCACCGCGATCCCGGCCGCTGGATCTGCAGTCACGGCGTGGTCGAACTGCACCGTGATCGTCGTTCCAGCGGCGACTGCATCGGTGACGGCCGGGGGCGCCGGCGGCGGCACCTGACAGGCCGCGGCCGCAACTAGTGCCTTCAGCCGCACCTTTTGCCGCTTGACGAACGCTGCGCGAGCGGCCGGACTCTTGTGGTGCGCGAAATAGGCTGCGCGCTGCTTCTGCAGACCATTGCGGTATTTCGCAAGTGCCTTCTTGGCGGCCGCCTGCTGGGCTGGCGAACAGTTCGTCCGAGCCGGCGCGGCGGACACGCCGAACGGGAGGAGGACAGCGAGCAGGAGAACGAGGGCTGCGCGTTTCATCGGTGCCGTTCTCTTTCCCGCGCGATCTCGCGAACGCGACCACGCTGTTGTCGAAGACCGCTCTGGCCCCTCATTGCCTACCGCTACTGCGTCGGCGTGTGCCCGTGAATCGAGCGGCAGGCGTCGACCTTGCCGTCCAGAGTCCGCACAATACGCTCGATCCCTTACCGACAGCAACGCTGAGAGTTCCCGGTAATGCGAATGGCGTTGCCAGCACAGGCACCACCGGCGTAGAGTAGAAGCGGTCAGGTACCAGCCCGAACAGCTCTATTAGCTAGTCCGAGGGGTTGTGAAGCTGTCCGGTTAGGTCCATCTCAGAGGACTTGAACCCGCGGGTCGATCTCAATCGTTGTGGTCGATCAGTCCCCGGAGTGCCTCGGAAGGGTTAGAAAGTTGTCTCAGGAGGTCCGTACCGGAGTCCCCGGAAACCGACTTCTCCTCTTCAGGGGCCCTGGCCACGTGTCGCAGGTCGCCCCCCGGCACACCCGGCGCCGACCTCGGGGCGACCGCTTAGCCCGGCGGCCGCCCCGTCCGATCCCCTCCTCCCGTGCTCAGAAGGGGCAGTTGCCCGGGCTCGGCTCGTCGATCCGCCGGGCGAACCCCGCCGGGATGAGCGAGACGACGACCGTGAACAGGTCGACGCTCCCCTCGTTCCGGACGACGTGCAGGTCGCCGCCGTTGTCGACGAAGCCCGTCCCGGCCTGGACGACGGTCGGCGAGCAACTCGGATCGTCCCCCTTGTAGAACGTCGCCGTTCCGGACTTGACGATCACGAGGCTGGGCCCGGGATGGCTATGCCAGCCGAACGTTCCGCCGGGGGCGATCGTGTTCTGCAGGACGTAGACGTCCGACGCTCCCTTCGTCCTGATCAGGCCCGTCCAGTTCTGGATCGGGTTGCCGGGATTGACGTCGGTCTTCGTCTTGGCGTCGATGTCGGTGAAGCGCCCGACGCCGAAGATCTGCGTGGTCACACCCGCCGCCGGCGTCGCCAGTGCCGGCATGACGACCAGCGCCATGATCAACCATCGCGAAGGCGGCTCACTTGCCGAGTCTCGAGCGCGCCGACGAGGTCAATTCGCTACTGCTCGCCTTCCTCAACGAAGGGTGAGCCGCTAACGCTCGGCGAGGAGTGTTCTCAGCGGTTCCGGCGGGTTCGAAAGATGCCCAGTCAGGCCCATTCACGTGTTGTCAGGACTACAACGAAAAGTCCTGCAAACGCGTGGGTGGTGCTATTCCGATCGCTCTTCGAAGCAGACTGGGCATCGAACTCAGTCTCTCGTTCTGCCGGTTTGCGTCATCCTCGCCTATACGGGCCGACCTGGAGTCCAAAGCTGGCGCGTCCTTGAAAATCGATGTGGTATGAGAGGGATGTCGTGAAGAAGAGCGTTCCGCAGAAACCCGGGTCCCCGTCTGAGTTGATAGACGCGAGGATCAGGGAGCTGGGCGACTGGCGGGGTGAGACGCTCTCCCGGCTCCG
Source organism: Thermoleophilia bacterium UBA5186 (assembly GCA_002413095.1). Classification (GTDB taxonomy): domain Bacteria; phylum Actinomycetota; class Thermoleophilia; order Gaiellales; family Gaiellaceae; genus UBA5186. Next base: position 56,373 of record DHWI01000005.1, read on the forward strand.
CACTCTCATCAAGCAAGCCGACCCCGAGGTGGTCGAGGAGTGGAAGTGGAGAGGGACTCCGGTGTGGTCTCACAATGGGATCATCTGCACGGGCGAGACCTACAAGAGCGTGGTGAAGATGACCTTCGCCAAGGGCGCGTCGCTGAAAGACCCTTCGGGCCTGTTCAACTCGAGCCTGGAAGGCAACGCCAGGCGCGCCATCGATTTTCACGAAGGCGACAAGATTGACGAGAAGGCTCTCAAGGCTCTCGTTCGCTCCGCCGTTGCCCTGAATACATCAAGCAGTGCCTAGACGTCTACGTGCCGACGCGGCGTGCTGCGCGTGATCGACTCAGCTTCTACCCTGGGGGCAGTTTCCTCACCTCGATACGGACCGACTGCCCTTGCGCGTCTTCGCGAGCCATGAGACCCTAGCTAGGAGGGAGCTGGATCGCGGGCGAAGAGGCCCCTCAGGGGGGGTTTGAAAGATGCCCAGTTAGGACCACTTCAGAGGTTTTGAACCCGCTCGCCCATCTCAATCGCTGGGGTCGATCAGTCTCCGGAGTGTCTCGGACGGGTTGGAAAGCTGTCTCAGGAGGTGCATCCGTTGTTTTTGAAACCTCTGCTCAGCAGAGGTTTTTGCCCAAAGTGCAGAACAAAAAAGAACGGTTCGCGTCACCAAAGCGGGTAGACGTTTTCATCCTCCGCCGAGCGCTCCGGTTTCGTGGGTTGCGCCGTCCTACTTGTTCGCCAGCTTCGGTTGGCGAGGAGGCGGAGGAGTCTGTCCAGGAGCCGCATCACGGCAGGAGCTTCAGAATCGCTTGCGCTGCAAGTTCGTGACCGCGGTCGGTCAGATGAATGCGGTCGGCGAAGCACCAACCGTCGAAGGCAACTCCGCCCAGGTTTACGAACGGGACGTCGACGCTCGCGCACGCTTCTCGCAGGCGCTCGACGTAGTCGTCCCACGCCGTGGCGAGAACCCCCCTCACCCGCTGCCACCGAGGCCCTGTCGCCTGGTCGGCCAACTCGAAGAGTTGTCGCTCCTCCGTTGTCGCTGCGCGCGCGCACGCGTCCGCGAACGGCTGCGCGGCGAAGACGACGCGCGTCGCGGGACGGGTGGCTGCAGCCAGGATCGCGAGGTCGCGCGAGTGCCGCTCGGCGGCTGCGACGAGCGCCTCGCGGCCGTACGCGATTTTCCGGCTGGCCGCCTCCGAGGCCGCCAGCCGCGCAACCGATCCAGCCGCGCCACGGACAAGCTTCATCCGCCGCGCCGCCTTCACCGCCCACGTTCGGTCTCCCCCATAGGTCAGCTCGACCAGGGCATTGACGGACCAGCGCGAGAGATGATCGACCGCGCCCTCCCAGAAGAATGGTCCGAACAACTCGTTCCGCCCGATGCTTTGCAGCGAGGCGACTGCGTTGTTGGCTCCGCTGACGACGACGACGATCTGAGCGTCCCGGACGAAAGGTATGGCCGAGATCAACTCCTGCGTGGAATTGGCGCCCCGCACTCCTAGGTTCAGGAACGAACTCCCGGTAGGGCCGGCCAGCAGAGACGCGAGCGTATGGCGGTCCGATGTCGCGCCGACGCCGAACGCCACAGAACTCCCGACGAGCAGCCCACGCCGCCTCTCGGAGTGCCATGTCGTCGAGTCGACCGCGGCCTCGCCGTTGTAGGAAACGCGGAATCCGTTTTCATCGGTCGAGACCACGCTCGAGCGGATATTCGGGGGGGTGCCGATCGTCACGTACGGCCGGAGCGTGGGCTGTAGGACGTCGTAGGCCTTCATGTGAGGGGAGATCCGGTAACGGTCGATTGTCGAATCGAGCTCAGCGCTTCGCAACGAGCACATCTCCCATGACTAGGACGTCGAGACCGCTGCGCTTGAACGTCGAAAGCGCGTCAGCGGGCGAGGTCACGATGGCCTCGCCACGCAGGTTAAAGGATGTGTTGAGGAGCGCGGGCACCCCCGTGCGTTCCCCGAATCGGCTCACCAGCCCGTGGTAGCGGGGGTTCCATTCGCGGCGGACAGTCTGGATGCGCGCCGTCCCGAAGTGGTCGACGGCCGGAACGTCGGCGCGTGCGCTCTCGTGTAGCGGCAGAGCCAAGAGCATGAACCGCGAGGGATGCTGGGCAGCCGCGACCGGGTCGACGAAGTCGCCCGCACGGTCTTCGAGCACAGAGGGCGCGAACGGCCGAAACGGCTCCCGGAACTTCACCTTCTCGTTGACGGTCGCCTTCATCGAGGCGCTGCGAGGGTCGGCGAGAATACTCCGGTTACCAAGTGCGCGCGGCCCCCACTCGAACCGATCTTGGAACCAGCCGACGACCCGCCCTCCCGCGAGCATTTCCGCGACCCGATCTAAGAGCGCGTCCTCGTCAAGCCGTTCGTAGTCGACGCCGTCGCGATCGAGCGTTCCGATCACGTCCTCTTCCGAGAAGGCCTTCCCCCAGTAGGCGTGCTCCATGACGAAGCGGCGGGGACGGCCGAGCACGATGTGCTCGACGTAGAGTGCGGCCCCCAGAGCGCCGCCCGAGTCGCCCGGAGCGGGCGGGACGAACAGCCGCTCGAACGGCGTCCGCTCGAGCAGGCGGGCGTTCGCGACGCTGTTCAGCCCCACGCCGCCTGCAAGGCACAGATTCGCGGAGCCCGTGCGTCTATATGCCTCCATCGCGAGTCCCACGACGACCTCCTCCGTCACGTGCTGCGCGCTCGCTGCGATGTCCGCGTAAAACTGGTTCTGCTCGAGCTCGAGTCCGCGTGCCCCCGGATGCGTCGCGGCGGTCCGAAACTCGGCGTGCGGATCGCGCGGCGGCGCGCCGAACAGACGCTCGAAGCGCGGGCTGAAAGGCCGCTTGAGCGAGTGGTGAAACGAGAAGAAGTCGAGGTCGAGCCAGAAGCTGCCGTCGTTATAGATCTCGATCAGGCGACTAACCTCGTCGACGAACCGCGGTTCGCCGTACCGTGCCATCCCCATCACCTTGTACTCGCCTTCGTTGACCTCGAAGCCGAGGTACGCGGTGAACGCGGAGTAAAGGAGCCCGAGCGAATGGGGGAACGTGATCGCGCTCTCGAGCGTTAATGAGCTGCCTCCGCCCATCCAGTCCGCGCTGCCGCGTCCAATCGTTGCGGTCGTCCGCTCGCCGACACCGTCGATCGTGACAACCGCCGACTCCTCGAATGGCGACGAGAAAAGCGCGCTGGCAGCATGCGACAGGTGGTGGTCAACAAAAAGGATCCGATCGGGCGGCGTACCAAGGCGCTTCGACAGGGTGTCCCTGATCCAAAGCCGCTCGCGGAGCCAGGACGAGAGGGCCCTGCCGAATAGCTCGCGTGAACGCGGCACGGTCGCAAGCGTCGTGGTCGCGATCCGCTTCAGTTTGACAAGAGGCTTCTCGTAGAACACGACGTAGTCGAGCGCTTGGCTCTGTAGCCCGCCCTCCGCGAGGCAGAAATCGATTGCCGACGCTGGGAATCGAGAGTCGTGCTTCAGGCGCGTGAAACGCTCTTCTTCGGCCGCCGCAACCAGAACTCCGTCTCGCAGGAGGGCGGCGGCGGCGTCGTGGAAGTAGCAGGAGACACCAAGTATCGCCGTCAAGTCATTCTTTGCGCACGCTTGAGAGATGGGTCGGGTGTCTCGAGCGACACCCAGTTCGACCCGCGCACCGGCCGCCGTGCCTGCAGCGGGTCGCCGACGAGGCGATAGAGAGCGCCGAGCGGTACGACGATTAGAAAATAGACGACTGCCGCGAGTCGCGCGCCCATCCCGGGCGGAGTGTAGTGCACGCCGTCGGCGATCCCGCGCAGTGAGCGGCGCGAGGACCTTGCGCACCGTGCTCGCCGAACCGATGCGCCTACTAGACCTCGAGTCTCAAGGCGACCCAGAGTCCGGCAAGGGCGCCGAGAGCGGTCGTGGCGACCGACGCGAGCGAAAGGCCGGAGCCCCCCCAGAGCGTCGGAACGAAGCCGCCCACGAGGCTTCCCATACCGATGCAGATTCCGAAGAGCGAGCGCACCATATTCGGATCGGCGCTGCGGAGGAACGCCTTGAACGCACCGTCACGCGAGCCTAGACAGACTCGCCTGCGCTACGGTCGGCGGTGAGCGCGCTGCAATGCGCGCCTTCGGTCTGCTTCGACGACAACGAGCCATCGCGTGGCCTTGTTTGCGAGTCGGAAGCCGTTCGATGAGACTAGTAATCCGTGCGCATCGTCCGGGTGCGGAACAAGAACTTCGGAAACCTTGTCGGACCGGCCCAGGCCGAGGTGCCGACGCTCCAGCCGGAGATCACGTGACGCTCGCGTGTGCATTGGAGCTTCGCGCTCGCTGTGATTACCGCGGCGCACTAGCCGCGCTCGCGCAGGCTGAGGACGCGCCATCGTTGATTGAGCGTTCGCGCCTGAACGAGGACTTCGGCGACTACGAAGCCGCGGGGCGTGATGCGGAACGGGCCGTCGCGCTCGCCAAGGGTACGCCCCTGATCGCCTCGGCGTTGACGCGGATCGCGGGCGTCGCGCGTGCGCAGCGCCGACCGCGCGAGGCGGAGCGGATCCTCCGGGGCGTGTCCGGCACGGAGCCAGTCGTGGAGCGTGCCGCGGCACTCGAGGAACTCGCACGCCTCGACGAGGCCGAAAGGCTGTTCCAATCGGCGGAATCCGACGACGCGCGCGTACTTTTCGCCGTGCGTATGGGTCTCGGGGGCATAGCCCGGAGCCGCGGTCACTATGACGAGGCCGAGCGCGAACTGCGGACCGCGATCGCGGAGGCGGAGGCGAGCTTCGGCACGAGCTCGCTGGAAACCGCCGCGGCTCTGAATGCGCTCGGAATGGTTTTCAAGTACAGCGGACGGTTCGATGAAGGCGTCGAGCTCTACCAGCGTGCGCTCTCGATCCTGCAACGGACCGTCGGCGAAGAGCATCCCGACGTCGCGTCGATCTACCACAACCTCGGTGGGCTCGAGCACGCGCGGCGTAACTTCGAGCAGGCGGAGCCGTACGCTCGGCGCTCCGTCGAGTTGCGCCGCCGGGTGGCGGATGCCGGTGACCTGGCCGTGGCCGAGGACGAGGCGGCCTGGGCGTCGATCCTGCACGCGCTCGGCCGCGACGACGAGGCGGAGCGGCTTCTGCTCGGCGCGATCGGGGTGCTCGAGCCGACCCTCGGGCAGGACCACCCAGAGGTCGCGGCGGCCTGGAATAATCTCGCCGCCATCGCGCACCGGCGAGGCGACTACGACACCGCCGACCAGGCCTACCGCCGCGCCCTCGAGGCAAAGGAACGAGCGATCGGGCGCGAGCACCCGGCGGTCGCGATCACCCTGAACAATCTGGCCGTCAACGCACGCAAGCGAGGAGACATCGAACAGGCGGCGGCGCTATACCGCCGAGCGCTCTCGATCCTCGAAGGCCGAGTGGAAGCCGACCACCCCAACCTCTTGCTCACCCGCCGCAACTACGCGAAGGTGCTCCAGGCCACCGGGCGGGAAGAAG
>DHWI01000005.1:62131-62294 GCA_002413095.1 Thermoleophilia bacterium UBA5186
CGAGCAACACGAACGAGGAAGCAGTCGCCGCAGACGACGAGTAGCCACACAGCGGTTGCGCAAAGGAGATCGACCCCCCTCCCTCACGGAGAGGGGGGTCGTCGGCAGGATCGCAACCGGTAGGCCCGGCCGGTTCGAGTCCCGTCGCTCCCGTCCTCCTACT
>DHWI01000005.1:62430-66714 GCA_002413095.1 Thermoleophilia bacterium UBA5186
TTCTGCCGCGAAACCACCGCTTCCGCTTCTCAGCGGTGAAACTGTCGGAGCTGATCCACATGACGAGAGCGACGTAACTTCTTGCCCCACGCGCGAATGACAGATTTGCTGACCGGAACGGTCACCTTCTTGTTCACGGACATCGAGGGTTCTACCGAGCTGCTGAAGCGTCTCGGGAAGAGATACGGAAAGGTCCTCACAGACCACCGGGAAATCCTGCGCAAGGCGGTTCGCCAGCACGGCGGCGAGGAGGTCGACAGGCAGGGCGACTCGTTTCTCTTCGCGTTCCCGCGCGCCGACGAGGCGGCCGCCGCAGCGATCGACAGCCAGCATGGTCTGGCTGCGCACGAATGGCCGCCCGGAAACAGACTTCGCGTGCGAATGGGCATCCACACAGCCGAACCCACCGTGTCCGAGGAGGGGTACTACGGGCTCGGGGTGCACCGCGCCGCGCGCATCATGGCCGCGGCGCACGGAGGCCAGGTGCTCGTCTCGCTCGCCACTTCCTCCGTGCTCGAGGACGCCGAACTGCAAGGAGCCACGCTCCGCGACCTCGGCGAGCACTGGCTCAAGGACCTCGATCGGCCCGAGCGCATCTTCCAGCTCGACTTGATGGGCCTGAAGTCGGCGTTCCCGCCACCTCGCGCAGCGAAGGGACCGAAGCCTCGCACCGAGCCGGCGACCGGGGAGGCTGCAGACGAGCTGCTCGAGCGGTCAGATGCCCTGTCGACGCTCGCCGACTCCCTCACCGCCATCGCCGGGACCGCTCGGGGCCAACTTGTGCTTGTCTCCGGCGAGGCCGGCGTCGGGAAGACGGCCCGAGTGGCGTCGCGTTCCGGCACGAGCTCGCCCGCCGCGCTGTCGAAGAGTCTCTCCCGCCAAACCGACGGCTATTGCTGCATCGAAAGGCCCTCAATGCGTTGGCGGACCCGCCGACCGGCGCGCCCGATCTCGAGCGGCTCTCGCACCACGCCGACGCCGCCGGCGACGGCCCGGCTGTCCTTCGCTTCGCCCCCGCAGCAGCGGTACGCGCGGCCGCCGTTGGCGCGCACCGTGAGGCTGCCGCACAGTACGCGCGGGCGCTCCAATACGCTGANNGAGGCGATCGACGCCTTGAGGAGCGCGATCGAGTGTCGTCGAGAGCTCGGCGACACGCGCAAGGAGGGAGATTCCCTGCGCAGGCTCGGCAACATCCTCTGGTGTCCAGGCCGGACCGCGGAGGCTCGCGAGACGGCCCAGGAAGCAGTGACGGTTCTCGAGCAGCTACCGCCGGGCCGCGAGCTGGCGATGGCGTACGCCACGTTGGCGTCGCTCCACAAGGACCGCGACGACTCCAACGGAGCCGTGGAGTGGGGCACGCGGGCATTCGAGCTCGCCGAGAGCCTCGACGACACCGAAACGCTGATCCACGCGCTCAACACGATCGGCACCACAGAGCTGTACGCGGGGACCCCGGAGGGGCTGGAGAAGCTCGAGCGCAGTCTCGAGCTCGGCAAGCGGGCAGACTCCCCCGACCACGTCGGGCGAGCCTTCATGAACCTCGTCGGGGCGGGGACGCGGCTTCGAACCTACGAGCTAGCCGACCGATACCTGGATGAGGGGCTCGTGTACCTCCGTGAGAGAGGCCTCGATCTGTGGCGCCTCTACCTTCTCGCCTTTCGCGCCCGGATTGAGCTCGACCGCGGACGCTGGAGCGAGGCGATGGACTCGGCGGGCCTCGTCTTGCAGAAGCGCTACATCTCGACATTCCCGCGCATCCAGGCGCTCGTCGTGCTCGGCCTGGTGCGGGCACGCCGGGGAGAGCTGGACGCGCAGTCGCCCCTCGACGATGCCCTCGTGCTGGCCACGCCGACCCAAGAGCTTCCGCGGATCGCGCCCGTGGCGGCGGCGCGAGCCGAAGTGGCCTGGCTCGCGGGTGATCGGGAGGGCGTCCGCGTAGCGACGGAGGAGGCCTTCAAGCTCGCGCTGCGGCAAAGGGTCGCTTGGCCGATCGGAGAGCTCGCGTGCTGGCGCTGGCGCGCCGGACTCGACTCCGAGGCCCCGGAGGGGGCGGCAGAGCCCTACGCGGTCGAGATCGCCGGCGACTGGGCACGCGCGTCGGAGCTCTGGACGGAGATCGGCTGCCCCTACGAAGCCGCCCTCGCTCTTGCCGGTGCCGACGATGAGGACGCCCTTCGGCGCGCTCTTGACGAGTTCCAGCGGCTCGGCGCCCAGCCTGCGGCCGAGATGGTTGCCCGAAGAATGGACAAGCGCGCCGTCCGCGGGCTGCCGACCTGACCTCGCAGCGAAACTGAAGGTTCTGGCGGTCCCGGTCGAGATCGAAGTCGAGACACTGAAGATCCTGAGCACAGTCGTTGGACGGCTAGGCGGGTCCGCGCTCGACGCTGAACAACCGCCACTCGCCGGGGATGCCCTTCAATTCATGGAGGCCTCGGTCCTCGAACTCGATCCCGGAGCCGGCGACGAGATCCTTCACGGTGTTCGACACGACCACCTCGCCGGCGTGCGCGTTGGCCGCAACGCGGGCGCCCGTGTGCACGGCGATTCCGGCGACCTTGCCGTCTGCGACTTCACACTCACCTGTGTGCAAGCCCGCGCGGACGTCGACTCCCAGTTCTCGCACACGGTCGACGACGGCGCAGGCGCAGCGGATCGCGCGTGCCGGCCCGTCGAAGGCTGCGAAAAAGCCGTCGCCGGCGGTATCGATCTCGCGCCCGCGGAATCGCATCAGTTCGCGGCGCACGATCGCATTGTGACGCTCCAGTAGCTCGCGCCAGGCGCGGTCGCCTAGTTCGTGCGCCTTCTTAGTCGCATCAACGATGTCGGTGAACAGTACGGTTGCGAGCATACGATCCGGCTCGGTCTCCTCCCACCCGCCGGACTCCCACACGTCAGTCAGGAACCGGTTCGTCTCGACGCCGATGCGATCCGCTCCTCCGCCGAGCGCGAGGTGCCCCACGCCCGGGAGCTCGACGAATCGCGCGCCGGGAATCCGGCTGGCCAGGTAGCGAGCCGCCTCGGGCGGCACGATCTCGTCGTCGGCGCCCTGGAGGACAAGCGTCGGTGCCTGCACAACCGGCAGCACGTGCCTGATGTCGATGTCCTTGTTCATTCGGAGGAGCGCGTCGAGCATGCCGGGGGTGGCGCCGTAGCGGAGGTAGTCGACGAACGCCCCGAGCTCGTCGTTGTCGAACCGCCCGAGCGATCGCACCGCCGCCAGCGCGTGCTCCCGCGGCCCGTAGACGCGCAACTCGCGCTCGATCTCGCGCTCGTATTCGTCCTCGGTGCGACCCCATGGATAGTCCGACGCCCACAACGTCCGGGCAAACGGGCTGCGCAGGACGAGCGCGGCTGTCCGCTCGGGATAGGTTGCCGCGAACAACACGCTCATCGATGCGCCGTCTGAGAGGCCGAAGAGTGCGGCGCGGCGCGAGCCGACCGCGTCCATCACCGCACGGACGTCGTCCATGCGTGTCTCGAGCGTCGGCGCCCCACTGACTGGATCGGACATCCCAGTGCCGCGCTTGTCGAACTTGATCAGCCTCGAGAACGAGGCCATGTCTGCGAGCAATGACCCGAAATTCGGCAGCTTCCAGGCCAGCTCCAGGTGCGTGACGTAACCCGGCACGAAGACGAGATCGAACGGACCGTCGCCGACCACCTGGTAGGCGATGTTGACGTCGCCGCTGCGGGCATATCGCGTCTCCGGAGCGAGCTCCACCCGGCTATTCTCGCGCGCTCGGCGCGCCAGTGTGTGGATGCTCCGAGGAGCTCAGCCGACAGCGAGCGTCACTTGCCGGCGCACACCTCGCCTCCTTCGGCCAGTTGCGGCGTTGTCGGCTACAGCCACGGCAGCTTCATTTTGGGCTTTGCGTTGAAGGCGGCGTCGACGGTTTGGGAACCGGTGGCGGCCTGCCGATACGACAGGGGTGGAAGAGCCGCAGTCGTTATTCATGGCCCGCCCGGCCGAGCCGTCGACAGAGGCGGGCGGCGAAACCGTCTTGGCCGAGGGCTACACGACGACCGCCGAGCATCCGAAAGGCGCCGACTACTACTGGATCTGCGAGCCGTGCTTCAACGACTTCAAGGATCGCTTCGAGTGGGATGTCGCGCCGGGCTAGTGGCTGAGGAACGCCGATACATGGTGACCGCCCGGCGACGGTTCCACTATCCCGGCTTCAGTACACGCGTCCGCCTACTCGATCACGCGACCGGCCACATGCTCGACTTCAACGACCCCGAATTGGCGGAGCGGCTCGCCGAATCGCTCGACGCCGGAGTCGA
>DHWI01000005.1:66769-74006 GCA_002413095.1 Thermoleophilia bacterium UBA5186
GTCGTCCGATCCCCACGGCGCGGGGAGTTATGGCTGCGCCGGACTCCGAGCTCCGTTTCATCGTCGGCATCTGCGACGACGAGGAGCTCGCGGGACGAGCTGTCGCCATCCTCAATCGCCTCGACCCTGCCCAGCTCGCGCCAGCTCGCATCAACTGGCTTTGGTTCTAGAGCCTCAGGCGCGCTGGCGGTCACTCAGCATCTTGCCGAGCGCCTGCAGGAGCTTCCAGCCCAGGCTCGCGTTCTCCTCGACGATCGGACGGAAGGCCCAGCTCGTCAGGCCGTAGCACCGAAGCTCCTCGTCGGCGGTCACCGTCGCGGTTCGGTCGGTCTTCGCGAGGAGCGCGACTTCGCCGAAGTAGTCGCCGGGTCCGAGCTTGCGGCGCTCGCTCCCGCCGACCGACACGGTCGCGTGACCCGTGTCGATGACGAAGAAGCCGACGCCGCTCTCGCCCTCGACCAGCACGGTGTCGCCCGCATTGAACGTGCGCTCCTTCATCGAGCCTGCGATCCTCTCCAGGTCCCGACGATCGACATCGGAGAACAGTGGAACGCGCTGGAGAACCTCGGTCGGGGCAGGCACCCGGCCATTCTATGACAAAGAACGAACACCGATGAAGGGCTCCGAGTCTTGAAGCTGATCGTGGCCGGCTGCTCGCCCGCGTGGCCGAACCCCGGCGGAGCGCAGTCGGGTTACGTGGTCGAGGGCGAGTCCGGCCGGCTCCTGCTGGACTGCGGCCCGGGCGTTCTGCCTCAGCTCCGGGTGCGCGAGGGCTGGCCTCGGCTCGACGCGATCGCAATCAGCCATTTCCACCTCGACCACTGGGGCGATCTCGTGCCGTGGGCCTGGGGTGTGATGTTCGGTCCGGCCGCCGACCTGGACCCGCCCGAGCTCTGGCTCCCTCCCGGCGGCACGGAGCAGCTGCGCGCGTTCGGACGCTCGTTCGGAACAGAGGCGATGTTCGAGGAGACGTTCTCGATCCGCGAGTACGCCGACGCGGTCGCATTCGAGACGGCAGGCTTCGAGATCACTCCGGCGCGCGTTCCTCACTACGGGCTGCTGTCGTTCGGCTTCCGCGTGACCGACTCGCATGCCGCCCTTGCCTACTCGGCCGACTCTGGGCCGGCGGACGCTCTCAGCGAGCTCGCCAGCGACGCCGACCTGTTCATCTGCGAGGCGACGCTCGCCGAGTCGGGCGAGGAAGGCGCGCGCGGCCACCTTTCCCTGGAGGAGGCTGCGGCCGCGTTCGACGCATCCGGCGCGCGACGGCTGCTGGTGACGCACCGTCCGGCCGAGCTTCCGCTCGCCGCCGGCTTCGAGCAGGCGCGCGACGGGATGGAGCTGGAGGTCTAGACGGTTCCGCCGCTCGCGCTTGGCGGGTCGGAAAGGGAGCGCAGACGGACGGGCGGCAAAGCCACCTGTCCTGAGACGGCGCCGCCGAGAACGGCGCCTCTAGACGGGAACGGGCGGGGCCAGCCGCGACAGGACGACCATCTCCGCGGCCTGCCGGCTCTCGGGGTCGCCGTTGACGGCGGCGAGGAAGTCGTCGCGTGCGAGCGCGAGCAGGTCGACGTCGGTGCCCGCGCGCACGGTCGCCGTTCGCGGCACGTCTCGCAGGAGCGCGATCTCCCCGAAGTAGCCGCCGGCACCGTGCACCGACAGAGGCTGCCCGTCGGGAACGATCTCGACCTCGCCGCGCTCGACGATGTAGAAGCGATCGCCCGGCTCGCCGGCACGGATGATCTCGCTCCCGGCCGTAGCGTGGACGGGCACGAGGCGTGACGCGCTCCGTTCGAGGGCCGGCGCCGGCAGGGGCGCGAAGATCGGAATGGCGCGGAGCAGCTGCACTCGAGCGAGGGGCGGGGTCGCACTGGAGTCGATCACGGCGAGCCGGCGCCACGTCAGCGCGACGAGGACCGGAAGGAAGGCGCCCGTGACAACGAGCGCGCCCCGGGCGCCTATGCCCGCGATCAGGAGCGGGGCCGCGGCCGCGCCGAGGGCGATCGAGCCGACGATGAGGCTCTCGAGCACCCCGAAGACCCTCGCCAGCACCTCGTCGTCGGCAGACCGCTGGAGCAACGTCATCCCGGCCACGTCGACGATGGTGTTGCCGACACCGACGCAGCCGAGCATGGCGATTGCGAGGACGGCGCTCGGCCAGACGCCGATCAGCGCGATCGGAAACCCCCAGAGCACCATGCCGAGGCCAAATCCGACCGCGAGCCGTTCGCGCCCGACGAACACTGCCGCTGCGACCGCGCCCAGAAGCCCTCCGACGCCGAGCGCCGAATTGAGGATGCCGACGCCCGAGCTGCCGAGTCCCACAACTTCGATCGAGGCGACGACGACCAGCACGCTCAAGGCGCCCATGACGAAGGTCTGCGCGGCGAAGAGGCCGACCAGCACGCGCAGGCCCCGGTCGCCTGCGATCGCGCGGAAGCCTCCCGCGGCGTGCGCGAGGAACGGCTGCCGTTCCGCGCGCTCGCTGGTCTTCGGTGCCGGCTTGGGCGTGATCCGGAGCACGAGTGCCGCAGACCAGACGAACGTGGCGGCGGTCACGAGGAAGACGACGCCGGTGGACGAGACTGCGAGCAGGAAAGCGCCCAATGCGGGGCCGATGAAGATTCCCGCGCTTTCGATCGTCGACGCGACGACGTTCGCCGCAGTCAGCTCCTGCGGCGTCCGGGCGAGGGACGGCACAAGCGCGGCCTGAGCCGGCCTGAAGGCCGTCCCGGTCACGGCGACGAGCCCGGAGAGGACGTACACGATCCAGACAGGGGCGCCGGCGAAGACGATTGCGGCCGCCGTGACCAGGGTCGCTGCGCGGATCGCGTCGGCCGCGACCATCACTCGCGCCCGTGGGAGGCGGTCGCCGAGAGACCCGGTCAGCGGGGCAGCCAGTGCCGCCGCCGTCCAGCGGGCGAAGCCGACGAGGCCGACGGCAGTCGCCCCGCCCGCGTCGTAGGCAAAGACCACGAGCCCGACGCCATACGCCCAGGTACCGATCATGGAGCCTGCCCAGGCGAGCTCGAGGCGTCGCAGGTCGGGATTCCTGAAGACGTCGCGGAACGCGTGCAGCGACTCTGCGACTCGTGTTGCGGCCTTCACGCGGGCAGGATCGCAGCGTGGATTGTGTTTTGAAAGGGGGACGTGGGAAGATCCGGCGTAGGTTTCGCGTCTGGTGTGCGGTAGCGCAAATCGCGCGGACCTTCCGGAAGGAGGAGAAATGTCAGAAGGACAGGATGAGCACGTCCGCTCCGAAGAGGAAGAGAAGGAAGAGCCGGACGTCGAGGCTCATCGCGCAGATATCGGCCGGGCCGACGTAGGCCGGGCCGACGTAGGCCGTGCGGACGTAGGCATGGAAAGCGAAACGGACCGTAACGAGCCCTAGCCCGCTCGGTTCCGGCTGTTCACTGAGCCCGGCTCCAGCCGGGCTCAGTCGTTCTCGGGGCGTTCGGCGAGCAGCTCGTCGATCGCCCCGAGCAAACGCAGCGCCGCTTCTCGCCTGGGCTTCGCCCCGTCGTCGAGGGCCCGCGCGATCCGCGCCACGACCGCGAGCTCGCCACCCTCTACTGCGGCCCGTGCGCGCCGCGCCCGCTGGAGCAGATCGAGCGCGATCGCGGCCTGATTCGCGAAGAGGCCCAGCAGCTCGATCTCAGCCAGGCTGAAGCGGGTCTCCTGCGGTCGGTCGAGCACTTCGAGCACACCGAGCGCGCGCTCTTCATGGAGGAGCGGGACCGCCATCAGCCCGCTCGGGACGTAGCCGGTGCTCTCCGCAGCGTCTCGCGCGAAGCGAGGATCGTCACCGACGTTTTCGATCACAAGCGGCTGGCGCGCGACCAGCACCCAGCCGGCAATTCCGGTGCTCGACGGAAACCGACGGCCCCGGAGCGTCTCGGAGCCTTCGCCGGCGACTGCTTCGAACACGAGCTCGTCAGTCTCCTCGTCGAGCAGGAAGATGGACGAAGCCTGCGCGCGGAAGATCGCCCGGGCGACTTCCACCACGGATTGCAGGAGCCTCTGGAACGACTCCTCGGCGCCGAGCACACCAGCCGCAACCGCTGCCCGGAGCTCCTCGTCGCTCATCCCTCACCGCCCACGTTCGACGCGGTCAGGTAGAGCAGGCTCTTGAGCTGGAACGGCGTCAGCTCGGGGTGCTTGCTCAGCACAAGGGCGCAGATCCCCGAGATGTGAGGGGTGGCGAAGCTGTTTCCGGTCACATGCAAGCTGCCGCCGCCGAGCCAAGCGACCTCGAGATTGAGTCCGCGCGCAAAGAACTCGACCGGTGGGCGCGGGTTGTAGTAGTACGCGAAAGGGTCGTCCTCCTCATGGCTGCCGACGGAGATGACCGAGGAAAAGCGCCAGGGATAGCTCTCGACGGGCATGTTGTGAGCCGAGGCGACCAGCATCGTGCGGCGGAAATAGGCGCTGTCGGCGAGTTCGTGCAACGTACTCGCGAATTGGCGCTTCGTTGTCGAGAGGCTCATGTTGATCACGTCGAAGTCGTGTTCGATCGCCCAGCGGAGACCTGCCAGCATGACGCTTCCGCTGCCGGTGTACCCCGCGCCCAGGACGCGCACGCTGGAGATCGAACAATCGGGCGCCAGCGATCGAACGATGCCGGCGCAGGCCGTCCCGTGCCCGCAGAGGTCGCCTTCGGTGTCCTCCACTACCGTCACGTCGTCGCCCACCGCGGTGAGCGCCACCGTTTGGTCGATCGAGCCGACGAGCGGATGCCCGGGCTCGATGCCGCTGTCGAGTATGCAGATGCGGACGCCGGCTCCGGTCGCGCCGCCCCACGCCCAGCTGCGCGTGACGCGCTCGGGCCAGTCCGGGGACACCGCCAGCTCTCCGAGAGCTTCGGCGGAGAGGCTCCAGGCAGGACGCGGCTCGTTCGACACTGCGCCGAGTCTAAAAGGCTGCCGGGGAAGAAAAGCGGGTCGAGGCCCGTCTTGTGGTCGTCACCGACGAGCAAGGAGCCGCAGATGCTGTCCCATCCGATCGTAATGCAGGAGCTCGCTCGAGCCCGGACCGACGACCTGTTGCGCGAAGCTGTGCGCTACCGCCTGGCGGCCGAGGCCGCTCCCCGCGAGTCGCGCCTCCGGCGAGCGTTGAGCTCGCTTGGCCCGGTCTTCGCCCAGCGGCGCAAGCGGGAGGCCGCAACTCCCGCGATCGTCCAGCCGGTCTGAGGCGAGCACAGGGAGGCGAGAGCCGTCCGGATCAAAGTCCGGGCGGCTCTTGTCTTTTTCAGGCCCGCGCGTTAGAACCCTCGCAGTTCTCGGACCTGCGGCCACTTAAGGAAGCGAGGCGCGATGAACATCGTGATCCCAGACCAGCTCGAGCAACAGACCTTCCTGCACGGAACCGTCAACGGGGAGAAGTTCAAGATGCGCGGCGGGGGCATGGGAGCTCCGCACGAGGGGGCGGTCGCGACCGATCTCGCCACGAATCCCGGCCCGGTGGGCTTCCCGATGGGCCTCATGGGCTGCAGCATCATCATGGGCTTCCCGACGTTCAGCAAGTACCCACCCGGCACCCACGACCTGTTCAAGATCTCGGACGGCTACGAGTACGAGCGGCACCTGCGCTTCGAGTCCGGCGGGACGCTCGACACGATCAGCAAGGTCACCTATCACGGTTCGCGGGGCGACGAGTTCCACGTGGAGCACGTCGAGGGCGATTTCGAGGTCGACGGCAAGGTCGAGGCCCCCGAGCTCGTCGGCATCGACCCGGTCGTGGAGACCTTCGAGCCGGCCGGCCCGGGACGGATCAAGAGCACTTTCCGGATCGTCTGGCGGACAAAGGACGGCGGCGAGTTCGCGGCTCACGCCGACAACGTCTACCACCTCAAGCACAAGCAGGAGTTGCCGTTCAAGCACGAGCGGCGGATCGAGTTCGACTCGCAGTTCAGCCCGGACCGCATCCGGCAGTCCGAGCGCTTGACGATGTCCCCAGCGTAAGCTCGGCCAATGGTCAGGAAGACCGTCACGGTCGTCTTCGTCGACCTGACGGATTCCACTTCGCTCGGCGAGTCGCTCGACGCCGAGGCGCTTCGGGGCGTGCTCGACCGCTACTTCTCGGTCGCTTCCGGNNATGGCCGTGTTCGGGATTCCGGCGACGCACGAAGACGATGCCCTGCGCGCGTTGCGGACGGCAATCGAGATCCGGACTGCAGTTGCCGAGCTGAGCCGGGGGCTCGCGCCGGGCCTCGCCGTCGAGCTCGCGGTGCGGATCGGCGTGGCCACTGGCGAGGTCGCGACCGCCGCGGATGCCGCGTCGCAACGCCTCGTCACCGGCGACGTGGTCAACGTCGCCGCGCGCCTTCAACAGGAGGCGAAGCCGGGGGAGATCCTTGCCGCGACGATGACGCTCCGTCTCGCACGCGACGGAGTCGAAGCGGGCGAGCCGCGCACGCTGACCCTTCGTGGCAGGACCGAGCCGGTCAAAGCCGCGTTGGTGATCCAGCTGCCCGACCGAGGAGGCGCGGGGCGTCCGGGGAGCGGCGGGGCCTTCGTCGGCCGTGACCGCGAGCTGGCCCTGCTCAAGCAGTCGTTCGAGCGAGCTGTCAGCGGCGAGACGTGTCAGCTCTTCTCGCTGCTCGGGCCCGCCGGAGTGGGCAAGTCACGGCTCGCAGCCGAGCTCCTGCAAGGACTCGAGGGCCAAGCGACCATACTGCGCGGAAGCTGCCTTCCGTACGGCGAAGGGATCACGTTCTGGCCGGTGCGGCAGGTGGTCGAGCAGGCCGCCGGGATCGACGAGACGACGAGCGCCGCGGACGCCCGAGCCCGAATTCTGGCACTCGTCGCGGCCGAGGACGACGCCGAGCGGATCGTGGCGGGAGTGGCGGCGGCCTCCGGGGTGGCCGACGACCCGGTTCCGGCGGAGGAGACGTTCTGGGCTGTGCGGAAGCTGCTCGAGTCTCTCGCCGAACGCCGGCCCGTAGTCGTCGTCCTCGACGATCTGGACTGGGCCGAGGCGACCTTGCTCGACCTCATCGAGCATCTGGCCGATTGGAGCCGCGGCTTTCCGATCTTCGTCCTCTGCCTCGCGCGGCCCGAGCTGCTCGAGACGCACGCGGGGTGGTCCGGCGGGAAGCTCAACGCTCTGACGACGCTGCTGGAGCCGCTTTCGGACGATGCTTGCCGGGAGCTGCTCGAGTCCACGGTCGGGCGCGGCGAGCTCGCGGCGCGCCTGGGTGATCGGATCTTCCCCGTCGCCGAGGGAAATCCGCTCTTCG